>NZ_RBXX01000002.1:5718109-6019062 GCF_003635025.1 Saccharopolyspora antimicrobica | reverse complement strand
CGAGCGCGGAAGTCCGCACCGTCCGGGATCAGGTCGACAGAGCGCAGGAAGTCCTCACCTCCGCACAGGTCTGGGCGCCCCGGCAGGACGTTCTCGCCCTCGCCGCGCACGTGACCAACAGCACCCCGGAGAGCCTGGACCTCGACGCGTCCCTCACCGGATCCAGTGCCGAGGAGTTCTGGTCGTTGGTGCGACGCCGGGCCGACCGGGTGCCGCTCGAGTACCTGACCGGCCGCGCAACGCTGTTCGACCTGGAATTCCACGTCAACGAAGGCGTTTTCATCCCGCGCGTCCACTCCGAGGCGATGATCGAGAACGCGCTCGCGCGGTGCTCCGTCAACCGTCTCCGCGCGGTGGACCTGTGCACCGGGTCCGGCGCCATCGCGCTGGCCATCGCCCGGTTGCGCTCCGACTCGACCGTGACCGGCGTCGACATCTCCGCCGCGGCCGTGCAGTGCGCACGGCGCAACGCCGACCGGCTGCAGGAGAAGATCCCGAACCCGGCGGAGTTCATCGAGGGCGACGCGTCCGATCCCAACCTGCTGACCGATCTGGACGGTGGAGTGGACCTGATCACGGCGAACCCGCCGTACGTCCCGCACAGTCTGCAGATTCCGCCGGAGTGGGCCGTCTACCAGCCCACCGAGGCGATCTACTCGGGGTGGGACGGGCTCGACCTCACGCGCTCGATCGTGGCGACCGCGGCGCGCCTGCTGAAGAAGGGCGGAGTGCTGGCGATCGAGCACTACGACACCGTGGTCGACGACGTCGTGGACATCCTGCGGTCGGCCGGGTTCACCTCGGTGACCAGCCACACCGATCACGACGGTTTCGCCCGCTACGTCGTCGCGCAGTACCTGGAGGCATGACCTGGTGACGTTGTCACGACGAGCCCTTCTCAAGGGTGGCGTTGTGGTGGGCGGCGCGGTGGCACTGACCGGGTGCACCGCGCCGCCGGCACCGGAGCACGGTGCTGGGACCATCATCGGCCAGGCCACCAACATCGCCCTCTCGCACCACGCCGGAACGCGCGTTCTGGCCTTCGACGCGGGCAACGTGCTGTGGGTCCTCCCGGTCGCCGGCGGGCAGGCCCGGCGGCTCACCGAGGACGCCGAGGACGCGACCTGGCCGTCGTTCTTCCCCGACGGGAAGCGGATCGCCTTCCAGTCCTTCCGCAACGGGGTCTACGACATCGCTTCCGTCGACGTGGTGTCCGGGGCCGTCGAACGGCTGACGCGCGGCCCGCAGTACGACGTGGACCCGTGCGTGTCCCCGGACGGGAGCCGCGTCGCGTACGTGTCCGACGCCGGAGGCACCAGCGCGGTGTGGCTGCTCGACCGCGCCGACGGCCGGCCCCGACCGCTGGTCGGTACCGACGACGAGCGCGCCTACCGCGCGCCCACGTGGCATCCGGACGGTCAACGGATCGCCTACGTCGCTGGTGACTCGGCTGTCGAGGTCCTGCATCTCGCCACCGGCGACCGGAAAGTCCTCCACACGGCTCCAGCGGGGCAGTCGTTCCGGGGCACGTCCTACGGCCCGAGCGGCGATCTCGCCTACGTGCTGGTGGACGGCCCGCGGTCCACGCTCTTCCGCAACGGAACCGCTCTGTCCGCCGCTGCCGAAGAGGTCGCCCCGCTCCCACCCGCGTGGTTGTCGGGAGACGAGCTCGCGTACGGCGCCGACGGCGAAATACGCCGACGCCGCACCGGAGACCGGGACTTCGTGGCGATCCCCTTCAGCGCAGCCCTGGCGGCCCCGGGCAGTCCACCGGAAATCCGGCGGCCGATCGCCTTGCCCGAGCAGTCGGCACTGCGCGGCATCGTCGGCCCCGCTCTTTCCCCTGACGCCTCCACGGTCTGCTTCCGCGCCCTGAACGCTCTCTGGTTGCTGCGGCTGGGCGGAGCAGCGGAGAAGATCGTGGATGACGGCTACTCCAACGCCGACCCTTCCTGGGCGCCCGACGGCCGGTCCATCGTGTACTCCAGCGACCGGGGCGGTGTGGCCAATCTCTGGCGGCACACCATCGGCGAGGGCTGCGAGCCCCTGACCGATCTTCCGGACGGAGCTTTCGTCCCGAGCGTCGACCCGAGCGGTGACCGGATCGCCTTCCAGGACGAGGCCGGGACGACTTCGGTGCTCGACCTCACCACGAGCGAGATCCGCGAACTCGTGCCCGCCGGCGACTACCCGGGCAAACCGTCCTGGTCCCCTGACGGCCGCTACGTCGCGATGACCGTCACGAGGCCGGCCTCGGAACGCGATACCGCCGGTTACAACGACATCATGGTGGTGGACGTCGAGACCGGGAACAGCACGATCCAGTCGATCGCACCGCACCGGTCCATCGCGACCCGCAACGGCGACGGGCCGCTGTGGTCGCCGGATGGGAAGTCGCTCATCGCCGTGGTGGACAGCCTGGTGCACCGCGTGCCCGTGGACCGCGACGGAACGATCACGGGCCCTCCCACGCCGCTGTCCGAGCTGGTGGCTGATTCGGTCTCCGTCTCCGCTTCCGGAGACGTTCTCTTCCTGTCCCTCGGGAAAGTGGTGATCGTCGGCGGGAAGCAGTACACGCCACCCATCACGTGCCGGCAGCGGAAACCACCGCCCTCAGCCACGATCCGGGCGGGGGCGCTGTGGGACGGGCACTCCGACGGGTACCGCGAGAACGTCGACATCAAGATCGAGAACGGCTTCATCACCGCTATCGATCACGCGCGGCCCGATGTCACGCCCACGGTGGACGCGAGCACCAAGTGCGTCATTCCCGGACTGATCGACGTGCACAACCACTGGCACTTCCGCGGCCGCCAGTGGGGCAGCAGACAGGGCCCGCTCTGGCTCGCCTACGGCGTCACCACCAGCCGCTCACCCGGCGACCCGGCATATCAGATGCTGGAAACCCGCGAGTCGATCCACTCCGGGGCCGCCGTGGGCCCGCGCTTCCTCGGTTCGGGCGAGCCGCTGGACGGCACCCGCAACTCGTTCGCGTTCATGCGCACTGTTTCGTCCGAGGAGCAACTCGCCCGGGAGCTGCAGCGCGTCATCGCGCTCGACTACAACGTCGTCAAGTCGTACCAGCGCCTGCCCGTCACCTTGGAACGCTCGCTCGTCAAGCAGCTGCGCGCCCAGGGCATCCCCGTTGTCTCGCACTACCTCTACCCCGCCGTTGCGACCGGCCTCAACGGCATGGAACACACCGGCGGCGGAAACAGGCTCGGCTACTCGCGCACGCTCAGCGCTGCTGGAGGCCGGACGGCCGAGGACACGATCCGCCTGCTCAGCTCCTCGGACATGTGGGTGTCCTCCACGCTCCTCTTCGCCAACGAGATGTTCGTCGACTCTCCCGACCTAGTCGAAGATCGTCGTACCAAGGTCCTCTTCCCCTGGTGGGAGTACGAGCGTCTCAAGGAGAAGGTGCGGCAGGCCGCCGGCCCCGGCAACGAGCTCAACCGAGCCTGGACACGAGGCGACGTCGATCTCCTGCTCCGCGTCCACCGGGCGGGCGGGCTCGTCGTCGCCGGCACGGACGCGCCGCTGGACGACATCGGCATCAGCATCCACCAGAACCTCCGCGCCATGGTGAAGCACGGCTTCTCCGCGGTCGACGCGCTGAGAACCGCGACCTCCAACGCCGCAGTCGCCCTCGGCGCCGAAGGAGAGCTGGGCTGCCTCAGAGCAGGGGCGCGGGCCGATCTCCTGATCATCGACGGTGACCCCCTCCGGGAGATCCGAGACACCGCGCGCATCGAACGCGTCTTCGTCGACGCCCAGGAATACGACGTAGCAGGCCTCCTGGCGCCGTTCGAGAACCTGCCCGATTGCCGCGGCGCCCGACCGCAGCCCTACGCACCGCAAACCTGCTGCAGGAGAGGAAACTGAATGATCGAAATCACATCCCCCATCAGGACAGCACGCCTCGTCCTGCGGCCGTTCACCGAACGCGACGAGGACGACATGCTGGAGTTCGAGTCGCGTCCCGACGTGGCCCGGTACCTGCTCAACGAGCCGCGCACTCCCGAGGACAACGCGAAGGAACTCGCCGTCCGCCTGAAGCAGCACGCCCTCCGCGAGGAAGGCGACACCCTGCTGCTCGCCATCGAACTCGGCGGGAAGGTCGTCGGTTACACGCTCCTGATCTGGCTCAGCCGGCCGGACCAGCAGGGCGAGTTCGGGTACGTCCTGCACCCCGACCACCACGGCAAGGGGTACGCCTCGGAGGCCGCCGCCGAAATGCTGCGGATAGGTTTCGAAGAGCTCGGCCTGCACCGCATAATCGGACGGTGCGATCCGCGCAATGCCGCGTCGGCCGGGCTCATGGAGCGTCTCGGCATGCGCAGGGAGGGGCATTTCCTCGAATCCCAGTTCTTCAAGGGGGAATGGGGCGGGGAATACCGCTACGCCCTGCTCGCCGAGGAATGGCGCAGATCTCGCCGGGAGTCGTGATCATCGACATTGGACCCTGCGATCGACGCGTCGACGCAGGGTCCAACGATCCTCATTCACGTGCTCGGCACGGAGACGTCCTCAACGGGCGAACACCACGACCACGTCCACTTCCCCGAGAACTCCCCGGTCCCGACCGCCGAGGAGATCGCCACCTAGCAGAGGAGTCTTGGGCAGATCAATCCGCTTCTCGCGGCCTCCACCCCGGCCGCGAACCTGCCCACGACGTCGAGTTCTTCCATTATCTTGGCTATCCTGCGCCGAACAGTGCGCACGCTCAACGAGAGCCGTCGCGCGATCTGCTCATCGGTGTAACCGACCGCCAAGTAGCACACGATCTGACGAGACAGGTCGATCCGTTCGCCTTCTTTGCAGATCAGGCACGTCGCGGTGACGCCACATCCCTGCGTACCCGGTTTCATCTTCCACTCACGCCGAACAGCGGGCCTCGAACCACCGCAACCGAGCGTATTCGGGTCATCGGCACAACGAACATCCGCGATCTCCCTGAGTGAGATTGGTGATTTACCAGTTGACCTGAGCCCAGGGTTGTGAACCCCGCCACACCCGCACTGGGACCCCAGACTCCCTGATCGGCCGCTCGACGCTGAGCAGGCCGCACTTGGGCGCAAGGAACGCCGCCTGATCACGGTATCCGGATCCTGGGCCGCTCACCTGGACTACAGCGCACAACACCTGGACCCACGGCGAACTTCTCGGCCCTGGTGTGAATTTCGGCGCAACCGGGATCGGCTTACGGATGCCGGACGCTCGGACAGACGTACTACAGCCGGTGGGTCCTACAGCGGGCTCGGGATCTTCTGCTCCAAGTTCAGCATGCGGTATTCACGCGGTCTTATCCCGTACGTGGCGCGGAACAACCGAGAGAAGTAGCTGGGATCCCGGAAGCCCCACCGAGCGGCAATCACACCCACCGAGCTGCACCGCTTCGCCGGATCGGCCAAGTACCGCCGGCACTGCTCCAACCGCCGCAGGCGAATCCACTCCACCACCGTGGATTCTTCGCTCTCGAAGAGCTTGTGCAAGTAGCGGGTCGAAATGTGGTGCGCTTCGGCTATCTTGTTCGGCGACAATTCCGGGTCGTGCAGGTGACGATCGATGAAGGAGTACACCCGAGTCCGCAACACGCTGCGGTTGCTCTCCGGAGGAACGGCCGAATCACCGGCCACGCTGCTGGTCAGACCGACGGCGAGGAGATCCAGCAGGACGTTCGACAGACGCACCGCGTCGTCCCCGTACGGGACGCCCTCGTCCAGGTTCTCGGCCAGTCCGATCAAGAATGAGGAGACCAGCTTGCCTATGCCCGCACCGCCGTTTATCCGCACAGCCGTCAGGTTCTGCACCGCCTCGGCCCGAAGAGACAGCAGGTGACGCGGAAAGGTCAGCGATATCGCCCGCACCAACGACTTCGGCCGGCAGGCCAGGAGCGACGGACGCGTGACGTCCAGCATCCCGAAGTCGCCTCGATCGAACACGGCCTCGCGCCCGTCCTGGCCGAGCACGACGGATTCGCCGCCCAGCTGCAGTTCGAGGATGTAATCGTCCGACTCGCCCTGGCGGATGTGCTTCGCGCTGCGGCAGATCTCGTAACCGCTGGAAGCATAATGCTCGATGAGCGAATAGTGGACAGCTCCGAGACTGGTCGAAACTATGCGGCCCCAGAACGTCTCGTCTCTTCTGTCGATCCGCGCGACGCACCGAACGAAATTGTCCGACACCACGTGCTGCCAGTAATCGACGCGTTCACCGAATGGTACGTCATCCGTGCAAACCCGGACCACCACATATCTCCCTCGCCACAAGTATCGCAACCGCACGATCCGACACGCCGATCTTGAATCATGGGCCAAAGCCGATGGAAGGTCAACCGCCACCTTTGTACGATCGGCACGTGATCCGGAATGAAATTCCGCGTTACTGACGTCCGCATCCTGGAACGGGAAGCCGGGGGCACGCACGACCGCATCACCCGCGGCACCGAGGGCGTACGGTCAGCCGGCGGGCCAGGGGTGGGCGTCCCGCAGCAGTCCGAGCATCCCGGAGACGAGCCGCATCTGCTCGACCGTCCGGATGTCCGCCTCCAGCAGCTGCGGACTGCACACCAGCACCGCCACCGACTGCGCTCGCGACAGCGCCACGTTCAGCCGGTTGCGGGACAGCAGGAAATCCAGTCCGCGGGGCAGGTCGATCGCCGACGAGGACGTCATCGTCGCCACCACCACCGGGGCTTCCTGGCCTTGGAACCGGTCCACCGTGCCGACGCGCACGTCGCCGAAACCGGCGTCGGCCAGCGCGCGGGTGACCGTCCGCGCCTGCAGGTTGTACGGTGCCACCACCAGGAAATCCGCGTCCTCCAGCGGACGGCCCTGCCACGTGCGCCCGTGCAGGTCCGCGATCACCGACACGACCTTCGCCGCTTCCTCGACCGACCTCGTGGTGTTCCCGCGGTGCTCCACCGACGCGAGGTACAGCCCGGAGGCGAAGTCGTCGATCGAACGGTCCGCGGACGGGTGCGAGTGCAGCAGACCCGCGTAGGACAGCCGGGAGACCGGCGCGCACACGGCAGGGTGCATGCGCCGCGTCAGGTCCAGGAAGTAGCCCAGCTCCGGCGGCATGATGTCCGCGTCGCCGATCAGGTGCCCCAACGCCGACGCCTCCGCACCCGCCGGGTGCGTGCCCTGCACGACCTGCGGCAGCTGCTGCGGATCGCCCAGCAGCACCAGGTTCTTCGCGCACATCGACACGGCCAGCGCGTCCGCGAGCGCGAACTGCCCCGCCTCGTCGATCACCAGCACGTCGAACGGTTCCTCGCGCACGGCGGCGTTGGCGAACGTCCACGCGGTGCCGCCGACGAGGTGCCCGTCGTTGTGCTCGTCGCGCCACTTGGCCAACGCGTTGTTCGTCTTCGGCTGTTCCCACGGCAGCGCGGGATCCGGCGTCCGGCGCGGCCGTTTCGCGCACGCCATCGTCGGCGCGTTGCCGAGCGCGGCGGAAAGCACGTTCTCCACGGCCTTGTGGCTGTTGGACGTCACACCGACCGTCCGCCCGGACCGCACGAGGTGCGCGATCAGCTTGCCCGCCAGGTACGTCTTCCCCGCCCCGGGCGGGCCCTGCACCGCCAGCACCGACCCGTCGAGCGCGTCGACCGCCTCGATCACGGCGGCCACCGAGTCCTCGCCCGGTGCGGGCAGCGCACCGCCGCGCAATCGCGGGATCCGGCGCAGCAGGTCCACGCCCGGGTGCGCGGGCAGCTCAGGGAGGGTTTCGCCGACCAGCCGGGCCAGGTCGGCCACGGCCTCGTCCTTCGGTGCGGGCCGCACCGGGCCGCCCGGCAAGACCGCGGCCGGCAGCTCGTTCGACGTGCTGTCCGGTGCGCTGCTCTCCTCCAGCGTCAGCTCGACGGCCGAGGCCGCCACGACCTTCGCGTCCCGCGCATCGGCGCCGTACCGCAGCCGCACGTCGTCACCGACCGCGAACGGATGCGGCCGGTCCGGATCGCACGCCACCGTGAGCGTGCGCTTGGCCGTGCGAAGGCGCCCCGACGGCGGCACCCACTCCCCCGCGGACACCGACACCGGCACAGCGCAGGTCGTGTCCACCTCCAGGTCGCCGACCGGCGCGGCGAGCTGCCGGAAGAACTCCCACCACGCCGGGTTCGTCTCGCGCCGGTGGTAACCGACGGAGGCGGCGAGCAGCGCGCGAGCGCGGTCGTCCGGGGTGAAGTCGGCAGGATCGTCGGGCAGGCCGTCGAGCAGCGGGTCGACCAGCGCCGCCAGCGCGGCCGCGCGTTCGGCCCGGCGCAGCGCGGCCTCTTCCTCCTCCGTCCGCCGGATCAGAGCGTCCACTTCGGACTCCGGTGCCGGAGTTGCGAGCTCGATGCCCGCTTCCTCGCGGACGCGGTGCAGGAACTCCAGCAGCCGCAACGTGGACACGCAGTCGTACTCGTTGTAGTCGGCGATGCCGCGCAGCACCTCGTCGGCCTCTTCGACGTCGCCGGCCTTGGTGAGCGTCAGGTAGTCCTCGTACGCCTCGATGCTCGACGCGGCCGTCTTCACCTCGCCGTCGCGGGCTTCCGGCATGTACAGCGGTTCGAGGTACTTGATCGAGTACGACCGCTGGCCGACCCGCAAGGCCTTGCGCACCACCGCGTACAGGTCGATCATCCGGCCGCCGCGCAGCAGCTCGTCCACGGCTTCCTCGCGCGTTCCGTGCACCGCGGCGAGCCGCTTGACGGCCGTGACCTCGTACGGCGCGTAGTGGAAGATGTGCGCGTCCGGATCCTCGGTGAGCCGGGCGGTGGCGAAGTCGACGAACTCCTCGAAGGCACGCTTCTCCTGGAGACGCGTGTGCGCCCAGAACGGCGTGAACCGCAGGTCGGGCGTGACGGCGCCGAACAGGTACTCCAGCCCGGTGCCGGCGAGCGCGTACGGATCGCCTTCCATGTCGAAGAAGACGTCGCCCGGGCTCGGTGGCGGCAGCTCGGCCAGCGCCGTCGGGTCGATGACCTCGTAAGCCAGTTCCCCGGTCCGGTCCTGCCGCACCTGGATCGCGGCCTGCGCCCGCAGGTTGGCGAACGTGCCCGCCGACATGTCGCGCGGCCGGTCGGCGGGCTCGGCGGTGGCGAGCGCATCGATCGTGCCGAGCCCGGCCGTCACGAGCTTGCGCCGCTGTTCGCCGCGCATGCCCGCGACCAGCGACAGGTCCCGGTCCGCCTCACGCGCGGAAGAGCAGTGGTCGGCGAAGCCGCAGCCGCTGCAGGCGGGCCGCTCGTCGGCCCACAGGCGTTCCGGCAGTCGCGGCGGCCGCGTGACGAGCCGGTCGCGGAGCCGATCCAGCAGCGGCAGGAAGTCCTCGACGCGCAGGCTGCGCTTGGTGCCATCGCCGAGTAGCAGGTGCATCTCCGGCCCGGCCGGCCAACCGGCACGGCGAAGCGCGTCGGCGTACGCGGTGAGCTGCAGGACCGCGGACGGCTTCGCGTGCCGCGCGAGCTTCGTGTCGTAGACCTCGTAGCGGCCCTGATCATCGCGGAGCAGGAAGTCCGCGCGTCCGGAGAACTCGCCGTCGTGGAAAACGGCCTGGTAGATGACCGGCGCGCCCGCCCGCAGCGCTTCCTCGGTGGCCTTCGCGGCGGCGACCTGATCGGGCTCTTCGATCTCGACCACGGTCTTGCGCTCATCACGCAGCCGCTCCAGCGTGGCGGCCTCGTGCGCGCGCCCGTGCTTGACGGCCAACCGGTCGGGCCCGGAACTCGGACGCGGCGCACCGGGCAACCCCGCCGCCAGCGCTTGCTTGAGAATGCTGCGGTGCTCGCATTCGAGCAGATCGGCGAGGTCGGACGGCGTGTGCATCGCCAGGCAGTCTGACATGCACGCCCACCCATGCCAGCACCACGGGTACCGACACGCCGAGCCGCCGCTGCCGCCGGACCGGCGGGTGATGTGCGACGCAGTGCGCGACCGAACTGCGGTGCCTGCAGGTATGCGGCTTCAGATCAGTCACGTCCGGGAAGCAGGCGCATGGCGAGCACGGTTCCATCCGGGTGGGCGGTTCGCCTGTGACGCTGGGACTTGCTGCAACAACGCACCCACGTTGTCCGTGCAGCACAGGTCAACCCGTGGTGACGGCACCCAGCGTCACCGTCTGCGTCTGGTTCGAAACCGCAGATCCGCAGCCGTCCTATGCGAAGGGGCGCTTGGCCTCGGCGCTGGCGGCAGCAGACCTGTAGAGGTTCGTCGCCATCAAGCTGGTCTCCTGGGCAGCGCGGTCGGTGTAGAGACGTGCTACGCCCTCGGCAACGTCGGGATCATCGGGGGCCGCTTCCACCGCGTAGTCCGCGAGATGGCAGGCCAGCGCCATGTTGCGGGGTGCGAGTTCGGTGGCGCGAGCGAGCAGTGCGCCGACGCCGCCGGCCAGGGCGGCGAGTTCGGTGGCCACGTCGGCGCGCGGGGCAGGCTTGAGCTCGCTCGGACGCCCGCTCCACCAACCGCCGAAGTAACGGATGACGTTGCGGACGATGAACTCGGCCTCGTCGTAGACGGGTTGCAGCCAAGGCGCGTCGGATTCCGGCAGGTCCACGCGGCGCACGATGTCCACGTGCGGCGGAGAACCGTCTTCGAGGACGGCCAGCGTGCGTTCGACGATGTCCTCGAGGAAGCCCGCCGTGTCCAGGAGGATGCGGCGGACGAGTCCGGGGTCGTTCACGACCGGTCCGCCGTGGCCGGGGCACAGCGAGGCGGCACCGGTCTCGGCCATCTCGCGCAGCCCCTTGGCCCAATCCCAGGGATAGCGCTGCGCTTTCTGCGGATTGCCCGCGTTGGGCACCCCCCAGATGATCAAGTCGCCGGTGCACAGCACGCGGCGCTCGGGGCAGTAGACCCAGGTGTGGTCGTCGGTTTCTCCGCGACATGCGCGCAGTTCGAAGGTCGCTTCACCGACGCGGAGTTCGAGAGACTGCTGGTAGTGGCGCGTCGGTGGGTACTCGGGGTAACCGAAGCGCAGGTCCTCGGATTCGAAGGTGGGGTCGTCGGTGCGGCCGCCGAACTGGCGGCTGTTGATCGTCGCGTTGTGCCGCGGGCTCCGCGCGTAACGCGCGAATCGTTCATCCATGTTGGCCTGGGCGACGATCTGTGGTGCGGTTTGACCTTCGGCGAGGAAGGCGCCGAGGCCGAAGGCGTGATCGACGTGACCGTGCGTGTAGATCGCGGTGTGCACAGGTAGTTCGGTGCGGGTTCGGATGTGCTCGGCCATCTCGCCCGCGAACAGGCGGGTGCCCGAGTCGACCAGCACTAGGCCCTCGTCGGTGGCGAAGGCCGTGACACCGGAACCGATCGACGTGAACCAGGTGTCCGGTGCGACTTCGATCGGCCCACCCGTCCAGAAGAACTTCGCTTCCTGCGCGGTTCGTCGGGCCGTGGAGGTCCACTGACTCGCGGGATTCTCTGCCATTCGGGGCCCCTTCGTGGGTGCGGATTGATCTTCCGGGCGGCGGGTCGAGGACGGCCAGCTGCCCCCCATCACCTGGTGAGCACTGCGGACGATGACGTGCCGCCGCCTAATTCCGGCCACTCGGGTTTGCGCGTGGGACGGACGCGGCACGCTGGCGCAGTTTTCGGTGCCACGGCGGCCCACCGACGGCAACCGTGGCGGCGAGGGCCGCGGCGGTGATGAAGGGCGCCCACCAAGTCCATCGGTTCAGCAGCAGCTCCAGCCCGACGGCACCCGCGACGAGGAGCACCTTGGCGACGACCAGGTGACGCATCGGCGGGTACGCGGTAACCGGCCGCCTCAGCCGCCTCCGCGCGAGGTGCACGATGGGCGGTAGCACTAGGACGATCACCAGGAGGCGCAGGGCGTGCTGCCAGAGCGGAACGTCCCAACCGAACGCCCATGCCCCGCCGATCACCAGTGCGGCAACGGCATAACCGAGGCGCACCGGTGTCCCGATCGGGTCGGCGTCTTCTTCCGCTGCCATCAGGAAATCTCCTCGCTGTCGGTATGACGCCGCCCGCGGCCGATCTCACTCGCGTGGAGCGGATGCGGCGGCGGTCAGCAGGCCGGTGACCGCGTCGATCAGCGCCACGACGAAGGTTTCGGTGTCAGGCTCGTCGCTTCGGGGGTCTGCGGACGCGTTCCGCTGCTCCAGGTCGGCGAGCGCCGTGAGGATCAGTTGTCCGGCCCACCGAATTCGGGGGCGGACCTGGGGTTGGGACAGGAATGGAAGGCGGTCGGTGACCAGACGGCCGACGGCTACCGCTTCGTCCAGTCCGGCGATCTCGGGGAGCGCGGTCACATCGCGCCCGACGTGCTCACAAACCCGATCGAGGAAACGGACGTAATGACTGCCGGGTTCAGCGGCCTGCTCGGCCAGCGGCCGGACCAGCACCTCGACCAGGTGCCACGGTTCGTCGAGGCGCCCCTCGTCCTCGGCCAGTTTCAGCAACTGCGCGCGGCGGGTGTCGATGCCGTCGAGGCGATAGTCGAAGATTGCCCTGATCAGCGTCGGCTTGTTCTGGAAATGATATTTCGCCGCCGCCGTGTTGCGCTGTTCGGCGTCCGCGCTGATCTGGCGAAGCGAAGTCGCATCGATTCCCTGCGTCGCAAACAATCGCTCAGCAGTGCGCAGAATTTGCAAACGCGTTGATGTTCCCAATGTGATCCAGCTTCTTTCCAGCTCATTCGTCC
Source organism: Saccharopolyspora antimicrobica (assembly GCF_003635025.1). Classification (GTDB taxonomy): domain Bacteria; phylum Actinomycetota; class Actinomycetes; order Mycobacteriales; family Pseudonocardiaceae; genus Saccharopolyspora; species Saccharopolyspora antimicrobica. Next base: position 6,006,411 of record NZ_RBXX01000002.1, on the reverse strand, counting down.
GACGACCTGCGCCCGTCGGACGGAATCTCGACAACTGCGCGAACAACATAGCAGCGCCGCTCGGGTGGACCTCCAATCGATCACCGCTATCGGTGCAATCGAGTAAACCATGTGGTTTAATGAGCGTCAACGCACCGCCCAACATCGAGCGAGGAGACTTCCATGCCTGATTTGTCCAGTCGAGCGGTCGGGGTGCAGGCTCAGCGGACATCGGTGGATTCGCGACTGGGATCGGGCGCGCATTCGCTGATGCAGCAGAACTTCGGCAACATCGGCAACGCGCAGTTCCAGCACGTCGCGGCGCGCGAGGTCGCCGCCCCGAACCCGCCGAAGGTCGTGGAGGTCGCGCCGCGCACCTTCATGATCCAACCCGGGATGGCCAACGTCGCGCTGTTCGAGACCGATGACGGCCTGCTCATGGTCGACTCCGGCTGCGCCGGCGACGGCCCCGCGCTCCTGCACGCGGTCCGCCAGCTGAGTGCTCAGCCCCTGCACACCGTCGTGTTCACGCACGGGCACGTGGACCACGCCTTCGGGCTGTGGGCGTTCCTCGAGGCAGGAGAACGGCCTCGGGTGGTCGCGCACGAGAACCTGCTCGACCACTTCGCGCGCTACGCCAAGACGGCGGGCCTGAACGCCGCCATCAACGGACAGCGTCCGGGGGCCAACGGTCGCAGCTGGCCGAGCGCCCCGGAAGACTTCGTCGTTCCGGACGTCACGTTCCGCGACGCCCTGGAACTGCGCATCGGTGGCGAGCGATTCGTGGTGCGCCACGCCAAGGGAGAGACCGACGACGCCGCGTGGGTCTGGGCGCCGCAGCGGCGGGTGATCGCGGCAGGGGACCTGGTGGTCGGCTACCTGCCCAACGCAGGCAATCCCCGCAAGGTCCAGCGGTACGCGGAAGAGTGGGCCGACGCCGCCGAGGAGATGGCTGCTCTCGACGCCGACTACGTGATCACCGGCCACGGCGACTGCGTCGAGGGCGCCGAAGCGATCCGCGACGAGCTGCTGACGATGGTCGAGTACCTCCGGTACATCGTGCGCCACGCGCTCGACGGCCTCAACGCCGGTATGCGGCCCGATGACATCGTGGAATCCCTGGTGATCCCGACGCGCCTGGCCGCACACCCGCGCCTGCAGCCCCGCTACGACCGTCCGGAATTCATCTGCCGCAACGTGATCCGCCGCTACGGCGGCTGGTGGGACGGCAATCCCGCGAACCTGCTGCCCGCTCCGACGGCCCTTCGGGCAGGGGAGATCGCGCGCCTCGCCGGTGGTGTGGACGTGCTGGTCGCACGGGCCAACGAGCTGGCGGACAGCGATCTCCGATTGGCCTGTCACCTGGCCGAGTGGGCGTTCCTGGCCGACCCGCGCTCATCCGCGGTCCAGGACTGCTACGTCGCGGTGTTCGACCGCCGCCGGGACGGCGAGCAGTCGCTCATGGGCAAGCTCGCGTTCTCCGAACCGAGCCAACGCGTCAACGCGCAGCGTGCGGAAGAGGACCGCTGACCGGTGTTCCCAGGTTGGTCCGGCGAACCTGCTGCGACGCCCCGATCCCCAGGAAGCCCCTATGGCTGCCACTCCGATTCCCGATGTGTTCTCGCCGGGCAAGATCGGTCCGCTGACGCTCCGGAACCGCACGATCAAGGCCGCGACGTTCGAGGGACGCAGCGACGGCGGGCTGGTCACCGATTCGCTCATCGAGTTCCACCGGCGCCACGCGGCCGGCGGCGTCGGCATGACCACCGTCGCCTATTGCGCGGTCGCTCCGGAAGGACGCACTCAGTTCGACCAGATCTGGATGCGGTCCGATGCCGTCGCCGGACTGCGGCGGCTCACCGACGCCGTGCACGCCGAGGGAGCCGCGGTTTCAGCGCAGATCGGACACGCCGGGCCGGTCGCCAACGCCAGGTCCAACGGGATGGCCTCCCTCGGCCCGAGCCGGCGGTTCAACCCGCTGGGCATGCGCATGACACGCTCCGCCGCGGAGCAGGACATCGACCGCATCGTCCGAGCCCACGGCACGGCCGCCCAGTTGGCATTGGAGTCCGGGTTCGACGCGGTCGAAGTCCATCTCGGACACAACTACTTCGCCAGCTCGTTCCTCAGCCCGAAGGTCAACAGGCGCGAGGACGGCTTCGGTGGCTCGCTGGTCAATCGGGCGAAGGTGGCGCGCGCTGCCGCCCGGGCCGTCCGGGCCGCCGTCGGTGACAGGATCGCGATCCTGGCCAAGTTCAACATGGACGACGGTGTCCCGGGAGGTTTCTGGCTGGACGAGGCGCTCCAGGTCGCCCAGTGGTTGGAGGCGGACGGTGCGGTCGACGCGTTGGAGCTGACCGTGGGCAGCTCGCTGCTCAACCCGATGTACTTGTTCAAGGGGAAGGTCCCCGTTCGGGAGTTCGCCGAAGCGCTGCCGCAGCCGCAGCGGCTGGGTGCACGGATCTTCGGGCGAGTCCTTCTCCACGAATCCCCTACCGGAACACCTACCTGCTCGAAGGAGCCCGCCAGTTCCGCGCCGCCCTCGCTCTGCCGCTGGTGCTGCTCGGCGGTATCACCGACCGAGCGGACATGGATCTCGGGATGTCGGAGGGCTTCCAGTTCGTCGCCATGGCCCGCGCCCTGCTGCGCGAGCCGGACCTGATCAACCGACTCCAGCAGGACGCCTCGACCCGCTCGTTGTGCATCCACTGCAACAAGTGCATGCCGACCAACTTCACCGGCACGCGCTGCGTGCTGGCCTGACCCCGAAACACGTTTCCACCGAGGAGGTTCCCATGACTGCCTTCGTCCCCGTCGAGAACCGCTACGCAGGTCGTGTCGCCGTGCTCACCGGTGCCGCCTCCGGCATCGGTCGGGCCACGGCGCTGCGACTGGCAGCCGAGGGAGCCGTCGTGCACGCCCTCGACATGAACGCCGCGGGCCTGGAGGAGACCGCGGATCTCGCGGCCGGCTTGCCCGGCACCGTGCGCGTCCGCGTCACCGACGTCCGCGACCGCGCCGACTGCTTCGCCGCGATCGCGGACGTCGTGACGGATTCGGGCCGCTTGGACGTGCTTGGCAACATCGCCGGCATCGCCCGCTACGAACACGCCACGCAGGTCAGCGAGGCGGACTACCGCGCGATGATGGCGGTCAACCTCGACGGCCCCTTCTTCCTCTGCCAGGCAGCCATCCCGCATCTGACGGCCCACGACGGGAACATCGTCAACGTGGCATCCACCGGTGGCCTCATCGGGCAGGCCTACACCGCTGTGTACACGATGAGCAAGGGCGCCCTGGTGCAGCTCACCCGTTCCTTGGCCGTCGAGTTCATGAAGCAGAACCTGCGCATCAACGCCATCGCGCCGGGAGCGGTCGAGACGCCGCTGGTCACAGGATTCGCCATGCCGGACGACGTCGATCTGTCCCTGACCACCAACACGCTCACACCACGCCCGATGGCCACTGCGGACGACGTGGCGGCCCTGTTCTGCTTCGTCGCCTCCCCAGAAGCCCGAAACATCAACGGCGCTGTGCTCTCCACCGACAGCGGCGTCACCGCCGCCTAGTTGGTCGACGGCGGCAGGGTTCGCAACATCTGGGCGAGGGCGGTGCCATCCCGTTCAAGCCGATGACCGGGGTGGGTGTTGAAGCGATCCCGGTCAGTCTGCGAGAAGGACGGACCGCCTGTGACGCCGGGGTTTTCATCAGGCATCGTCGGTGGTGACCTCCCGGCGTGCTTGCTCGGTGGTGTCGCGGGCGTAAGGGTGGTACAGGGCGGCCGAGGCGAGGCCGTTCGCCGTGGTGAGCGCGACCGTGATGAGCAGCAGTGCGGGTTGCAGCCCGACTCGGTCCCCGAGGTAGCCCGCGAGCAACGCGTAACCGCCATATGCGACGGATTCGACCAGGTAGACGGACACTGCGAAGGCCAAGGAGCGCAGGTGTGGCGGGACGACCGCCATCACCAGCGGGCGGTTCACCACCGGGACCTGCCCCTGGAGCAGCCCGAGCATCGCGAAGAGCACCACGTACGGAGCGATGCCCTCCGAGGTGAGGTGCAGCACGATGAAGGCGACGGCGGCGAAGGCGAGCTGACTGGCCTGGAGCATGATCACTCGGCCGCTCCGGGGCAGGGCCAGGTGGAGGCGGTCCAGGAGCCGCCCCCCGAGGAGAGTGCCGACGACGTACCCCAGCGAGAACGGCAGCGCGGCCAGTGATGCCGTCGAGGTCGAGAACCCGCGTTCCTCGACCAGGAACACGATCCCGAAGCTCATCATCACGTTCTGGCCCGAGAACAGCCTTTGCGCCAGCAGGTAGCGGAAGCTGCGGATGCGAAACAGCTCACGCAGGCCATCGCGCACCTTCCGGGCTTTGTGCTCCAGTTCGCCGCGGTGCGGCGCGTTGCTGGCGGCAGTCGGCTCGGGATCGTCGAGGAAGGCCAGGATCAGGACACCGATCAACAGGCAGATCGCGCCCGAGCCGACGTAGCCGTAGCGCCAGCCGTTGTCGAAGTGCGCCAGCAATCCGAACACCGGGGCGCTGGCGCCGGTGATGATCGCGACCCCGGCGTACAGGATGCCGGTGGCGCGGCCGCGGTGGTGGTCGTCGTAGATGTCGCCGAGGATCTCCAGGGCGATGGCGCCGGAGCCGGCGAACCCGGCGGCTCCGATGCCGTAGAGCACGAGGAACACCGGGAAGTTCGGGGCCAGGCCTGCGGCGATGATCCAGACGCCCCAGAAACCCGAGCAGATCGCCAGCACCTTCCGCCGCGAGTACCGGCGACCGAGGATCGCCCACGGCACGCTCGTGGCGGCGCCTGCGACCTTGGCGACCGCCACGAGCGTGCCGAGGGCTGCCTGCGACAGACCGAAGGCGTCGCGCATGAGCGGGAACATCACCGTGGTGATGCTGTTCTCCGCGTTGTCCATGGAGGTCGACGCGGTGAGCAGCGCGAGGTTCTTGCCGCGCGACCCTCGGTTCCCGCGCCGGAGTGCCCCCTCGGCCCGGGTCGCAGCGCTCACCGCGGGGTCCCAGCTGCCGTTGCGGCCCTCCCCACCAAGCCCTTGGCGATCGCGTTCTTGTGGATCTCGGTGGTGCCGGTGACGATCCGGAACATGCGCAGGGTTCGGAAGATCTGCTCCACCTCGTGCCCCTGCGTGACGCCGGTCTTGCCGTGGATCTGCACGGCGAGATCGGCCACCCGGAAGGCCGCCTCCGCGGTGAACAGCTTGCACATGTTCGCCTCGACGACGATCGGCGCGCCGCGGTCGGCCTGTGCCGCGGTGGCCAGCACCATCGCGCGGGCCGCGTGCAGCTCGGTCGACATCTGCGCGAGATGGTGCTGGATCGCCTGCAACTCGACCATGGGGCCACCCGAGACGGTGCGGTTGCGGGCGTAGTCCAGCGACAGCTGCAGAGCACGCCGGGCGAGGCCGATCATGGTGGGGCAGTGCAGCAGCCGGTTCATGTTGATCCGGCCGACACCGACCTGCAGCCCCTTGCCGAGAGGACCGAGCACGTTCGCCGCGGGCACGAAGCAGTCCTCGAGGAGGATGTCGCCCTCGATGTGCTGACCGGACATGGGGGTGTCGCCGTCGAGCACGGTGCAGCCCGCAGCGTCGAAGTCGACGATGAACGCGCTGTAGGTCTCGCCCTCGTCGTGGTGGCGGGCGACCACGATCGCGAAGTCGGCGAAGGAGGCTGCGGAGCTGAACACCTTGCGGCCGGTCAGCCGATACCCGCCCTCGTCGCGCCGGGCGGTCGTCGTCATCCGGCGGATGTCGGATCCGGCCTGGGGTTCGGTGAGCGAGAAGCAGCAGGCCCGCTCACCGCGGATGACGGGAAGGAAGTACCGCTCCAGCTGCTCCTGGGTGGCGACGTTGAGCGCCACGCCCACCCGCAGCGGCCCGCCCATGTCGCCGAGGACGTTCGGGAACAGCGACGACCCGCGTGCCGCGGCTTCTTCCTTGAGCACGCACAGGTCGTGGTTCGACAGTCCGTGGCCGCCCAGCTCCGGCGGCAGGTTGATGCCGTAGAAGCCGAGCTCGCGGCTGCGGCGCCACACCTGCCGCAGGGCCGCCCGGTCGACCCGGGTTTCGGCGGTGATGCCGTGCTCGCGCTCGAACGGGATCAGCTCCTCGTCGAGGTAGGTCCGCAGCTTGGCGACCCAGCCCTGCAGCTCGGGCAGGTGGCCGTAGTCGGGTTCCAGCGTGAAGGTCATCGTGGCTCCTCAGTTGACCCGGCGGTCGGCGCCGGCCCAGTAGGTCTCACGGATCGCCTTGCGGTCGATCTTCCCGTTCTGGTTGACCGGCAGCGCATCGACGAAGTCGACCGAACGCGGGCGCTTCATGCGTGCCAGGTGCTCGCCGCAGAACTCGATCAGCGCCTCGGCGTCCACTGTGGAACCGGTACGGCGCACCGCCACGGCCTTGACCGCCTCGCCCCACCGGTCGTCGGGCACGCCGACGACGGCGGCGTCGTAGACGTCGGGATGGCGGTGCAGCACCGCCTCCACCTCGACGCAGTAGACGTTGAAGCCGCCGGAGATGATCATGTCCTTCTTCCGGTCGACGATGAACACGTAGCCGTCCTCGCGGCGGGTCGCCAGGTCCCCGGTGCGGAACCAACCGTCCCGGAAGCTCTGCGCGGTCAGCTCGGGGGCTCGGTGGTAGCCAGGTACCACCTCCGGGCCGCGAACCACGATCTCGCCCACCGCGCCGGGCGGCACTTCCCGGAAGTCGTCGTCGACGACGAGGACTTCGGCTTCGGTGGCCGGCCGTCCGCACGAGGACAGCAGCTCCTGCTCGCCGTCCTCGATGGCCCGCCGGTGGTCCTCGGTGGTGAGGAACATGACCGCCGATGTGGTCTCGCCAGCCCCGTACGCCTGCGCCAGGACAGGACCGAAGAAGTCCCAAGCCTCGCGAATCCGGGTCGGCGTCATCGGAGCGGCGCCGTACACCACGCGTTCCAAGCTGCTCAGGTCGAAGTCGCCGCGCGAGCAGGTCCGCAGGATGACATTGATCATCGTCGGGATCAGCAGCACGTGCGTCACCCGCTCCCGCTCGATGGTTGCCAGCACCTGCTCGGGATCAAAACCGCGCAGCACCACGAGACAGCCACCGGCGCAGATGATGCCGATGATCGGCATTCCCGAGGCGTGCGTGATCGGGCCGACCAGAAGTTGCCGCCCGCCGGGACCGACGCGGACTTCGGGGCTCGAGACCAACTTGCGCATGAGGGCCAGCCGGTTGCCCTGCGTCTGCACCGCCGCCTTGAGGACTCCGGTGGAGCCGGAGGTGAAGTGCAGCACCGCAGGATCGTCCGGGCGCAGGTCCGCCCAGGCGGGCTCCGCGTCGGTCCTGGCCAGGAAGTCGGCGTACCCGTGCTGTGCTCCCTCGGCACCGGGTAGCCCGACCACGTGCTCCACAGAGCTGTCGGCTGCCGCGGCAACCGCCACCGCGACGTGCTCGGGACCGGCGAGCAGCACACGGGCACCGGATTCGCGCAACAGGTGCGCGATCTCGCCCTCGCTGAGCCGGGCGTTGATCGGCACCCGCACGAAACCGCCCTTGTAGAGCGCGAACTCGGTCACGACCAGTTCGGCGCAGTTCCACGACAGCGTGGCGACCCGGTCACCTGAGGCCAGACCGAGATCCTGGAGAGCGGCGGCGAGCCGGTCGGAGTCGTGGTCCAGCTGGGCGTAGGTCATCCTGGTCTGCTCGCAGACGACTGCCTCGGCTTCGGGCTGGTGCACCGCATTGCGGCGCAGGAACTGGGCAAGGTTCATGGGGTGCTCGCTTCCGGTGAACTGGGAGTCGCATTCGAGATGCTGCGGGAGCCGCGTGCTGGGTGGGACTCAGCTCGCTCCGCTCCGGGCGTGTGCGGTCAGGGTCTGCGCCGCGAGGATCGCGAGTGCCGCGGCCTGGTCCCCCAGGACGGCGTCGTCGAACACCGCGTGCGGCGAGTGGTTCGGCACGGACGCCCTGTCGCTGCCGGGTGGACTCGCCAGCAGCATCAGCATCGTGCTCGGCACTCGCTGGGCGACGTAGGAGAAGTCCTCGGCGCCCATGGTGGGATGCGGTGCGGTGACGACCCGGCCGCCGAACGCCGGTCGCAGGGATTCGAGAGCGCGCTCCGTGGTCGCCTGGTCGTTGACGACGCTCGGGTAGCCGGTGGTGATCTCGGCGGTCGCCGCGGCGGAGTGCGCCTCGGCGATCCCCGCGATGACACGGGGCAACTCGGCCTCGATCCTGGCCAGCGCCTCGGGCGACATCGTCCGCAGGGTTCCGCTCAGCCGGGCCTTGCCGGGGATGACGTTGTCGGCACCCGTCCCCGCGGCGAGGTTCGTCACCGACAGCACCACCGGGTCGAAGACGTCGAACCGGCGGGTGACGAAGGACTGGAGTCCCAACACGATTTCGGCCAGCACCGGCACCGGATCGACGACCTCGTGCGGCCGGGAGCCGTGGCCCCCGCGTCCGGAGACCTCCGCGGAGAACGAGCTCGAACTCGCGGTCACCGTGCCGGGCCTGGTCAGAAAGGTGCCGCGGGGACCAGGACCGACGTGCACGGCGTACGCCGCGACCGGGCGTTGGCCGGTCACGTCGAGCAGGCCCTCCTCCAGCATGAGGCGAGCTCCCTCGAACCCTTCTTCGCCGGGCTGGAACATGAATACGACGTCGCCGGCGAGCTCGTCGCGGTGCGCGTGCAGGAGGTGGGCGGCACCGACGAGCCCGGCGACGTGCAGATCGTGGCCGCAGGCGTGCATGGCTCCGTTCGTCGACCGGAACGGCAGGTCGGTCGCCTCCTGGAGCGGCAGCGCGTCCATGTCGGCGCGCAGCAGCACGGTCGGGCCCGGGGTGGCGCCGCGGAGGACCGCGACCACCGAGGTCAGCGCCGTTCCGGTGTGCAGCTCCAGATCGAGCGGGGCGAGCGCCTCCAGCACCCTCCGCTGGGTCTCCGGCAGGTGCAGGCCCAGCTCGGGTTCTGCGTGGATCGCCCGGCGCAGCGTCACCAGCTCGGGCAGCAGTTCCCCTCCTCGGGCGATGAAGCGCTCGGCCGGGCTGGCCGGGAACCGAGGACCGTCCGCAGCGATCTTCACGAGACAGCTCCATAGGTGGCGTTAACTGAACAATATGTATGTTCCTGAACAAGTTGTTCGCGATCGTACGGCGGGTTGCATCGGCCGTCAACGCACTCCGGCCGCCGCGGCGACGGCGAGCGTGGCCTCGGGAGGCCGCGGTCCGGCGATGTGCAGGGCCATGCCGGTTCGGGCGTGCCCGCCGCGTAGCCGCCCGCGGGGTGGGGAATCATGAGATCGAGACCCGCTCGACCGAGGAGCTGACGGAGAGGAGCCGGGCCATGTCACCGCAGTCCGGAGGCGGCGACCGACGGGTGCGCCGCACCCGCAGGGCGATCCGCGAGGCGCTCGTGGAGCTGTGCGCCGAACAGGACTTCGGTTCGCTCACGGTCGAGGACGTCCTCGACCGCGCGGACGTGGCGAGGGCGACCTTCTACGCCCACTACAAGGCCAAGGAAGACGTCCTCGTCGACATCGTCCGCTCGCTCACCGAGGATCGGGCCGCGTGGGTGGCGGAGTACGAGGCACAGCGCCCCGACGGCTTCACCGGTAACCCGCTGCGCAGCATTTTCACGCACGCCGAGAACAACACCGCGGTCTACCGGGTGATCCTCCGGGGAGCCGGTGATGGGAGGCCGTTGCGCGAGTTCTACGAACGGACCAGCGAAGAAGCCGAGGCACTGTTCCGGGCGCGTGCTGAACAATCCGGCGAAACGCCGCGCATCCCCGTCGAACTCGTTGCGCGCGCGTGGGCGGGCGAGCTGATCGGGACGCTCGCGTGGTGGCTTCAGGGCGACACGGGTTACACCGCTGACCAAGTGGCCGCGATGCTCAGCGACCTCTCCATCCACGGGCGCCGCTGGGCCGCGGAGCCTGCATCCGGCTGAGCCCGCACCCGGCCGACCGAGCGGCGACCGCCAACCTTGGAACGGCGAAGTGGCGATGCCGTCGTTCCGGCCGAACCACGGCCAGAACGACGGCATCCCGCGGAACTACCGCTGCAGCGTGATCGCGAGTGCGGGGCAGCCCGCCGCGGCCTGCTCGACCTGTGCCAGCAGTTCGCGCGGCGGGGCGGGATCGAGCACCAACACCCGGCCGTCCCCGTCGTTCTGGTCGAAGACGTCGGCGGCGATCAGCGCGCATTGCCCGGCGCCGATGCACTTTTCCTTGTCGGCAATGACATTCATCGGGATTCCTCGTCTCGTGCGGTGTGAGGCGTTGTGCGCGACGGGGCGCTACCAGGTGACGCGGACCTCGTTCAGGCCTCCGGTCAGCCGGTCCGTGCGAACCTCGATGTCATCGAGGTCCACAGCCAGTCGCAGACGGGGGAACCGCCGGAACAGCGCCGGGAAGACCGTGCGCAGTTCGGTCCGGGCCAGGTTCGCGCCGATGCAGAAGTGCATGCCGTGGCCGAACGCGAGGTGCTGGTTGGGACTGCGCTCAGGATCGAACCGCGCTGCCTCGGTGAAGGCCTCCGGATCCTGGTTCGCGGCCGATGGCGATGATCACCGCATCCCCGGCGGAGATCGTCTGGCCGGAGATCTCGACGTCGTCGTGCGCGTAGCGCACCAGACCCAGACCGCTCGGCGAGGTCCGGCGCAGGATCTCCTCCACCGTGCCCTCGACCCGCCCGTCGGGGTCGGCGGCGAAGGCGTCTCGGCGGTCCAGATCGGACAGCAGCAGCAGGACGCCGAGATCGATGCGCCCGGCGGTCGTCTCGTGACCGGCGAAGATCAGCCCTGCGGCGAGCCGCGCGATGTCCTCGTCGGTGAAGGCCGGGAAAGCTCGTTGCGCGAGCACCATGTCCGAGATGACGTCCTCGGCCGGGTTGCCCCGCTTGGCCTCGGCCAGCTCGCTGGTGTACGCCATGAACTCGGCCATGGCGGTGCGAGCGACGTCGCCCGCGTTGATCCGGCCGATCCGGTCGGAGAGGTCGCGGAAGAGCTCGCGGTCTTCGTAGGGCACGCCGAGCAGTTCGCAGATGACGAGCACGGGCAGCGGGAAGGCGAGGTGCTCGTGCAGATCGACCGGTTCACCGGGAGACCGGTCGTGCGCGGCCTGCATCGCATCGAGACAGCCCTCGGTCAGTTCCCGGATGTGATCGCCCAGCGCGCGCATCCGCTTTGCGGTGAACGCCGGCGCGAGCAGTTTGCGCAGCCGCTGGTGGTCTTCTTGCTCGGTGTTGTAGTTGCCGGACGGGCCGTTGAAGAACGCGGCGTCGGAAACCTTCGCGGCCGCTTCAGGCGCCGGGTGCGACCGCCCGAGGCGCGAATCGCCCAACAGTGCCCGTGCCTCGGTGTAGCGGGTCACCAGCCACGCCGGGTCACCGGAGGGAGTGCGGACTTGAACGAGCGGGGCCTGGCGACGCAGGACGGCGTAGTGCGGTGCCAGGTCGAGCACGTTCGGTCGGTCGAACGGCAGTTGGGGCGCGGTCATCGGTGTTGTTTCCTCCGTGATCGGTTACGTTGCGGCCGCTCGTCAAGCAGCCTTCTGCGGGTCGGGCGAAGAGCTGAGATCCGGTGCAGCCGCCGCGGTCTTTCCCGGGGCACAGCGGTGCGTCCCGGTCGTGCGGCGGAAGACCCGCCACGCCAGCAGCACGCCGAGTCCGTGCACGGCCGGCCCGACCGCGTTGGTGAAGCCGAGCGCGACGGTCCGGCCTGCCAAGAACAGGGGGATTTCGGCCGACAGGATGACGACCTTCGCGGCGAGCAGGACCACATTGGACCTGGTGAATGCCCGGCGGCGGATCGGACAGCGGCGCCATCCGGTCCCCTCGCCGGTGACCAGCCCCGCCACCAGGCCCAGCGGTGGCCAGCCGAACGCCAGCATCACCGGGGTCACCAGAGCGATGGTGCTGTGGATCACCAGGCCCGGCGCGAAGAAGTTGGCGGCATCTCCGGTGCGCGAGGCCAGCAGCCCACCGAGGCAGATGATGCCGAGGGCACCAAGCGCGCGCCAGACGGGTTCCCTGCGCACCAGCCGTCCCACTGTGATCCCGATGCCGCAGGTGAGGGCGAACGCCACCGCGATGAGAACCCGGTGGGTCAGCGCGAAGGTCAGGGTGAAGAAGAGGATCGGCGCGATGTCGATCAAACCTGCGCGCACTCGGCTCTGCACGTCGGGCTGGGTGTTCTCACCGCGGTCGTCATTGCGGGGTGGCGAAGGGGCCACGGCTGCTCCAAAGGGCCGGCTGGGTGCGTCGATGCCAGGAAACCTGGACCGGCTGACCCCGCACGGTCACCAAGCTGACGATTTGCTGACAACGGCCGGACCCCACGCGCGTTTCACCGCGTTTCCGCTGCTCCGCCGCGCGCTACCGGTCGGTGATCCGGTGCGTGCGCGCAGTAGGATGCCGACGCTGGAACCAGGCGGCGGGTCGCCGCCCGAGCCACGACACGATGGGTGCCTGCCATGCCGTCCGCTTCGCGGAACGAGGGGATGTCACCGCCCCGGGGAGCCGGGCAGCGGTTGCTCGTCGTGGACGACGATCCGAGACTGGCGGAACTGCTGGAGACCACCTTGAGCCTGGCGGGTTACGAGGTGGAGGTGGTGGGTTCTGGTGCCGAGGCCCTGCACGCCTGTGCCTCGACCCGGCCTGACCTGATGGTGCTCGACGTGATGCTGCCCGACATGGACGGGTTCGCGGTGTGCCAGCGGTTGATCGAGAACGAGGCACGACTGCCGGTGCTGTTCCTGACCGCGCGGGACGCGGTCGAGGATCGCGTGACCGGTTTGGCGTTGGGCGCCGATGACTACCTCACCAAGCCGTTCAGCGTTCTCGAACTGCTCGCCCGGGTGCACGTCCTGCTGCGCAGAGCGGGTACGGCCGCAGGATCGAGCCACGTACTGCGCTTCGCCGACCTGACCGTGGACGAGCGGAGCATGCGAGTGCGCCGCGGTGACCGGCTGATCACGCTGTCCCCGACCGAGTACAAGTTGCTGCGCTACCTGCTGGTCAACTCCGAGCGCGTGGTGTCGAAGGACCAGATCATGGACCACGTCTGGCAGCACCGGTTCAGCCCCGGGGTCGTCGAGAAGCTGGTGTCCCGGCTGCGGGCGAAGGTGGACGCACAACCACCCGCTCTGCTCCGCACGGTGCGTGGTTTCGGTTACAGCCTGCGGAGCCCCGGAAGTGACTGACGTGACCCGCGCTTGGCGGAGCTCGCTGCGGGGGCGTCTCATGGCGGGGGTCCTCCTGCTGGCGGCCCTGGGCATGGTCACGGTCAACCTGGCCTCGCTGATCGGGCTGCGCCTGTACCTCACCGACGTCGTCGACACCAACCTCACCAAGGCCCGCGACACCGTCCAGCGCTATGCCGAGAGCCGGTCTTCCCCGATCCCGGAGACCACTCTCAACACTCTGGTTCCGGCAGGCGCCTACATCGCGCTGCTCGACGAGCACGGCCGCGTGGTCACGGAGACCGCGGCTCAAGGCCCCGACGGGCAGCCGACCCCATGTCCCGACCTGCCGGCACCGGTCCTCAGCGGCTTCAGCGAGCGTCCCTCGACCGTGTCAGCCCGAGGAGCGCTCATACCGAGATACCGAGCCCTGGGGTTCCCCGTCGGAGCGAACACCGTGGTCCGGCCGGCGACCGGCGCGGCGCCGAAGCCCGTCAGCACCATGGTGATCGCCAGCAACCTCGCGCCTTCCGACGACGTCGTGTACTGGCTCATCGGCGCCGAAGCCGTGGCCACCCTCGCCGCACTCGCCGGAATCGCGGTCTTGGGGCGCGGCGTGCTGCGGGTAGGAATGCGGCCGTTGCAGGACATGGCCACAACGGCGACCGCGATCGCCGCCGGCGACCTCCACCAGCGCATCGAGGTCGGTCGACCGCATTCCGAGATCGGGGAGGTCGGCAGCGCGCTGAACCACGCGTTCGACGCGCGACAGCGTTCCGAGGAACGACTCCGCCAGTTCGTCGCCGACGTCTCGCACGAGTTGCGCACCCCGCTGACCACCATCAGAGGCTGGGCCCAACTCCATCTGCACGGACTCGCCCAGGAACCTGAACTGGTCGAGCGGGCGATGCTCCGCATCGAGGAGGAAGCCGCCCGCATGCACACCACCGTGGAGGAACTGCTGCTGCTGGCCCAGCTCGACCAGGGACGGCCGCTCGCCGACACCCCGGTCGACCTCGGCAGGCTCGCCGCGGACGCAGCCGAGGACGCTCGCGCTCTCGACCCCGGCAGGCCGATCGCCGTCGACGTCCAGGACGAGGTGTTCGCCAGCGGTGACGAGGATCGGCTGTTGCAGGTGTTGCGCAACCTGCTCAGCAACGCGCAGCAGCACACACCCACCGGCACACCAGTTGCCGTGGCGGTCCGCTCGCTGCCCGACGACCAGGTCGAACTGACCGTCACCGACCACGGTCCCGGCATGGACCCGGAAACCGCGCGCAGAATCTTCGAACGCTTCTACCGCGGCGACGACTCCCGCAGTCCGAGCACCGGCGGTACCGGGCTGGGCCTGGCGATCGTCAAGTCCATCACCGAAGCGCACGGCGGCACGGTGACGGTCACCACCGCGGAAGGTGAAGGCAGCACCTTCACCGTCACGCTGCCCGCCGCCCGCTGAGCAACCGGCATCCGACGAGTGGAGCTCTTTGGAGCACTTGGAGATTCGCTCCAAGGCGCAGGGCGGCTTCCGGAGTCGTTCGCGCGGCGGTCAGAGAGCGACAGCTGCCGCTTCGAGCTTCTTCTTGATCAGCGCCATCTGGACACGGCTGTTGGTGTTGATGCGTTCGGTCATCGCGGCGTCGTCGATCGGTGCGTCCGGTTTCATCGTGAAGTCCTGGATCCAGCGCATTCGCACGCCGCCGTCGACTTCCTCGTAGGTCCAGCGGATGTTCATCCGCACGAACGGGCCGGTCTCGACCCGGCGTGCGTGGACAGTCCTGGTCGCCGGATCGGCGATTCGTTCCGACACCCAGCTCCACACCGTGCCGTTGGAGTCGGGTCGCATGGTCAGCCGGAACAACACGCGGTCACCTTCGCGTTCCAGCACCTGCACCGAGTCGTACTCGCTGAACAGGTTCGGCCAGTCCTCCACGTCGTTGGTGCGGTCCCACACCAAGCGGAGGGGAGCCGCGATGATGATCTCGTTGTCGGTGTGCCCGGTCATCTCATGCCCTTCCGTCGAGCAGGAGCAGCAGATCTCTCGGCGAGTGGTCGGTGTTCACGTCGACGGTCTCGGGCAAGCCGTAGTCGCGCTGGAGCTGTGCCATGACTCCCAGCAGGCCGAGGGAGTCCACGCCGAGCTCGGCGAAGCTCTGGCCCGCGTCGTCGATCTGGTCACCGGTGACCGCGACGCCGGTGCAGCGGCTGATCAGCGACGCCAGCGTGATCGAGGAAAGAGGCAGGTTCGTTTCGGGTGTGTGCATCTCAGTCATCTCCTTGGGTCGAAGCGGGACTTCTCAGCACCAATGCGGAGTTGCCGCCGTGCAATCCCCGGGCCAGCACGAGCACCGTGTTGATGTCGGCCGGGCGGGCCTGCGCCACGAGGTCCAGGTCGAACGGGCAGTCGCGAATGTTGGGCGTCGGTGGCACGATGCCGTGCTCGATGGCCAGCGCAGCGGTCGCGACGTCGAGTGCCGCCGCACCGGCGTAGCAGCGGCCGTAGCCGGTCTTGGGCGCAGTGACCGGAATCCGGTTGGCACGGTCGCCCAACAGCCACCGCAGCGCCCGCTCCTCGGCGCGATCGGCTTCAGGGTCACCCAGCGCGTCGAGAAAGACGACGTCCACATCGGACGGCTCCACGCCAGCGTCGCTGAGTGCGAGCCGGGCCGCGCGCTCCAGCCCTTCCGCTGACTGGTCGAAGCACCGGGGCCCGGTGAACGTAGCTCCGTGCCCGGCGATCGCCGCTCGTGCCCTGGCACCGCGCCGACGGGCTGCGCGGGCGGACTCCACGACGAGCATCGCGCCGCCCTCACCGGGGATGAACCCTCCGGCGCGCGAGGTGAAGGGCAGGTAGGCGGCGGTCGGGTCAGCGGCCGGACTGAGCAACTCGAAGCCGAGTTGGGCGCATACCGCATACGGGGACAGCGGCGCCTCGGTACCACCCGCCAGCATCGCGGCGCCCCGACGGACGTCGTCGCGGGCGGAGGCCAGCACGTCGAGCCCACCGGCTTCGTCGGCGACCAGCACACCACACGGTCCGCGAAGCCCATTGCCGATGGAGATCTGGCCGGTCGTGGCCGCGTAGAACCACGCGATCGACTGATATGGGCCGACGTGCTCGGGGCCATGCCGCCACAGCTGTTGGATTTCCTGCTGACCGAACTCGACACCGGCGCTGAAACTGGCTGTGACCACGCCGAATTCGAGCGGTGGTACGACGGCCGGGTCGAGGTCGGCATCGCGCAGCGCCAACTCGGCCGCGGCGAGGCCGAAGTGGGTGAACCGGTCGGTCTGCACGACGACTCTCGGGTCGATCCAGTCGGATGAATCGAAGCCGACTACCTGGCCCGCGACCTTGACCGGATAGGGGTTCGGCTCGAACCGGGTCAGCGGGCCGAGCGCGGGACGCCCGTCACGCAGTGCTCGCCAGAACTCGTCGGCACCGATCCCGTTCGGCGCCACGACGCCGAGCCCGGTGATGACCGGTGTGCTGTTCACGATCGTCTCGCCTTGCTCAGCACGAGGGCGGACTGGAAACCGCCGAATCCGCTGCCGACCGACAGCGCCGTGCGCAGCACTTGTTCTCTGGCCGTGTGCGGCACGTAGTCCAGGTCGCACTCCGGGTCGGCGGTGTCGAGGTTGGCCGTCGGGGGCACGACGTCGTGGACCAGGGCCAGCACGCAAGCGAGGGCCTCGATGGCGCCGATCGCGCCGAGGGAGTGACCGACCATCGACTTGATCGAGCTGACCGGCACGGCGTACGCCGCCTGACCCAGCGCCCGTTTGAACGCCGCGGTCTCGTGCCGGTCGTTCTGCCGCGTGCCCGAACCGTGGGCGTTGACGTAGTCGATGTCGGCCAGCCGCGCTTGGTCCATCGCACACCGGATGGCTTCGGCCATCTCCGCACCGTCGGTGCGCAGACCGGTCATGTGGTAGGCGTTGCTGCGATTGGCGAAGCCCACGATCTCGGCCAGCACCGGGGCACTTCGGCCGAGGGCGTGCTCCCACTCCTCCAGCACCAGCACCGCCGCCCCCTCGCCGATCACGAACCCGTCGCGGTCCAGGTCGAAGGGGCGAGCGGCGTGCTCGGCGTCGTCGTTGCGGGCCGAGGTCGCCCGGATGGCGTCGAAGCAGGCAACCGCGATCGGCGAGATCGGGGATTCCGACGCGCCCGCCACCATCACGTCGGCACGGCCTTCCTGGATGTGCCGGGCGGCGTGCCCGACCGCGTCCAGGCCTGCGGTGCAGCCAGTGGATATCGTCTGCACGATGCCCCGCGCACCGACCCGGCCGGCGACCTCAGCGGCCAAAGTGGACGGTGTCAGTGCCAGGTGCAGGTACCGCGATGCCCTGGCGTGGTCGACCACCCACCGGTCGCCCGAGTCGGAGGTGGCCACGTAGTCGTGCTCGAGCTGCGTCGTACCGCCCACGGCCGAACCCATGCACACGCCGACCCGCCAGGGATTCGACACCTCCAGGCCCGCCTGGCCCCACGCCTCGTCGACGGCGACCGCGGCGAACTGCACATAGCGATCCATCCGGGTGATCTCGGCCGCCGTCAGGCCGTTCTCGGCGCCGTCGAAGTCGCATTCGGCGGCGATCCTCGAACGGAAGCCGTCGGCCGGGAACAGCGAGATCCCACGGGTAGCGGTACGCCCGGACGTCAGCAGCTCCCAGCAAGCCTTCGCGCCGACACCCCCCGGTGCCACGACTCCCAAGCCGGTAACGGCCACTCGGTGCGTCATGACAACGGCTCGGTGTCGACGTGCCCCAACTCCGGCCGGGGCGCCAGTGGGCTGAGGTGGAAGACCAGACGCGCGAGCCGCGGCCCGGTGTTGCGCACCCGGTGCCGGACGTCGATCGGCACGAAGATGGCCTGGTTCGGTCGAAGCGCATGGGCCACGCCGTCCAGGTCCACCTCCACCTCTCCCTCGAACAGGAAGAGGAACTCTTCGGAGTACGGGTGGTAGTGCTCCCGCACCTGCTCACCGGGTTCCAGCAGGACCACGCCCTGAAACCCGCTCGTGGCGCTGACGGTGGCCGGACCGAGAAGCACTCGGATGTCACCGCCACGTTTGCGGTTCGAGCTCACCTGGGCGATGTCGACCACCGTGTGCAACTGGCTGGTCATGACAGCGCTCCCGGCGCACGGTACCGGATCTCGCTACTAGCACGCCGTTGCGCGGCGGCGATCAATCCATGGTGGACCACGGAACTTTCTCCTCTGTCGATCGATGCCGGGTGGCCAGCCATACGCGATATCGCCGTGACTCGCGGTGTGCCGCACATGTCACCAGGGGTGCCGCGAGTTCGCGGCGGGCTAGGCTGTCTCCCATTGCTGAAAATGCTCCAGAATTGCCCACTCTTCAGTAATCATCCATTCCTGCGGAGCTGCCGTCGATTCGCGCGCTCCATCACCGTGGCAGCCGTCGAGCAGCACCACCTGGTGACGAATCTCCTGGTAGGCGGCGATGAATCGATCTCTCGCGCCGTCCGCGAACCGCAAGGTGAACACCGCACGCAACCGCCTCCGTCGGAATATGTCAGACGCGAAAGCTCCTGCCGTTAAGGACATATGAGCTCATCACAAAGATCTCCTACCTCGGAGGACAGCGTGATTCGTGCTGGCATGCCGCGCAAGTCCCGCCCACCAATAGGGCGGACCGGCCACCCTTATAGGGCGTTTCAGGCGGGTCGATCAAGGCTCTGATCGTTTTCGTCGGTGATCTTTCGCGCCGATCGACGCCAGGAATTCACCGCGATCGGGCACTTGGCACTCGGCTCGCCGAGCAGGCGGCCGCCGTCGAGACTTCGCTCAGCGGGGTTCGACGGGGGTCAGCGTGCCGCGGGCGTTCTCGACGGCCTGTGCCGCGTCGAGCACGGCGTCCTCCCGGAACATCGGCCCGATCAACTGCACTCCGACCGGGCGTCCGTCGGCGAGCCCGGTGGGGACGGCGACCGCGGGTGCCCCGACCGCGGTCGACCACACCGAGAGCGTCATCGAACGCCCGTACCGTCGTTTCTCCGCCGCGGACGAGGATTCCTGCCCTGGCGCGAACCAGGTGCGCGTGCTGACGGGACCGAGCAGGAGTGGTGTCACCGCTGCCCGCTGTGCCCAGGCCCGGCGCACGGTCAGCAGTCGTGCGGCACGTTCGAGGTACTGCTCGAGGTCCAGCGGAGGGTGCTCGTCGAGGTCGTAGTCGATGTAGCGGGACGCGTCGGGGCCGACCAGCGCGCTGATCGCAGGCCAGTTCCCGGCGAACTCGGTGAGGACCATGCCCGTGTACACCGCCAGGGCGTCGTCGAGCATGGGGACATCGACCTCGCCGACCTCGTAGCCGGCGTCGGCGAGCGCATCGGCAGCGGCGTCCACGGCGTTCACGACGGCGGGGTCGACCCCGTGACCGCCGGGATCGCGGACGACGCCGACGGCGCGCGGAAGCCGCGGCCCGCGGGTGGGCACCGGAACAGCACGGGGGTCGCGGGGGTCGGTGACCGCGAGGACCTCGAACGCGGTGCGCAGGTCGGACACGCTCCGCGCGAGCGGCCCGTCGACGGGGAACAGCGCCGAGGCCGGTGCGGGATCGGCCGCACCGATTCGGTGGTCGGCGGGAAAGCGTCCCGGCGTCGGCTTCAAACCGGCCACTCCGCACAGCTGCGCGGGCAGTCGTGTGGAGCCTCCGGAATCGTTGCCCAGGCCGATCGCCGCCATCCCGGTGGCCACCGCGACGGCATCTCCGCCGCTGCTCCCACCGGGCGTGGCACCCGGATCCCAGGGGTTGATCGTGTCGCCGAAAAGCTCGCTGCGCGGGTGCATGCCGGTCAGCGTCAGGGTCGGCATGTTGGTGTGGCCGACGATGACGGCGCCCGCGCGGCGCATCGCGTCGACGGGAGGAGCGTCGGTGGCGGCGACGCGGTCGGCGAAGGCCCGCAACCCGTGCGTCGTCGCGAGCCCGCGCACGTCGGTGGTCTCCTTCACGGTGATCGGCACCCCCGCCAGCGGTCCGACCCTCTCGCCGCGTGCAACGGCCTCGTCAATGGCCGCCGCATCCCTCCGCGCGTCGTCGTCTCGCCGCGAGGTGACCGCTGTGAGGCGCGAGTTGCACCTGTCGATGCGGTCCAGGTGGGCGTCCAGGATCTCAGCCGCCCGCGTCTGCCCTGCGGCAACCGCCGCCGCGATGCGATTCGCCGACCAGCTCGTGACCTCGGACGCGCTCGTTGCCATGCCGCTAAGATACATACCTGGATCTGGATGCAGTAGTGAATATGAATGAGCGATCCCGTGCACCGTCCGGGCGGCAGGCTCGGTGGTGAACGCATGAGGAGTGGTGATGTCCCGTCAACGGCTCTCACGGCGCGAGTCACAGGTGGTGACCCGCATGCGGCTGCTCGACGCGGCCGCCGAGGTGTTCGCCGAGCACGGTGTCGCCGGGGCCTCGGTCGAGCGGATCGCCGACCGCGCCGGGTACACCCGGGGTGCGTTCTACGGGCACTTCGCCGACAAGGACGCCGTCGTCGCGGCACTGCTGGAGGAACGAACCCGTCGCGAACGGGAGGAAGTGGCGCAGCTCGCGGCGAGCGAGGGCGACACCTGGGAAGCGTTGCGGTCCTGGCATCGCGAGCGATCCGCCCACCTCGAGGAATGGCTGGCGCTGCGCCTGGAGCTCGTGCGCCACGCGCTCCGACGACCACGCGGTGAACGATCTGTCCTCGCCGAACGGGAGGCCTACGCCCGTGAGGCGCTCACCGGTGCGGTGGCACGCGAACCCGGAACCGATACCGCCGAAGCGGCGTTCACCGCCCTCATCGTGCACGCGCTCGAAGACGGCTTGGCCATCCAGCGCGCCATCGACCCCGACTCGGTTCCTCCTGACGCCATCGTCGCGGCCACCGAGATCGTCCTCCGCGGCGCACGGACGGCCGGTGAACCGCGCGATGGCGACTGATCGCCATCAGCGCCGGTCCGGCTGAGCTCTTGCGATGCCCGAACCGGCCGCGGCCGTCGCCTAGGGGAGCAGGTCCGGCCGGACCCTGGCTATCTCCTGGGTCAACTGCTTGACCGTGGCGGTGTTCGGCAGCCTCAGCTCCACTTCCGGATCGGGAGTGAGCGGGCCTGGCAGCAGCGCCCGGTGGCGGGTGATGAAGCGGCGGTCCACGGGGGTGAACACCAGGGCCGACCGCAGCAGCTTGGAGTTCGGGTCATCCTTGACCGGCGGGCGCGGTTCCTGGCCGCGCACGGCGTGCAGCTCCTCCCACGCGATCAGGTCCGACTTGCGGCCGGCTCGCCACCACAGTCCACGTTCGTCGACGGCGAAGCGATGCGTGCGGGGAATGGAGCCGACCATCAGCAGCAGGCCGCCCAGCGCGAACGCGCCCATCATGAACACCCCGTAGCCCGGGGCATAATTGGATCGCGGAGTGTTCGACGGGGTCCCGATGTCCGAGAAGAGGGCGGCGAACCCGAAGAAGACGAACATGGCCAGCCCGCCGATGAACAACGCCCGGCTGGACCGGTACTCGACCACAGGCGTCCCAGGAGCGGGCGACCACGTTTGTTCGGACACGGCAGGCAGCGTAACCGAAGACGCTTCCAGCGGTGAGCGACTCCACGCGATCTGCACCCGGGAAAGGTCTCCGAAGGCGGCGGTGCCGCTGGTGTCCGGGTCCACTCCACCCGCACGCCGGTGGCCTCGAATGCGGCGTCGAGGGACTGCACCGCGGCCGGCACGATCTCGGGACCGATCTCATCGCCTTCCAGGACGCCCAGGCGGTAACGAATCGTAGCGGTCTGCGTTCTCTGCGAGGTCCTTCCCAGAACTTCGATCGCGCGGCTTCACTCGCGCATCGCTCTGCCGAGCACGAGACGGCGTCTACCGGCGCAGCGCGCTGCTGCCGGGGCGCTCGCACATCTGGGAGGTTATAACCTTCGCCGGTCAAGCATCCCCAAGGCCGCCACTAGCCCACCTCGGTCCTGGATGATTTCCACATTCGCCCTTGTGAAATGCACTCATCCGCCGACCACAAGTCCGCATCAAGTGGCGTTGTAGGCTATAGGCGAGTCAGGAGGTTGGGCGATGGCAGAACCGGTAACGCCGCTGACGACCAAGAGCGACGTCGCCTACGACAAGGTGCGGGAGAAGATCCTCTCGGGCGAGTTCCCACCGGGGTCCGTGATCAACCAGGCGACGCTCGCGCGCAGCATCGGCATCAGCACCACCCCGCTCCGGGAAGCCCTGCGGCGGTTGAAGGCCGAAGGGCTGGTCGAACTCGGCGCCCACCGCGACGCCAAGGTCACCGAGCTCAGAGCCGAGGAGAACCGCGATCTGCTGGAGATGCGCAGATCCCTCGACCCGCTGGCTGCGTCGCTGGCCGCGCAACGGCGCACCAAGGAGGACATCGCCGAGATCCGCGCGTCCCTGGAAGGCCTGCGGGCGATGCCGGGAAACCCCGACTACGAGCACCTCCTGCACCACCGGCGCTACCACCGCGCGATCTACCAGGCCGCGCACAACGACCTGCTCATCGAAGCCCTGGACAGCCTGTGGGACAAGGCCGACCGCTACCGCAGGTTCGCCCTGGAGGTCGACCGCGGCCCGGAGGCCAGGGCCAAGAAGGACGAGGAGCACCGGATGCTGGCCGAGGCGGTCATCGCGGGTGATTCCGACGGTGCGGCCGCGGTGATGACCGAGCACATCGACACCAGCCTCGCCACCCAAGCGACCCGGCGTCTGCTGCGGTGACCTCCGCGAACTGGCGGGTCTGGGTGCTGCTCGCGCACGCCGCGCTGACCCAGCTCATCACCTTCGTACTGCGTCCCGCCACCACCTACCGGGCGCTGGAACTGGGCGTTCCGGCGTCCTGGCTCGGCGTGCTCTCCGGCAGCTTCGCGCTGGTCCCGCTGGTGCTCGCACTGCCCGCGGGCCACATCGTCGACCGGATCGGCGAACGGCGGGTGATGCTGGCCGGCAGCCTGCTGATGTGCGCAGTGGGCACACTGCTGCTGGCACTCGGCGACACCGTGCCCGGCCTGGTGGCGGGCAGCGTGGTGCTCGGCACCGCGCACCTGGGCGCGATCGTCGGCCAGCAGGCGCTGGTGGCCAACAGCACCGCATCCGGCCGGATGGACGCCGCGTTCGGCTACTACACCTTCGCCGCCTCGCTCGGCCAGGCCGCCGGGCCGCTGCTGATCGTGGCTTTCGGCGGAACGCGGGCGATCCCGGACACCACGCCGATCTTCCAGGGGAGCATCGCGATCGCGGTCGTCCTCTTCGCCCTGACCTTCGGGATCCAGGACGCCCGGACCGATCGCGGCCCGGCTGCGGCGAGCGACATCGGTGTGCGCTCGCTGCTGCGCCTGCCGGGACTGGCCGGGGCACTCCTGACCGCGTGCACCGTGCTGGCCGCGGTCGACATCTCCCTGGTCTACCTGCCCGCACTGGGAGCCGAACGCGGTATCGCCTCGGCGCTGATCGGCACGCTGCTGGTGCTGCGCGCCGCCTCGTCGATGATGTCGCGGTTCTTCCTCGGACGTCTCTCGGAGGTGCTCGGGCGACGCAGGTTGCTGATCCTGAGCATCTTCGGCGCCGCCGCGGGGATCACCGTCGCCGCCGCTCCGGTGCCGGTCTGGCTGCTGCTCATCGCGGTCACCGTGGCCGGCTTCGGCCTCGGCGTGGGACAACCGCTGACGATGTCCTGGCTCGCCGAATCGGCCCCCGCGGGCGCGCGCGGTCGCGCGATGTCGTTGCGGCTCACCGGCAATCGCGCCGGTCAGGTCGTCATCCCCGGCGCGATCGGCCTGGTCGCCGCCGGACTCGGCGCCGCGGGCGTCCTGTGGGTCACCGCAGCGGGCCTGGCCCTCACCGGCACGCTGGCCCGCAAGCTCCCGGTCGACCGGCCTTCCCAGCCCTGATCACCCGGGGCCGTAGCCCCGGCGGCCCAGCCGTCCGGCAGCCCAGCAGCCTGTCGTCCACGGCTGAGTGGGCGGTTCTCGGTGTTCGACCGGACATCCGCCTCGGGGTTGGCATAACGTGCCAGACCGGTCGACGAACTTCCTGCCGTTGCTGGGCGGGTTGCCGGATCCCGATCGGGAAGCCTTACCCCGGGTTTCCGTTCGAGAGGTCGCGGCGCCCGGGACCGTTGTAGTCGGGCAGCAACGGGCGGGGAATCGGGCCCTTGATGCGTGCCCCCGCCGATTTCTCCTCCCAGGCGTGGGAGAGGATGCCGACGCTTCGAGCGAGGACGAACAGGCCTCGGCCGAGTTCGGGCGGGAAGCCGAGTTCGCTGTAGACGATAGCCGTGGCACCGTCGATGTTCATCGGGACGGGGCGGCTGCGGCCCTGGGCGAGTGCGCGTTCGAGCGCCGTTCCGGCGCGCAGTGCCCAGCCTGGAACCTCGTTGCGGGCGACGGCACGCTCGACCGATGTCAGCAGCGGATCGCGACGTGGATCTCGTGGGTGGAACCGGTGCCCGAAGCCGGGAACGCGATTCCCGGAGGCGCGGTGGTCGGCCACGAGTCGTTCCGCGGCCGCATCGAGATCTCCGCCTCCTGAAGCGGCTTCCGCCAGATCAGCCAGAAGTTGCATGCACTGCTGTCCCGCGCCGCCGTGGACATCGCCGAGGAGGTTCACTCCGGTTGCGACGGCATTGTTGAGCCCGAGCCCGCAGGTGGCCGCCATCCGGGCGGCGGCGATGGACGGGGCTTGCGGACCGTGGTCGACGGCCGCGACCAGAGCGGCTTCGAGAAGTCTGCGCTGACCGGGCGCGGGGAGGTCCCCGCGCAGCATCAACCAGATCGCGTCCACGAAGGACACCTCGCCGATCAGTTCCTCGACGGGATACCCGCGCAGCAGGATCTCGCCGGGCCGGATGCGGCTGATTCCGGTTCGCCACCATCCCGTGACCGCGTCCTCGTACTCCTGGGTGGTGTTGAAGGCGGGAGTGCTCATACCGCTCCTTCCTCGCGCAGGGAAGCGATTTCGTCGGCGCTGTAGCCGAGTTCGCCCAACAGGTCGTCGGTGTGCTCGCCGAGCAGCGGCGGTGGGCTGTGCGGTCCGGGAGCGACGCCGCGGACGCGGATGGGGCTTCCGAGGACGCGCAGGGGGCGTTCCGGATGGCCGGGGAACGGGAGGTCGTGGATGAACTCCCTCGCGGCGATCTGCTCGTTGGAAAGTGCTTCCGGGACAGTGAGGACCTGGGCTGCGGGCACTCCGGCCGTGGCGAGCGCAGATTCCCACTCCTGGGCCGAGCGCGACGCGAGGGCCTTCTCCAGTTCCTCGGTCAGTTGCCGGCGGTTGGTCTTGCGGTCCGCACGCTCCGCGAAGCGGGGATCGGACGCCAGCTCCGGGCGTTCGATCACCCGGCACAGCGCGGTGAACTGGCGCTGTTCGTTCGCAGCGATGTTCAGCAGTCCCTCTCCGGTGGTGAAGGTGCCGGAGGGCGCAGCGGTGAAGTTGTCGTTGCCGACGCGCATCGGTTCCTGCCCGGCGATCAGCTGGTTGGAGACGACCCAGCCCATGGCGGTCATCGCCGACTCCAGCATGGAGACGTCGAGGCAGACACCCTCCCCGGTGCGGTCGCGCTGGACCAGCGCGGAGGCGATGGAGAAGGCGGCGGCCATGCCTCCGAGGGTGTCGGCCACCGGGTACCCGGCCCTCAGCGGACCGGTCTCCGCAGTGCCGGTCACGCTCATCATCCCGGACAGGCCTTGGACGATCTGGTCGTAAGCGGGCCTGTCGCGCAGCGGGCCTTCCTGACCGAAGCCCGAGATCGCGCAGTAGACCAAGCGAGGATTCGCTTCGCGCAAGCGATCCCACCCGACGCCGAGTCGATCCAGGACGCCGGGGCGGAAGTTCTCGACGAGGACGTCGGCTTGCGCGACACTGCGCAGCAGCACCTCGCGCCCCCGCTGCGACTTCAGATTGATCGTCAGCGAGCGCTTGCCGCCGTTCTGCGCCAGGAACGACACCCCCAGCCGTTCTTCGTTCAGCGCGGCATCGGCGCCGAGCTGCCTGGCGAGGTCACCGGAGCCGGGAATCTCGACCTTGATGACGTCTGCTCCGAGCAGGGCCAGTTGGTAGGCCGCGAACGGCCCGGCAAGCACGTTGGTCAGGTCGAGCACCCGGATTCCACCGAGCAGCTTTCCGGGCCCCGAGGGACGTGGACCGCTCACGAACGACCTCCGATGAATTGCAACTTCGACAACTGCTTCGCCACGTTCATCACGACGGGGATGAACGCTTCTACGCGTTCCCGGGTGAAGCGGCTGGTGGGACCGCCGAGCCCGACCGCGGCGGCGGCCCGGCCGGATGAGTCGGTCACCGGAGCCGCGACGGCGGAGACACCGTCCTCGCGCTCACCGTGGCTGACCGCCCAACCCTGCTCCTCGGCGTGCCGAACGCGCTCCGCCAGCACGGGCTCGAAATCGGAGCCACGTCCTGCCGCTGCAGCCACTCCGCGCAGGTCCTCGGGTGAACTTCCGGCAAGCAGCACGTGTCCGGAGGCACCTGCCCACAACGGCATGGCCTCACCGATGCGCACCACGTGCCGCAATTGCTGGGTGCCCTCATGCTGGGCCACGCACAGCCGGCTAACGCCCTGGCGGATGTAGATCCGAGACGATTCGCCACCGGATTCTTCCGACAAGTTGCGCAAGCACTCCACAGCCTCGGCCGGCAGTTGCCAGGCATCTTGAGCCAGCTGCGCCCAGCGCAGCATGCCCGCACCCGGAGCGAGACGACCATCCCCACGAGTCCACAGCAGTCCGCGCTGCTCCAAAGTGGCCACCAGGCGAACCACTGTGGATTTCGGCAGGCCCGTGGCGTCGATCAGCTCCCGCACGGTGCGTGAGCGATGGGTTTCATCGAACAGTGCCAGCAGATCCAGTGCCCGCAGGACGCTGCGCACACCCTCACCGCCTTCTCCCGGGTTCTGCTGCATGCGCCGTCCTTCCAGATGCTTTCGGTGATCACGACCGGCCGAACGATCTCAGCCGAGGCGTCCTCAACCATAACCCATGGGTTCCACCTGTCGGCACTGAAGTGCCACCAGATGGCACTTTCTCGCTAGCTGATCGCTCTCTCCGCGGACGAGTGGGACACCACGTCGGACTCGCGAGTCTCACGGGCCACGGCCACGGTCACCACGGTGATGACGCAGGTCGCCAGCAAGAAGATGACGACACCGATGATGCTGTGGTCGAACCACAGCAGTAGCGCACTGGCCACTACCGGAGCGAGCCCGCCCGTCAACACGGTGCCGATGTTGTTGGCAACCCCGACGGCAGTGAAGCGGACCTTGGTGGTGAACAGTTCCGCGAAGAACGCCGGCTGAGACCCCAGCACGGCCGACTGCCCGACCCCGAGGGTGATCAGCAGGGCCAGCCACACCAGCCACGCGATCTCCGTGTCCACCATGAGGAAGAAGGGGTAGCACGCGACCGCCATGACCACCGCTCCCAGGATGCTGACCGGTCTACGGCCCCACCGATCCGACAACGCCCCGAACAGCGGAACCGAGACGAGCTTGACCGCGGAGACGAACATGACGCCGGTCAACACCGGCCCCGTCGCAAGACCCGCATCTTCGGCGTAGGCGACGGAGAACGTGCCGAACACGTAGTACCCGCAGTTCTCGGCAGCGCCCGCGCAGATGACGATGACCATCTCCTTGGGGTACTTCCGCCACGACTCCACGAATCGGCTCTGCGCGAACCGCTCACGCCACGAGCGGCGCGGCGGCTCCGGACGAGCACTGCGCTCCGCGGCCTGACGCCGCATCTCCCGCTGGAACTCCTCCGGCTCCTCCAGCGACCTGCGCACCCACAGCCCGAACAACGTCAGAACAGCGCTGAACAGGAACGGAACTCGCCATCCCCAGTCGAGGAACGCCTGCTCCGACAAGGTGGTCGACGCGAGCGCCATCGCGCCCGTGGAGAACAACGAGCCCGCCCCGGTGCCGATGGCGGGCAAACTGGCCAGGAGTCCGCGCGAGCGAGTCGGCGCGCTCTCGAACATGAGGATCAACGCGCCCGTCTTCTCCCCGCCGGCAGCGAAGCCCTGCACGAAGCGCAGCGACGTCAGCAGCAACGGGGCGGCGAAACCGATCGTCTCGTAAGTCGGCAGCAGACCGATCCCGGTTGTCGCGACGCCCATCAGCAGCAGGGTGATCACCAGGACGTGCTTGCGCCCCTTGCGGTCGCCCATCTCGCCGAAGTAGGCACCTCCGAGCGGGCGCCCGAGGAAGCCAATGGCGAACGTGCCGAAGGCGGCAATCGTGCCCACCAGCGGATCTCCGCCGGGGAAGTAGAGCTTGTTGAACACCAGCGAAGCCGCGGTCGCGTACAACGCGAAGTCGTACCACTCCACCGTCGTGCCGAGAACTCCCGCTGCGATCACCCGCGGCTGGAACGCAGAGCGTTGTCTGCTTGGCGCGCCCATAGGGACTCCCTTGTCACCCCGTCGTACCGCCTGGTGGTACGAATGTGTCATCAGGCGGACAGGATCGTACGGTGGGGCCTACGGCCTGACAAGACCGAAAGACGGACCCCGCCAGGAAGCACGACAGGCCTGAAAGCATTGCCGTCCGGCTGGATGCGACGGCCAGCACTGAGCACCTCGACACCGACCAGAGCAGCACGCCTGACGCGTCGTCATCGGCGGCGCCGCACACTTCCCCGACATTCCCCACTCCGGTGCGAGGATCACCGGCCACCGTCAACCCGGAGCCACAGACACCTGCCGGATCGAGCTCGCTCCCACGGCCCGACCGGCGGAGTTGGTGTCAGGTCCGGCGGGTGGTGGTCGGGAGTGCTGGTCGGCGGCGGGATTCGTAGGCCGTGATGTCCTCGGCGTGCTGGAGGGTCGTCCCGATGTCGTCGAGGCCCGCCAGGAGGCGGTCGCGGATCTCCGCCGCTTGCCTCCCGCAGTCGCTCGGCCGGACGGGACGACAGGCGATCAGTCGCCTCCGCCTCCACCTCCGCCATCGCCGCCTCCACCACCCCAGTCCCCTCCACCGCCGTCCCAGCCACTGCCGCCAGGGCTTCCGTCACTGCCAGAGGACGACGTCGAACGGCTCCGGGAACGGCCCCGGGAGACGCGCTTTCCGAATGCCCGCCTGAGGGACCACTCGTTCCACAGCCAGACGGCGAAGAGCACAGCACCGGACAGCAGCAACAAGCCCGACACGATCAACAAGAGACCCGTCACACCGTCCACCGCGCCCCAACCCCTCTGCAGTTGATGCCCGCCAGCCGTAGTCGAAACGCGCGAGGCGCGCACGAGGTTGCCGAGTCGGGCAAGACACGCGTCGGCTCGCGCTGCCTGTCGAGGGATTCGCGGCTCCCCTGAACAGAAGTCGGCCATCGGTAGCGGAGTTCGGCGGGGATCACGCTGCTCGCCGTCTGGCCAGTGCGCCCTACTTCGGCGCCTGGAAGCCGCCGGTCGTCCGCTCGAGCAGTTCGGCCAGCCGCAGCGGGGTGCGGTCCTCGAACATCGGACCGATGAGCTGCACTCCGACCGGCAGGCCCTCGGGGGACCGGCCCGCGGGTACGGCGGTGGCGGGCAGGCCGGGCATGGTGGCCAAACCGGCCCAGACGAGCTGGTCGAAGTAGGGGTGCTCGACGCCGTCGATGTCGACGTGCCGTTCCATCGGATTCGGGCTGTGGTCGTGCGGGAACGCGGGCGTCGGCGTGATCGGGCACACCACGGCGTCGAACTCGGCGAACAGCTGCCGCCAGCAGTGGCGGTGGAGTTCGCGGCGGTTGTTCGCCTCGATCCAGTCGTGGTGGCTGAACACCATGGCGCGCAGCCGCACGGCGTCGAGGCTCTGGTCGCCGGCGCTCAGTGCGGCGGCGCGGGTCCGCAGCTGCTCGTGCGATTCGACGGGAAAACGCGCGACGGAGCCCGAAATCAGCAACTGCATGTAGAGCGTCGCGGCTTCGGTCAGATCGGGCAGCAGCGGACTGCGCCGTTCGACGCGGGCGCCGCCGTCGACGAGCGCGGCGGCCACCCGGTTCACGCCCGCCCGCACAGCGGACCCGGTCGGGAGGAGCGGATGCTCGTCGAGGACCAGGACCCGGAAGTCGCAGAGCCGCTCATGGCGCGCGGGCGGCAGCGTCAAGTGGTGCGCTTTGCCGAGCGTCAGCGGATCCAGCCCGGCCATGACGTCGAGCAGGAGCGTGAGGTCACGGGCGGTACGCGCCATCGGGCCGACGACGGCGAGGTCGAGCTCGACCGGCAATGCCGGTGCCGGCGGCGCGACCATGCCGCGGGTCGCCGCCAGTCCGAGCGTCGGCTTGTGCGCGTAGACGCCGCAGAAGTGCGCGGGGGTCCGCAGCGAACCGGCGAGGTCGGAGCCGATGGACAGCGCGCCGAACCCGGATGCCAGGGCCGCCGCCGATCCGCCGGAGGAGCCGCCCGACGTGCGACCGTGATCCCACGGATTGTTGGTGGTGCCGTAGATGTCGTTGAAGCTCTGGATGTCCTGCAGCCCCAACGGCACATTGGTCTTGCCGAGCACCACCGCGCCCGCGGCCTTGAGCCGCGACACCTGCACCGCGTCCTCGGCAGGCATGTAGTCCCGGTGTTGCGGCATGCCCCAGCTCGTGGGCAGCCCGGCGATGTTGTACGACTCCTTGACCGTCACCGGAATGCCGAGCAGCGGCTGGTCCTCACCGCGCGCGCGTGCCTGGTCGGCACGGTGCGCGGCGGCCCGCGCGCGGTCGAAGTCCGGCACGCAGATCGCGTTGATCGCCTCGTCGTCGCGCACGATGCGGGCGATCGCCTCGTCGGTCAGTTCCACCGATGTCACCGCACCGGCGCGCAACGCGGCCACCAGCTCTTCGGCCGCCTGAAAGCTCCACTCCATGAATCCGAAGCTATCGACCTGCCACAGCGGACACGAAATTCCCTTTCGCGCAACGGGATTCCATCTTCAACGACGAAATGGGGCACCTATACCACCACCGAAGGTGGCCCTCCGCAGGTCACAGCACCGGAACGCGGGCCAACTCCACCCGCAGGCCATGAAACGTCATGTCGTGCAACAGGATGGATGTCTCAATTCCTGACCGCTGACGCCTCTGATCAGCGGACAAGATCGTCGCTGCGCTCATCGGCAGCCTGAGCGGCATATCGTCCGCATATCGAAAAGCGCATACGTGCTGGCAACACCGCGCTGTTTTGACTTGGGGCATGGCCTGCAGCGAACTGGGTTCGATCCACAGCGGAGCGATCGCGGACCGTCGCGCCCGAGCGATGGCCGGGTCGTCCCCCTCCGCCATCCCGACGGCGCTCATGGTCTTCGGGTGCAGCCGGGACGAAGCCGCCGTGTTCCGCGAGATGGGTGCCCGCCTCGGTGCCTCAACCACGATCGTCGAGTCGGCCGTCTGCGAAGCCAATGCCGAACTGGCGCGCGGCAGCCGGTGCATCAGCGTGAACCACAAGGCACAGATCACCGACTCCACGCTTCAGGCGCTCAGCGAGGCCGGTGTGGAGTACATCTCCACCAGAAGCATCGGCTACGACCACATCGACCTGGAGCACGCCGAGCGCGTCGGCATCTCGGTGGGCAACGTCGCTTACTCTCCGGACAGCGTGGCCGACTACACGTTGATGTTGATGCTGATGGCCGTCCGCCACGCGAAATCCACCATCCGGCGCACCGATTCCCATGACTACCGGCTGAGCGAGGCCCGCGGCAAGGAACTGCGAGACCTGACCGTGGGCGTGGTCGGGACGGGGCGCATCGGCACAGCGGTGATCGACCGGCTGCGAGGCTTCGGGGGCCGCGTGCTGGCCCACGACAAGCCGTCTCACGCCGGGGCCGACTACGTACCTCTGGACGAATTGATCGAGCAGAGCGACATCATCACGCTCCACACCCCGCTCACCGCGGACACGCGCCACCTCCTCGATCGCCACCGCATCGAGCGGATGAAGTCCGGCGCGTACATCGTCAACACGGGTCGCGGACCGCTGCTCGATACCGAGGCCCTGCTGTCGGCGTTGGAGAGCGGCAGGTTGGGCGGTGCCGCGCTGGACGTGCTCGAAGGCGAGGAAGGGATCTTCTACGCCGACTGCCGGAACGGGCAGCTCGAGAACGAGGCCCTGGTGCGGCTGCAGCGCCTGCCGAACGTGCTGATCAGTCCGCACTCCGCCTATTACACGGAGCACGCCCTGAGGGACATCGTCGAGAACAGTCTCATCAACTGCCTGAACTTCGAGAACGGGAGAACAGCATGAGCAGGTTGAAGGTCGGAGTCATCTTCGGAGGCGCTTGCGAGGAGCATCCCGTCTCGGTCAAGTCGGCGCGAGAGGTGGCGAGGAACCTCGACACCGAGAAGTACGAGCCGTTCTGGATCGGCATCACGACCGGCGGCGACTGGAGGCTCTGCGACGGCCCCGACGCGGATTGGGAGAACGCCGCCACTCGCCCGGTCACGCTGTCACCTGACCGAAGCGTGCACGGCCTGCTGGTCATGGGGCAGGAAGGCTACGAGGCGGTGCACCTCGACGTCGTCTTCCCGGTGCTTCACGGCAGGCTCGGGGAGGACGGCGCGATCCAGGGCTTGTTGGAGCTCTCCGGCATCCCCTACGTCGGCTGCGACGTTCAGGCCTCTGCCGTGTGCATGGACAAGTCCCTGGCCTACACCGTCGCCAAGAGCGCGGGAATCGCCACCCCGGTCTTCTCGGTCGTCGCGGAGAGCGAAGAGGTCGACCCGGACCGCCTCCGGTATCCCGTCTTCGTGAAGCCCGCCCGTTCGGGCTCCTCGTTCGGCGTCAGCAAGGTCACCCGGGCCGAGGAATTGCCGAGCGCGCTGAGCGCGGCGCGGAAGTACGACTCGAAGGTCCTGATCGAGGAGGGCGTGTCCGGCGGCGAGATCGGTTGCGCGGTCCTCGGGGAACTGTCCGGCCTGGTCACGGGCGAGGTGGACCGGGTCGACCTCTCGCACGGATTCTTCCGGATCCACCAGGAGGACTCCCCCGAGACCGGATCGGAGAACTCGACCTTCATCGTTCCCGCCGACATCTCCGAGGAATCGCGCCAGCTCGTCCAGGAGACCGCCAAGACCATCTACCGCGCCCTGGGCTGCGAGGGACTCGCCCGCGTCGACATGTTCCTCACCGACGACAGGCGGGTGGTCCTCAACGAGGTCAACACCATGCCCGGCATGACGTCCTACAGCCGCTACCCGCGGATGATGGCCGCCGCCGGGGTGCCGCTGTCCGATCTGATCGACCGGCTCATCTCGACGGCCTTGCACGGGAAGAAGCGATGAACGACGACTTCGGCTACGTCGACGACCGGGTGCCGGGCATCCGCTGGGACGCCAAGTACGCCACCTGGGACAACTTCACCGGCAAACCGGTGGACGGCTATCTGGCGAATCGCGTCGTCGGCACCCGCTCCCTGTGCGCGGCCTTGGAGCAGGCACGCGAGAAGGCAGCCTCCCTCGGCTTCGGTCTTCTCCTCTGGGACGGGTATCGCCCCCAACGCGCCGTCGACTGCTTCCTCCGCTGGTCCGAACAGCCAGAAGACGGCCGGACCAAACTGCGGCACTACCCGAACATCGACCGGTCCGAGATGGTCGAGCACGGCTACGTGGCCGCGAAGTCGGGCCACAGCAGGGGCAGCGCGGTCGACCTGACGCTCTACCACCTCGCCACCGGCGAGCTGGCTCCCATGGGCGGCGACCACGACCTCATGGACCCGATCTCACATCATCGAGCCCCCGGAATCACGCCGATCGAGGCCCGGAACCGCGAACACCTCCGCTCCATCATGGAGGACTGCGGATTCGATCGGTACGACCGCGAATGGTGGCACTACTCGCTCAGGAACGAGCCCCATCCCGATGTCTACTTCGACTTTCCCATCATCTGACCGGCGTCTCCGCTGCATCTCGCAGTGGGGGTGCCTGGAACGCAACGACGAGGTCGTCGTGCGGCGCACCGACCTGTCGGGGCTGGAAGTCTTCTTGCCGCGCACCGATCCCCCGCGGCTGCACGACTGGGCATCCGACGGGTACCGCTCGAGCGAGGAGTACCTGTTCTGGTCCCGCAAGGTCTGCGGTCTGGCGTGCCTGCAGTCGCTGCTCCACGGCTGGACCGACGTCCGGCTGACGATGGGCGAACTCCTCGCGCTGGCTCTCGACCGGGACTGCTACGTCGTGGAACCCTCCGGCAAGGTCCGAGGACTCATCTACCGGCCGTTCATGGCCTGGATCAGCTCGCAGTTCGGATTCCACTGCGAGCTGGTCGAGCGCACGCCAGTTCACGTGTCCCACCGAGAGATCCGGCCCGGTCAGGTGCTGATCGCCTCGGTATCTCCTGAGATTCGCGACCCCGACACCCGCGCGCCGCAACGAGGCGGCCACCTCGTGCTGGTCTACGCGGTCGAGGACGGGGTGGTGCGGTTCCACAACCCGTCGGGCTACTCCCACAACTCCGACTCCGCATCGCTACCGGTGGACGTGTTCGAGCGGTTCCACGCAGACCGCGGAATCTTGATCAGAGCGGCATCGTGACAGCTTCCTACGAGACCTGCCGGGCTGTCGCGGGCAGTCGTACCGTGACGCAGAGCCCGCCGCCGGCGCGCGGGCTGAGCGAGAGCGTCCCGCCGTGCGCTTGGGTGATGCTCTTGGCGATCGCCAGACCGAGGCCGACACCGGCGTGGTCGCTGCGGATGCGTTGGGTGCCGCGCTGGAACGGCTCGGTGAGGGTGGAGACCACGTGCGGGCTGAGCTTGTTGCCGGTGTTCTCGACCGCGAGCACCGCGTCCTCGGGACCGACAGCGGTGCTGACCTGGACGGTGCCGCATTCGGGCAGGTTGTGGACGATCGCGTTGTGCAGGAGATTCGTGGTCAGCTGCAGCAGGAGCGCATAGGACCCGGTGGTCGGGGTGATGTCCCCGGAGGTTTCGATGACGACGCCGTGCTTCTCGGCGAGCGGGAGGAGTGCTTCCGTGGCTTCTTCCACGATGAGGGACAGATCGACGTCCTCTCGGGCGAAGGAGCGCTGGTCAGTGCGGTTGAGCAGGAGCAGTGCCTCGGTGAGGTCGATCGCCCGGGCGTTGACGACGCGGAGGCGTTCATCAAGCTCGCTGCTTTCCCGGTTCGGATCCTTGCGAGCGACGTCGAGCAGGGTCTGCGTGATCGCAAGCGGAGTCCGCAGCTCGTGGGAAACGTTGGCCGCGAAGCGCTGCTGTTCGGCGACGTGCGCTTCGAGCCGCCCGAGCATGCCGTCGAAGGCGTCGGCGAGCTCGCGGAACTCGTCCTGGCTCCCCTCCAGCTCGATCCGGTGAGAGAGCGACCCCCGCGCAGCCGTGCGCGTGGCATCGGTGATGCGGGTCAGCGGGGCCAGCATCCGCCCAGCGAGAATCCACCCTCCGGCGAAACCGAACACCAGGAGGAACACGATCGCGCCGACGGCCGCCGGCGCGAAGTCACGCAGCAGCTCGGCGCCCGAAGGCGCGATCACGATCTCACCAGCGTCCTGCGCTCTCTCCCGGTATCCATCCAGGAACACCGCGAACGCCCCGAGCAGCACGACGCCGGCGATCATGAGGAACCCGGCATAGCTGAAGGTGAGCTTGAGACGAACGCTCAGCCCAGGCGCCCTATCCACGGTCGCCGCCCTGGCGCCCGGCGTCCGGTTCCGTGTCGATGCGGTAGCCGACGCCGGGCACCGTGGCGATCAGCCAGGGTTCGCCGAGCCGCTTGCGCAGCGCGGACACCGTGATGCGCACGGCGTTGGTGAACGGGTCGGCGTTCTCGTCCCAAGCCCGTTCCAGGAGTTCCTCGGCGCTGATGACACCGCCTTCGGCGGCCACGAGGACTTCGAGCACCGCGAACTGCTTCCGGGTGAGCGCGACGTACCGGCCGTCCCGGTAGACCTCGCGGCGGAACGGGTCCAGCCGCAGGCCGGCGAGCTCCCGCACCGGCGGCCTGTTGTGGGCGCGCCTGCGGTCGAGGGCTCTGAGCCGGAGCACGAGTTCCTGCAGCTCGAACGGCTTGGTGAGGTAGTCATCGGCGCCGAGCCCGAACCCGGAGGCCTTGTCGTCCAGCCGGTCCGCAGCGGTGAGCATCAGGATCGGCATGCCGCTGCCCGAAGCGACGATGCGTTCGGCGACCTCGTCACCGGAGGGCCCGGGGATGTCGCGGTCGAGGACGGCGATGTCGTAGGAGTTGACGCTCAGCATCTCCAGAGCGGTGTCGCCATCCCCGGCGATGTCTGCTGCGATCGCAGCCAGGCGCAGTCCATCGCGGATGGCCTCGGCCATGTAGGGCTCATCCTCGACAACCAGCACACGCATGCGCCCCATCGTAGGAGCGAACGGATATCGCCAGCGTATCGAGAACCGAGCCGCCAACACGGCGCACTACTCGACGCCTACCGCGACCAAGGGCAACTACCCCCGGAGCGTCTGGCTCAGCGATCGGCTGCCCGCCGTCGGTCACGCCATGGCTGAGCGATCACCAGACCGGAGGGTGGTCCGGCTGCGCAACCTCGCGCGGCGTCGGTGGCAGGCCGCACCGCTGCGCGATGAGGCGGAGTGTTTCCCGTTCGGCGTCGGTCGCGCCTTCCAGGGCCACGGTCCGCCCTTCCGGGAGCGTGACCCACAGCTGGACCCACGTGAAACTGGTGTCCTCGCCGGGTTCCTCCCAGGTCACGAACTCGATCGGCGCCGGGTGAGGCAGCGCCACGAGCTCACCGTGGGTGCGCTCCAGGACCAGGCCGGACGCGAACAGATGCACCAGCGCCCCACCCGAGCGACCGCGCAGGCGTGCTCTCCGCGTGGCGAACGCGATGCCAACGACCGACCCCATCGCGAGGACGATCAGCAAAACCCGGATGTACCACGGCATCGGCACGAAGATCGCCACAGCGATCAGCACCCAGGGCCCGCCGAACCACAGTATGACGGCGTGGTTCTTCTCCTTCTGGTCGTCGCGCTGGTTGACGGGGAACGTGCGTTCCCACTCCCCGAGCCCGGCCCGCTCGGCCGCGGCCAGCGCTCGTTCGGTCGCCCGAAGGCCGAGCCCCACGTCCTCGTGCTCAGTCATCGCACCCCCACCCAGCCCACGACATCAACGATGATCATCCCTGATCGGACTGTGATTCGGGCAGCTCGCGCCGCGTTCGTTGCGATGCTGTCACCCACGGCGACAATCCGGCCGCCCCAGAACCCGCGCTCGAGGCCAGCCCGACTACCCCGTTCAGACCAGCGCCCTAGCGACCCGCCCGAGGTGGTCCGGCGATCCGTCGCAGAGCTAGCGAATGCTGCACCACGTCCAGTCCCATCCCCGTTTCCGCGGCCGGGGAGTCGGCGCGGCGTTGATGAACCACGCGCGGCAGATCGCCAGGGACGAGATGGAGTTGGAGCAGCTGCACCTCGCCGCCCGGGCGGGCATGGGACTGGAGGAGTTCTACGGCCGGCTGGGCTGGAAGGAGATCGGCCGGTGGCCGGGTGCCCTGCGGTTGGGCCCCGGTGACGACCGCGACGAGATCCTGATGGTGCTGGACCCGTTGTGAACCGGCTCGGCTAGTCGTGGTCGGGCGTGCCGGTGATGTGGTGATCGGCGGCATCGATGGCTTCAGCCAGCAGCCTGCGCACGTGGCCGCCGCGAGCCCGGTAGAGGGCACGGCGGCCTTCGCGGTGGGTGGTGACCAGACCGGCGAGACGAAGTTTGGCGAGGTGCTGGGACACCGCCGGGCGGGCGATGCCCACCGCGGAGGCCAGGGTGGTGACGTCGTACTCGCCACCGCAGAGCAGCCACAACATCCGCAGCCGCGTGGGATCGGCCAGCATCCGGAAGGCATCCGCGGCGGCCGTCACGTGCCCGCCAGGAGGCAGCTGCTGCCAGCACTGGGCAGTTGCATCGTTGTCGCGTGCGTACATGAGCACATATGTTGGCACCCCGACCGCGCCACCACTGCGAGGGGTCAGCCGATGCTGGGCGTACTGCGCCACCCGACCTACCGCCGCCTGTTCACGGCGCAGGTCATCGCCCTGCTCGGTACGGGCCTGGCCACCGTCGCCCTGGCCTTGCTGGCCTACAGGATCACCGGCCCGCAGGCGGGCCTGGTACTGGGAACGGCCTTGGCGATCAAGATGACCGCGAACGTGCTCGTGGCCCCGGTGGCCACCGCGTTGCTGGGACACCTGCCGCGTCGAGTCATCCTCGTCTCCTTGGACGTGATCCGAGCGCTCGCGGCGCTCCTGCTCCCGTGGGTCGACCAGATCTGGCAGATCTACCTGCTCGTGTTCGTCCTGCAAGCCGCATCCGCCGCGTTCACCCCGCTCTTCCAAGCCACCATCCCCGACCTGCTCGACGACGAAGACGACTACACCAACGCGCTGTCGTTGTCCCGCCTGGCCTATGACATGGAACGGCTCGTCAGCCCCGCACTCGCCGCCGCAGCATTGGCCCTGGTCAGCGTCAACGAGCTGTTCCTGGGCACTGCGATCGGATTCACCGCCTCCGCACTGATGATCCTCGCCGCGGTGCTGCCCCAACCCGTCCCTGCGCGAAAGACGGGCGGCGTGTTCTCCCGCACCACCCTCGGCGTGCGCAGCTACGTCGCAGTGCCGCGGTTGCGGGGCTTGCTCGCCCTGCACTTGTCCGTCGCGGCGGCCGGGGCGATGGTGCTGGTCAACACCGTCACCGTTGTGCGCGATGACCTCGCCGGCAGCGACGCCGACGTGACCGCCGCCCTCGCCGTGTACGGCATCGGCTCCTTGCTGGTAGCGCTGTCGCTGCCCCGAGCGCTGCGTCGATGGCCAGAGCGACCGCTCATGCTCACCGGCAGCGTGCTGGGCGCAGGCACCCTGGCCGCCGTGGCCGTTGCCCTTCACGCCGAAGGGCCGTGGCGCTGGTCAGGACTCCTGGCAGCGTGGGCCCTGCTCGGCGCGGCTGGATCACTCGTACTCACCCCCGCCGGGCGACTACTGCGACGCAGCGTCGACAGCAGTCGCCGCCCAGCACTGTTCGCCGCGGACTACGCCCTGTCCCACGGCTGCTGGCTCATCACCTACCCGCTGGCCGGATGGCTCGCGACCACGTGGGGAAACGCCTGGACCCCAGCGGCACTGGCGATGCTGGCCGCAGCGGCCACCTTCGCCGTCTCGCACTTCTGGCCCGCAGATCATCTCGATGAGCAGGAACACGACCACCACGACCTGGCCCCTGGGCACAGCCACCTCCAGGACGCCCAACCGGTCGCGGCCACAGGAGCCTGGCGACACACCCACCCGTACCGGCTCGACGACAACCACCACACCTGGCCCCGTTGATGCAACTGCATCTCTCACGAGATCGCGAACGCGAACAACCTGCCCGATGAGCTCTCCAACGACGCGCCATCCGCCTCCGAAAATGGTTGAGGCAGGCGACTTTCTGCCACTTCTAAGATTTATTTCAGTCTGAACTGATATTACGAAGTCAAACGACAGTATGGCCCGCGGACAGCTGCGACTGAACGGCCACTTGAAAGCCAGGACACACTCAGGCAGTGCGCCCCACCCCGGAATGCTCGGCCTTCTGTGCGACACCCACCCCTGACCTCAGCCCCGGCACGCGACACTTGAGCGGATGATCGATCACGTCCGCCAATT
Source organism: Saccharopolyspora antimicrobica (assembly GCF_003635025.1). GTDB lineage: Bacteria > Actinomycetota > Actinomycetes > Mycobacteriales > Pseudonocardiaceae > Saccharopolyspora > Saccharopolyspora antimicrobica. Next base: position 5,966,624 of record NZ_RBXX01000002.1, on the reverse strand, counting down.
TATCTCGCCAGGAAACCTCTTGCTAGCGAGAGTTAGGCGGCGTAGGCTCGTGGCGTCCGGCGCCTGCCGCGGCAATCGATGCGTGTGCATGTATTCAGGAGGTATCCCGATGCCAGCGATCACTGTGGGCGACGCGCTGACCCTGCCCTCGATCGGAGAGGTTCTGCCGCAAGCCCGCGAGCGCGACGTGGTCTCGGTGACCACGGCGCCCAGCGGCTACGAGGGCGAGGGGTTCCCGGTTCGCCGCGCGTTCGCCGGGGTGGACCTCGCCGAGCTGGACCCGTTCATCCACATGGACCAGATGGGCGAGGTCGAGTACGCACCGGGCGAGCCCAAGGGCACGCCGTGGCACCCGCACCGCGGCTTCGAGACCGTCACCTACATGCTCGACGGGGTGTTCCGCCACCAGGACTCCCACGGCGGAGGCGGCCTGATCACCAATGGCGACACCCAGTGGATGACCGCGGGAGCCGGACTGCTGCACATCGAGGAGCCGCCCGAGGAGATCGTGATGAAGGGCGGCCTGTTCCACGGCATCCAGCTGTGGGTGAACCTGCCGTCCCAGCTGAAGATGGCCACACCCCGCTACCAGGACATCCGCGGCGGCGAGGTCGCCTTGTTGCGCTCCCCGGACGGAGGCGCGTACCTGCGGCTGATCGCCGGCGAGATCGCCGGGCACGCGGGCCCCGGCACCACCCACACCCCGATCACGGTCTCGCACGCGACGCTCTCCCCCGGCGCCCAGCTCCGGGTCCCGTGGCGGCCGGACTTCAACGCGCTGGTCTACGTCCTGGCCGGTTCCGGCACCGTCGGCATCGACGGTCGCCCCGTCTCCTCGGGACAGCTGGCGGTCTTCGGGCCCGGCGACGTCGTGAGCCTGGGCGCCGACCGCATCCAGGAGAGCCGGAGCCCCGAGCTGGAGGTTCTCCTCCTGGGCGGCCGCCCCATCCGCGAACCCATCGCCGCTTACGGGCCTTTCGTCATGAACACCAGGGACGAGGTCCGGCAGGCGTTCGAGGACTTCCAGGCCGGGCGCTTCGGCACCATCCCCGCCGAGGACCGCCCGGGACACGACGTCCTCTGATCACCCGTCCCGCGAAACCACCCCGCACATCGGCCGAAGCTGCCGACCGAACGCAGTTTCCGCACAGGTCAACACCATTCCCGTGAAGCGCGGCGCAGAGGGAGCTCCGCCATGCCGGGACGCCGTCGAATCCCGCGGCCCAGGCGCAATCCGCTGGCGACGTTCAGGCCATTCGTGATCCTTGACCGATTTGCCTTTTGGCGCAAGGAAATTTTCTGTCGACGACACACGAAGAAGCGGATTGACCGACTTCCCCCGCGGGTTGAAGCGGATACGAGATCAGCATGCGGGTCTCGCAACCCCCGGGCTGACGATGTGGGCCAGCTACCCCGTCCGTTCGCGGCCACTACCACCACGGCCAGGACTGGCTTTGCTTCCTGGACCACGGCCTGATCGGTCACAACCTGCACATCGTTCGATGAGCACGGCTCGCTGAACGCTCGGGGGCTCGCCGACGGTGAGCCCCCCGTTCAGCACTCGGCGCTCAACAGGGAACTCCCGCAGCAGAAAGGCGCTCGGATGTGTTGATCACAACTAGTGAGCACTCTCAAGCGTCGTCGTGGTCAACGACGGGCTTGTCGCGCAGCGGGCGCCCATGCCAGCGCCCGCTGCGCGAAGGATCAGAACTCCTCTTCGTCGTCTTCGAAGATCTCTTCGATGATCTCGCCGGCGACCATGCCGCCGACGATTCCGGCACCGGCGCCCAGTGCCGCGCCGGCGATCACGCCACCCATTCCGGAGCCGCGGCGGTGGTCGTCTTCGTAGTGGCCGTAGCCCTGGTGGCCGTGCTCCGGGTGGTGGGCGAACTCGCCGCCGTGGCCCATCGCACCGCGGTGCTCGATGACCTGTTCCAGCCAGTTGGTGATGTGCCGGGCCCAGTCGGTGGTGAGCGCTTCGTCGTGGGTGACGTGGAGGCGGCCGAAGGCGTCCTGGCGCGGAGTGAACAAGCCGCTGCGCTTGTCGGCTTCCAGCACGACGTCCATCCCGTGTGGACCGGTGATGAAGGTCAGCTCGACCTCGTTGATGCGCCCGGCGAACTGCGGGGCCGGGAAGAACTCGATCTCCTGGAAGAACGGCAGCTCCTGGTGGAGACCGTGCAGGTGGCCGTGTTCCAGGTCGGCGCTCTTGAAGTGGAAGCCGAGCTGGGAGAAGGCCTCCAGCACCTTTTCCTGAGCGGGCAGCGGTTCCACCGAGAAGGGGTCGAGGTCGCCCTTGTCGGCGACCTTGGCTATGGCCAGTTCGGTGCGCACGCCGAGCGTCATGCCGTGCAGGTGCTGGCCGTGGACGCTGGTGATCGGCGTTTCCCACGGTACGGGGAGCTCGAACGGGATGGTCTTGTTCTCGCCCTCGCGCAGCTGGAAACGTCCCGCGACCACGGCACGGTGGAACTCCACCCCGGCGTGCTCGTCGTGCTCGGTTTCGATGCTGGTGACGAATCCGAGCGCGACGTGTTCGACGTCGACGTCCTGGTTGCCGCCGGTGAGGCGGACTTCGCCGATGAGGTTCTCGCCGGGGCGGACGTGCGGGTGGTGCAGCACGGTGTCCACCGACGGGCCTCCCATGCCCAGTGCGCCGAGGAGCTTCTTGAAGACCATCTTCCTGTCCCTTCCATTCGTCTCTGCATGTCGTCGATTGACTGCTGTGGGTAGTCGGTCGCGGGTAGCTGTGGCAGAACTCCTTGCAGTGATGGGGATGTCAGTGCGGTCGAGGCCGACCGCGAACCTGTGACATCGCGTGCGCACCGACAGTGCGAACGAGCCGCGTCGGCAACGGGGTGTTCGCCGGGGCGGCGGACAGGAACGAGCGAGGAGGCCCGGTCACGCTTGGGTGCCTCTTGCGCGCATGGGTCATCGCGCAGCGCAGAGGCGAGAAGCCGCCAGCGGCGAGGAAGGTGAACGTGCTGAAGGAGAAGTTCGCGCACGCTCGTCGGCGTGGAGACGCCGTCGTGCGGACTCAACTCACCCCAGGTGAAGATCGAGCCGTTCGGCGCGCCGACGTGCAGTGCCGGCATCGCCGCGAGGTCCGCACCCCTCCTCTCACGAGAGGTGCGGCAGGTACTTCCAGGATCATCGTCCACGCACATTGCAACGGCAACACTAGACCAACTGGTTCCGGACAAACGCCACAAGTCACGTGATCAACACGACATCGCCCGTTCACTCGGATGGCCCTAGCATTCCAGCTCTCCGGCGCCCAGTTCGCCATCACGCTGACCACCCGCAGTTGCTGGACCGCTCGCTGCGGTTCGTCGACCGCACTGCCGACGAGCTGATGACCCCGCGCGTGCGGGCGGAGTCGCTGTCGCCGGAGGAGCCGATCCGGTGGAGGCATGGGGCCGGATCCGGGTCGACGTGCGGCCACACGTGTCCGCTGCGCCAGAGGGCGATGGCCTGGCGACCAGGCGCCGCCAGGCCATCACGGGAGGCCGATCAGCGGGTGGTGCGGAAAGGGCCGGTGACTTCGTAGGTGATGCCACCGCTGGAAGAACCGCTGGTGCCGCGCTGGGAGGAGAAGTACATGCGGTTGCCGGCGGGGTTGAACGCCACACCGCACAGTTCCGAGGAGGACTGCCCGGCGACGCGCAGGAACGGGGCGACGATGTCGTCGGGCGTGATGATGCAGATCTCCATGTTGCCGCCGTCCTCGGCGACGTACAGGTCGCCGACTGCGGCGCCGGTGATGTTGTCCACCCCGGTCAGCGGCGGGTTGGAAGTCAGGTTGTCGTCGTAGGCGATGTGCAGCTGGTTGTTGACCGCGTCGTACGCCCACACGCGATTGTCGCCCTTGGTGGTGAAGTAGCAATAACCGTTGCGGTAGAACGCACCCTCACCGCCATTGAAGATCTTGGCGCCGGGAACCTGGTCGCGCGTGGGAGTGGGGCTGCCGTCCGGGTCGGGCACGTCCACCCATGACAGGGCACCACTGCTGTCCACCAGCACCTGAAGCTTGCCCGCGGACAGGTCGCCCCAGGTGGTGGGGACGAACCGGTAGAAACAGCCGTCGCTGGTGTCCTCGGTCTGGTAGATCACCTCGCGGTCGGGGTCGCAGGCTGCGGCCTCGTGCTTGAACCGGCCCATCGCATCGCGGCGGACGGGGGCCTTGACACCCCACGGGTCGGTTTCCCAGGTGTAGCCGGTGTCGTGCTCCTCGCAGGACAACCAGGTGTTCCACGGGGTCGGGCCACCAGCGCAGTTGCGGGTGGTGCCCGAGAGGATGCGATAGGCGCTGTTGATGTTGCCGTCGGCGTCGAAGCGGATGGCGCTCACACCACCACCACCGCTGCTCATCTCGGAGTTCGACACGTAGATCCACCCGGTGCCGTCGGCGAAGCACGCGCCGCCGTCCGGCGCGCCGTGCCAGGTGTAGCCGGTGTCGGCCACGCTCTGGGTGGAGCGGGCGATCACACGGCTGGTGAAGTTGGCGGGCAGCTCGATGCCGTTGGCATCAGCCGCCTGCAGCGGACCGTAAGGACTGGCACCGGTCTTGGCGGGAAAGGCGATCGACTCCCGGGTCACGCTGAAACCCAGGGTGACCACACTGCCACCCACCACGGCGGCACGGAGGAACTGACGACGATCCACGGACTTCTCCTTCGCTGCGAAGCGAGAACCGGCTGACTCGCTGGCGCGTATTCGCCAAGCAGCGTGACCATAGAAGCACGATCGGTGTCTGATCAGTGCCGCAACCGTGAACACTTCACGTCCGATCAGTGAGCGCGAGAAGACCGCTCTATGCCTGATCATTCGGCCCTGAACTACAGTTGGGCCGCACCGGTCTACCTCATCGTCGGACAGCTCGTCGTCAAAGCGGTCCGACGCGGCTGATCTGACCATCAGCTCGCTGCTGACCGTTCGGGATCCGGCCGCAGTGAACGTCTTGAGGGCTTGGTCGTGGCCGCAGTCATGAACCTGGTGAAGACCGATCGGCCGTCCAGCACGGGCATCTGTCAGACACACCCGAGCTGGCAGGCACTTGAAAGGAAAGCAAGCAGTTCGCAGTCGTGCCGAAAGGTCCTGCAGAAGGATGCCGCGACGCGCGGGGGCGGTGGCCCGGCCACCGCCCCCGGCGTGCGTTCGGATGTCGCGTGTACCGGCAGCTCACCGGTTCTCGGCGCGCGGGGCGCCGATGCCCGGATCGATCTGGAACGGTCCGGACGCCGACGGGCGTACGTCGAAGTCGAAGATCGCGGTCGGGAGGTAGACCGTCGAGCACGAGTTCGGGATGTCCACCACGCCGGAGAGCCGGCCCTCGATGGGGGCCGCACCCAGCAGGAGGTACGCCTGCTCGGGCGAGTAGCCGAACTTGGTCAGGTACTCGATCGCGTGCAGGCACGCTCGCTGGTACGACAGGTGCGAGTCGAGATAGCGCTGTTCCCCCTCGAGAGTGACCGAGGTGCCCGAGAAGGCGATCCACTCGCTGAAGCGCGGATCCACGCGACCGGGCATGAAGATCGCGTGCTCGTGCACGCCGTAGGTCTCCATGCCACCCTTGATCAGGTCGACGCGCAGGTCGATGAAGCCGCCCATCTCGATCGCGCCGCAGAAGGTGATCTCTCCGTCGCCCTGGGAGAAGTGCAGGTCTCCCACCGAGAGGTTCGCGCCGTCGACGAACACCGGGTAGAAGATCCGGGTGCCCTTGCTCAGGTTCTTGATGTCCTGGTTCCCGCCGTTCTCCCGCGGCGGTGCCGTGCGCGCCGCTTCGGCACCCACCCGCGCCCACTGGTCACGCGGCACCCCGCCCAGCACGGCCTGCTCCGCATCGGGCGGGAGCGCCAGCGGCGGAACGCGATCGGGATCGGTGGCGATGAGGGCCATTTCCCGGGCGTTCCACGTGGCCAGCAGATCAGCCGAGGGGGCAGTGCCCATCAGGCCGGGGTGGATGAGGCCTTCGAAGCTGACGTGCGGGACGTGCCGACTGCTGGCCACCTGGCCGCTGAAGTCCCAGACCGCCTTGTAGGCGTCCGGGAACTGGTCGGTCAGGAATCCGCCACCGTTGTTCTTGGCGAAGATGCCGGTGTAGCCCCAGCCCTGGCCGGCCAGCGGACCGGAGTCCTCCTGCGGGATCGGACCGACGTCGAGGATGTCCACGATCAGCAGGTCACCCGGGCGAGCGCCCTCGACCGCGAACGGGCCGGACAGCTTGTGGACCGACAGCAGCGGTGCGTTGAGGATGTCCTCGGCGGAGTCGTCGTTGACGATGGCACCGTCGAACCATTCCCGGCAGTCGACGCGGAACGAGTCGCCGGGCTTCACCGTCGCGACCGGAGGGATCTCCGGGTGCCACCGGTTGTGCCCCAGCTTCTGCTGGTCGTCGAAGCGCTTGCCGGAGTCGAGCGGGAAGATCACTTCGGGCATGTCTGCTCCTGATCAGGTCGTGATGGGTTCGGCCCGGTCTGCCAGGCGAGTGCGAAGGACGTCAGGGGCGCGGCAGCTTGCTGTGCAACGGGTTCTGCGATACCCGCGGCGCCGGACGACGGGCCGGGCCCGACGGCAGTGAGGTGACGACCGCCGGCTCGTGCGCCGACGCGGCGGTGGAGTCGATCAACCGGTACGCCGCGCTGCCGGCTCGGGAGAGGCGCGGCGCGGTGACGCGCCGCCGGGCCGGTTCCCCGCATGTCGGGCAGGCGACCGACGCGGGCACATCTCGCATGGCGAAGTTGAGGTCGAACTCGGTGCCTTCGGAGCAACGGAACGTGTACAAGGGCATGGCGTTCAGAACCCCCGCGCTGAGCTCGGCCCGGAGTCCGGCGCCAGGTCGTTGTCCGTCGTTTCACCAGCGCTGCTCGGCTTGACTGAGACCGCTATGCGACGCATGCGCTTCCTTCCTCCTGGATTCACCTTGCTTGCCGGGATTCACTTTGCTCACGACGAGGGCGCGACCGCCGCCGTGGTCAGTCCACCGGCACGGGTTCGACCGCGGTGGCCCGGGTAGCGGGCGTGAAAAGGCTCAATGCCGCGGCGACACCGACCAGAACAACGGAGATTACGAGAGCGACCGCGTCGGAGCCACCGGAGAGCGGCCGCTGGTCGTAGGGCCCCGGTAGAGCCGGAACGGTGCAGGTCAGCTGGCTACCGAACAACCGCGGCCAGCCGGTGAAACGGGCCAGTGCCGCAATCAGGAAGAACACGAGCCACATGACCGCCCAGTCCGATCACCAGGAACACTTCAGCTCAGCGCTGGTCACGATCGGTCTCTGCCGCAGGGGCGGCTGACGGCGTCGGCGGTCAGATCAGCTTCCGCAGCGCATCGCTTACTGCGGCGAGGGCGGCGTCGGGTTCGTCCCAGAAGACCATGTGCCCGGCTCCGGGGATTTCGACGAGTTCGGCCGAGGGGTTGGTCTCGGCGGCTTCCCGTGCGCCCGCGGCGGTGACCACCGGGCTGTCGGCTCCGTGGACGAGGACCGCGGGGGCGGGGACGTCGGGCCAGTGGGCGAAGAAGTCCTCGGACTCGAACCCGGCGTGCGTCGCCGCGATCGCGGTCCGCGAGCAGGAGGACAGCCAGCGGGCGCGCAACTCCTGCTCCCTGCGGGGCCAGCGGGGCCAGGACTGCGCCACCTCGTCGGCGTCGGTGCCGCTGCGGGCCTGGTCGAGTTGGCGGAGGAAGGCTTCGAGGCTGGTCGGGTACGGATCCCTGCCGGGTCCGCTCATCGGCGGGTCGACCAGCACGACTCCCCGCAGTTCGTGCTCGCCGGTGATCGCGGCCAGCGCCGCGATCCGCGCGCCCATGGAGTGTCCGAGCAGGACGGGCCTCTCCAGGTGCAGCCCGGACACGACCGCATCGACGTCCGCGGCGTAGCTGGCGAGGTCGTAGCCGTGCAGTGCGGCCGCAGCGGACGGGCTGTCGGAGAGCCCGCGGCCCCGGATGTCGAGCACCAGCGGACGCACGGGACCGGTCAGGCCTCGCGCCACGAAGTCCATCGTGATGGCGGGGCTGGTGATGCCGGGCAGGATCAGCACCGGCACGCCGTCGGCAGGGCCGTAGTCGAGCAGGTGCAGCCGGAGCGATCCCGAACGCACCCACCGGCTGACCGCGGGGATGTCGGCGAGATCGGCCAACGCCGGTTGGCTCAGGGTGCGGGCCGTCGGCGGTTCGGTCGGGATCAGCGGGAGGGACGTGGTCACGAGTGGCCTTTCTGGGTCGGTGGGTCGGCTCATTCGCTCCGGCGCCGTCTACGCGAGGGACACGGCGGTGCTGCGCCGGGGCAAGCGGTCGAAGTAGGCCAGTGCGTCGTAGAGGCCGATGACATCGGCGTACTTCGCTTGCAGGTCGAACAGGGCGGCATCGTGCGGGCCTTGCGCACGGTCACCGCAGGCTTCTCGCACGACGAGGGTGTTGAAGCCGCTCTGCACGCCATCGACCGCAGTGGCGCGGACGCAGCCGGATGTGGTGGCACCGCAGACCAGCAGCGTGTCGGTGCCCAGGCCGGTCAGCAGGGCGGCCAGGCTGGTTCCGTGGAACGCGGAAGCGCCCTTCTTCAGCACGAGGTGGTCGCCGGCGTGCTGCTCCAGCCGGGGATCGAGAGCGATCTCGTCGCTTCCTTCCCGCAGAGCGCGCATGCCCGGTGCCTTGCGGAGCCAAGCGCAGGAGTCGCCGTCGGCCTCGGCGGGCGTGAAGCTGATCGCGGTGTAGATCACCGGCACGTCGTGCTGCCGGGCCGTGGTCGTCAGCACGGCCGCCGCGGTCACCTCCCGGGTGAGGTCGGCCCCGGAGGCGAAGCCGGGCTCGGTGAAGCCGCGGGTCAGGTCGACCACCACCAGCGCCGGGCGGCTGCCGCGAGGAACGGCGGCGCCGAACCCCGCCCGGTCGTAGGTCGCATCGGTCTCGGCCCCGTGCAGGCCGGCGGATCGGTGGTCATCGTCGGGCACGCTGCAACTCCTTGATCAGTCTGTCCTGGGTGCGGATCCGGCCGAGCAGCCAGCCCTGGAAGAACCCGAGCGCCGCTGCGGCCGCCACCGCGGCGTACCGCCCGGCGCCGGGCGGGAGCAGCATCGCCAGCCCGTCGAGGGCATCGCCGCTGTCATTCGCGGCCGGGGCGGGTGCGGTGCCGGCCGGGCTCGCCGGGACCGCGGTGCTCGGCCCTCGCTGCAGCTGGGCGGCGAGGTTGCGGGCGAACTGGTCCAGCAGCCGGTTGGACACGGTGCCGATCGCGCCCTTGCCGAACTGGGCGAGCTTTCCGCGCACGGACAGGTCCGTGCGCAGGGCGAGCGTCGCTCCCCCGGGAGCTTCGAGCACGGTCAGGACGACATCGGCCTCGGCATCGCCGTTCCCGTGGCTGTCCGCACCCCGCGCGAGCAGGCGCAGCCGGCGATCGGCGGCAGCGACCTCGCTGAAGCGCACCGTGCCGGAGTACGCGGCGCTGATCGGGCCGACCTTGAACTTCACGCGACCGCGGTAGGTGTCGCCGTCGCGCCCGTCGAGGGTCGCTCCGGGCAGGCAGCCCGCCACCCGTTCGACATCGTTGATCAGGGCGAACACGGCGTCCGGGTCCGCCGGTACTTCGAGTTGGTTTTCCAGGATCACGGGGTCGCTTCCTTCTCGGCGGAGGTGGAGCAGGCTTCGGTGTCCGAAGTGGACCGCCTGCCTTCAGCGGTGGCGGCGATCGCGTCGACGATCGTCTGGTAGCCCGTGCAGCGGCACAGGTTGGCCGAGACCGCCTCGCGGATCTCCTCGCGGTCGGCGTCCGGCTGCTGGGCGAGGAAGCCCTCGGCGAGCATGAGGAATCCGGGGGTGCAGAACCCGCACTGCAGCCCGTGGTGGTCGCGGAAGGCCCGCTGCAGGTCGGAGAGCTCGCCGTCGCCGGCGAGCGACTCGACCGTGCGGATGTCGCAGTTCTCGGCCTGCACGGCGAACATCAGGCAGGCTCGCACCGGTTCACCGTCGACGAGGACGGTGCAGGCCCCGCACACCCCGTGCTCGCACCCGACGTGAGTGCCGGTGAGACCCAGGTCGTGGCGCAGGGCGTCGAGCAGCGTCTTGCGCGGTTCGACGAGTGCCTCGTGCGCCGCACCGTTGACGTTCAGCCCGATCAGGTGTCGCTCGTTCATCTTGTGCAGGTGGCGCAGCCCCGCGGTTTCGGCCTCGGGGAGGAACCACCCCACCTCCTTTCGCCAGTTGCGCTGATCAAGCCCGCACCGGGTGTTCCCGCGGGGTGTGCGCCGCGTCCAGCGCGGCCAGCACGGTCTGCGGGTGCACGGGCGTGGTGTCGAGTTCGACACCGGTCTGGCGCAGTGCGTCGTTGATCGCGTTCAGCACCGCGGCCGGCGCTCCGATGGTGCCGCCCTCGCCGGCACCTTTCGCGCCGCTCTCGGTGAACGCGCACGGTGTTTCGAGATGGGTGACGGTGATGTCCGGGATCTCCGTCGCGGTCGGCACGAGGTAGTCGATGAAGCTGGCGGCCGAGGGTTCGCCGTTGTCGGCGTAGGTGACCTCCTCGAACAGCGCTCCGGCGATGCCTTGTGCGATCCCCCCGCGGCACTGGCCGTCGACGACCTGCGGGTGGATCACCACGCCGCAGTCCTCGACGCAGGCGTAGCGCAGGATGCCGATCCGGCCGGTGCCCGGATCGGCCTCGACGACCACGGCGTGGGTGGCGTTGGAGAACGTGCCGTCACCGGCGACGTCGAAGCTCGCGGTCGCGGTCAACGTCGGTTCGACGCCCTCGGGCAGCAGGTGGCTGCGCAGGTAGGCCACATCGGCGATGTCCTCGAAGGACACTCGCCGGGAGGAGTCGTCGATCTGGACGACTCCCCCGTCGCCGTCCAGGCGGACGTTGTCCGGATCTGTCTTGAGCAGGTGCGCGGCGATGGTGCACAGCAGCTCGCCGAGGCGTCCGGCCGCGACGGACACGGCGGAGCCACCGATGGTCACCGACCGCGAGGCGAAGGTGCCCCACCCGTAGGCGATGCGCTCGGTGTCGCCCTGCCGCAGCTTGACCTTGTCCAGTTCCAGCCCCAGCCGGTCGGCCGCGATCTGGGCGAGGGTCGTCTCGTGCGACTGCCCGTGGTTCATCGTGCCGCTGGTGACCACCACCGATCCGGTGGTGTCCATCCGGATCTCGGAGACGTCGAAACCGGGAACCACCTGCATCTTGCGCTTGGCGAAGGCGTCGGAACCGTAGCCGGTCCGCTCGGAGAAGCAGCAGTAGCCGATGCCGATGTGCCGTCCTTCCGCGGCGGCCTGCTCCCGGAGCTCGTACCAGCCCTCCTCGCGGAGCGTGGCCTCGGCGAGGTCGAGCGATTCCCGGTAGGTGCCGGGATCGTAGGTGACGCCGTTGACACCGGTGTAGGGGAATTCGGTGATCACGTTGCGCCTGCGGATCTCGACCGGGTCGATGCCCAGTTCGCGCGCGGCGCGCTCCATGACGCGTTCCATCGCCATGACGTACTGCGGTCGGCTGACCCCGCGGTAGGGGGCGGTCGGCGCCTTGTTGCTGGTGATGGCGCGGCCGCGGACCCGGTAGGCGGGCACCTGGTAGACGCTCGGCATCTCGGCGGAGGCCATCAGCGGTTCGATGCCGGCCGTGAACGGGTAGCAGGAGTAGGCGCCCATGTCGCAGACGACGTCGACGTCCAGCGCGGTGATCCGGCCGTCGGCGTCGAACGCCGCGCGGGTGCGGTAGCGCTGCTCGCGGGCCAGGAATGCGGCGGTCAGGGCCTCCCGGCGGTCCTCGATCCACTTCACCGGCCGGTCCAGCTTCCGGGCCGCCGCCGCGACGGCGATCTCCTCGCGGCCGACCACGCACTTCTGACCGAATCCGCCGCCCATGTCGGGGACGGTGACCCGCACGGTGCGCTCCGGGACGCGCAGCGACCGGGCCAGCACCGTGCGCACCTGGTGCGGGACCTGCGTGCAGGTCTGCACCAGCAGCTGGTCGTCGCGATCGTCCCAGGAGGCGACCACACCGCGCGTTTCCAGCGGCAGCGCGTTCTGCCGCCCGCTTCGCGTGACGACCTCGACCACGCAGCCCGGCCCGGATTCGGCGGCCTCGAACGCGGTGTCGACTCCGGGTGTGTCGAACATCGACACGTCGAGGAGGACGTTCCCGGGTGCCTCCTCGTGCACGAGCGGTGCGTCCGCGGCGAACGCGGTCTCCTCCGAGACGATCGCGTCGAAGGGTTCGAAGGTGACCACCGCGGCCTCGATGCCGTCTTCCACGCTGTACGGGTCGCGGGCGATGACCACGGCCACCGGTTCGCCGACGAAGCGCACCTTCTCCTTGGCGAGGACGGGCATCGCGGTCGGCGCGAACTCCTCCGGCGGGCGATCGAGCAGCGCCACGATGTCGCCGAGGTCGAGATCCTCAGCGGTGTAGGCGGCCACGACGCCCTCGACCGCGCGGACCGCGGAGAGGTCGATGTCGAGGATCCGGCCGTGCGCGACGGTGGAGCGGACGAAACCCGCGTGCAGCATCCCGCTCAGCTGGACGTCGTCGATGAACCGCCCCCGACCGCGCAGCAGGCGGGGGTCTTCGCGCCGGGGCACGGCGGCCCCGACCCAGCGCCTCCCGCCGGACTGCGGAGATCCATGTCGGACACCGGTATCGCGTCCGGTCATCGCGTCACTCCTTTCTCCCACGCCTCGTGCAGGGCCTGGGCGACGAGCGTCCGGGTGAGCCGGCGGCGATAGGCGCCGGTACCCGCTGCGTCGTCGGGTGGATCGATGGCCGCGGCGGCGGCCTCCCCGCACTCGGTGAACAGATCCGGCCCGGGGACACCACCGGCCAGCACGGCCTCGGCCTCCGGAATCCGGATGGGCGCCGGGGCCACGCCCCCGAGCACCACCCGCCCTCCGGCCAGCCGATCCGCCTCGGCGGCCTCGAGCGAGACCGCCGCGTCGACGATCGCGAAATCCCCGTGGCGGCGGGCGAACTCGGTGAGCGCGGCTCGCGGCGCCGGGCGCGTGAAGCGCACTTCCACGACGACCTCGTCGGGTTCGACGGCCGTGGCGTAGAACCCGTAGAACATCTCCGCGGCCGGGATCTCCCGTTGCCCGTTCGGTCCTTCGGCGACGATCACCGCGTCGAGGAGCAGGGCGAGCAGACACCACTCGGCGGTGGCGTCTCCGTGCACGATGCTGCCCGCGATGGTGCCGCGGGAGCGGATGGGCAGGTGCCCCACCCACCGCATCGCCCGGGAGATCACGTCGAACTCCGGACCCAAGGCGCGACCGGCGGTTTCGACGGCACGATGGGTGCTCAGCGCCCCGATCCGCAGTTGCGAGCCGTCGCGCCGGATCGCGCTCATCGCCGGATCGCGGCGCAACGGCCCCAGGTCGACCAGGACCGTCGGCCGGGCGAGCCGGAAGTTCATCATCGGGATCAGGCTCTGGCCACCGGCGATGAGCTTCGGCTCCGCTCCCGCCGCGGCGAGTTCGCCGAGCAAGCCGACGGCATCGGCGACATCATGCGCCCGGTGGTAGCTGAACGCAGCGGGCTTCACGCGGTCGACCTCCTCGTTGTTCGTCACTCGCAGCGGTTCTCGACATCAGTGCACCGAAGCATCCGGTGCCGCAGGGGTTTTCACATCCGTCGACGCCGACCCGGGATCGGTGATGCGGTCGAGTTCGCGCCCCCGGGTCTCCGGCGCGGCGACCATCATGAACACGACCGCGGCCACCACGAGCACACCGAGCACGGTGAAGGTCAGCGGCAGGCCCAGCACCGGCCACAGCACGCTGCCGAACAGCAGCGGGGCGAAACCGGTGACGGCGCGGCTCGACGACGACGCCCAGCCGAAGCCCGAGGCGCGCAGCTCCGTCGGGTAGAGCTCGGAGACGTAGGCGTACATGACGGGGATGACCGTCAGCGCGAACAGGCCGAAGGCGCCGATCGCCACGACCGCCCAGGAAGGTGTTCCCAGCAGCAACGAGAACACCACCAGCAACACCGCCATGGCCGGGCCCGCGGTCGCGATGACCCGCTTGCGGCCCACCCTGTCCACCACGAGCACCGCCAGCACCACACCGACGATGCCCACCGCGTTCATCAGCGCGGTCGAGGCGAAGGCCGCGATCTCGCCGAAGCCCTCCGCCTTCAGGATCGACGGCATCCAGCTCAGCGCGGCGTAGTACACGAGCATCACGCTGGTGAACAACGTCCACGACACCGCGGTGATCCGCGGGTTGAAGGCCCACACCCGGCGGAGCTGGTCGAACGCTGCCGCCAGCGCCCCGCCGCGGGTGTCCTCCGCGACCGCCGCCGGGATCACGTAGGGCTCCGGCTTCGCCCCGGTGCGCCGGACGAGATCGTCGATGACCGCGCGAGCTTCGTCCTCACGGCCCTTGCGGACCAGGTACAGCGGGGATTCCGGAACACCGCGGCGCACCCAGATCAGCAGAACCGCCGGCAGGATCATCAGCACCAGCATCCAGCGCCAGTTCCCGTCCACCGGGACCAGCAACGTCGCCGAGACGCCCGCCAGCGTAGTCCCCACCGGCCACCAGCCGTCCATCGCCGAGAGCACCCGTCCCCGTTGCCGGCGGGGTGAGAACTCGCTGACGATCGCGTAGTCGACCGGGATGCACCCACCGAGACCGACTCCGGCGAGGAAGCGCAGGAGCAGGAAGATCTCCAGGTTCGGCGACAGCGCGCCGACCGCGGAGAACAGCGCGAAGAGCAGCAGCGTGATGCTGAACGCCCGCTTGCGGCCGATGCGGTCGGCCACCGTCCCCCAGGCGACCGCACCGACCGCCATGCCGATCAGGTTGGCGGTGGCCACCAGCCCCTTCTGGCCCGGCGACAGCCCGAACTCGGTCCCCACCAACGGGGTGAGGAAGCCGTTCAGCGCGACGTCCCAGGCATCGAACATGTAGCCCAGTCCGCCGATCAGGAAGATCTTGCCTTGCACGCTCCATCGCCAGGGCAGGTCCTGGACGACTTGGTCTCCGGTACGCATGAGTCACTCCGTTGTGCTGTGGCGGCGGCGTCACGCGTCAGCGTGCGAACTGGTATTGGATGGATTCGGTGTCCGGGTCGGTGAGCGGGCTGCCGTTCCACAGCCAGTCGTAGGACACGTCGGACTCACCGTCGAAGCGACGCAGCTTCTCGTCGCGCTCACGCTGCTCCGGGCCATCGGGCAGGTGGTAGAAGCTCATGTTCTGCAGGGACGCATCCTGGACCATGCCCGCGTGCTTCGCCCGTCGATCGACGTAGCGGACCAGGGCCGCCTCGATCCCGTCGCGGGTCACCCGGCCCAGCTCCTCCGCGAGGACAGCGGCGTCCTCCATCGCCTGGGAAGCGCCTTGCGCCTGGTAGGGCAGCATCGCGTGGCAGGCATCGCCGAGCAGGGCGACCCGCCCGTCGACCCAGACCGGGTCGCGGCGCCTGCGGTACATCGCCCACACCGACACGTCCTCGTCCTTGGCCTTGGCCAGCACGGCCGGCACGCGGTCGTCCCAGTCCTGGTACTCCGCGGCGAGCTGCGCCGCGGTCGCCGGGCCGCTCCAGTCGCGGGCGATCTCCTCGGTGCACGGGACGATCGCGACGACGTTGAGGTACTGGCCGCCGCGGATCAGGTAGTGCACCAGGTGCTTGTCCGGGCCGTACCAGATCGTGGAGTGGAAGCGGTCCACGAGGAACCGGGTCGCCGGGTCGGCGGCCACCAGGTCGCCGGGGATCAGCGCGCGGTAGGCCATCTCCCCGGAGAACTCCAGGGTGTCGTCGAACCCCGCCAGATCCCGCACCGCGGACCGGATGCCGTCCGCCCCGACCACGACGTCCCCGGTGAACCGGCGTCCATCGGCGGTCAGCACCGCCGGGCGCGCCGGATCGGTGCGGTCGAGATCGACGACCTGCGCCGAGGTGGCGACCTCGACCACCGGCCCGGGGCCCGTCGGGTCCAAGCACGCCGCGAGCAGGACGCCGTGCAGGTCGGCGCGGTGGTAGTGCCAGTAGGGCGCCCCGTACTGGTCGATCACGCGCTGCCCGAGCGGCAGCTGGCCGATGATGCTCCCGTCCGCCCAGCGACGGCGGACCTGGTCCTGGGGTTCGGTGCGCACGCGTTCGAGCTCGGCGCGGAGTCCCAGTCCGATCAGGATCCGGCTGGCGTTGGGCGCGGTCTGGATTCCCGCGCCGATCTCCCCCAGCTGCGGGGCCGCTTCGACCACGGTGACCCGCAGGCCGCGCTGCCGCAGCGACAGCGCGGCGCACAGGCCTCCCAGGCCGGCACCGACAACAACGACTTCGAACGACTGGCTCGCAGCCACGCTGGCCTCCTCGTCCTCGCCGGAACCCGCGCCGGATTCAGGTGATCCGAACACGTACTATCCGGATATGCAAGGTCTTGTTTGAAAAGGATTTGTTCGCAGATGATGACCGTTTGACGCACTCTTGATCGGCGCGAAGAGGGCGCAGGCGATCAGGAAGCGAACGAGCGAGCACGAGCTCGCAACGGGTTAAAACGTGCAGCCCGAGGAGCCGGGACGCCCCGTCAGGGGGCGGCCCCGGCCACGAGCGTCGCGCGACGGGGAGTCAGACCGCGTGCGCGGGCACTCCCGGGGCGGCGACCGCTCCGCTGAGCAGGCTGCCCGCACCGGGTACTCGGGGTTCGAGTCCGAGTTCGGACAGGATCCGGAAGGTGGTGGCGGTCGCGGCCGAGAGCACCGGGATCCCCACCTCGTCCTCGACCGGCTGGATCGAGGGCAGCGACGGCATCTGCACGCAGGCCGACAGGACCAGCGCGTCGGCGTCGGACAGGTCGAGCTTGCGGTGGTGCTCGCGCAGATCGGCCGGATCCAGCCGCGCCACGGCGAGGTTGTCCGGCACCTCCAGCGAGAGCGCGTCCACCACCTCGATCCCGGCGTCCTCGATGTAGTCCGCCACCGCCTTGGTCAGCGGCTTCATGTACGGCGTCAGGATCGCGACCTTGCGCGCGCCCAACGCACCGATGCCGGACAGCAGCGCACCAGCGCTGGAAACGACCGGGGCACCGGAACCCTCGGCGCGCAGCACGCGGGTGATGTCGTCCTCCGCGGTGCAGTGGTACCCCGGTCCCTGCGCCATGATCGCCACCAGGCACGCGGTGGCCACGACCGACGGGCGGGCGTCGGCCAGTTCCGCCGCCGCTCGCTCGGCCTGCGCGTTCATCGCCCGCAGCTGCTCGGGGGTCACGTGCTGCATCCGCGCCCGCGCGGAGTGGAAGATGAATTGATCCCCCGGATCGATCTCCTGCCGAGCTCGCAGCATCCGCGGCAGCTCGGTCTCCATGGTGAGGTTCGAGCTGGGCACGATCATTCCGATGTGGTGCTCGCGCACCGCCGCGTCCGCGCTCATCGGCCACCGGCCGGGCGCATCTCGGCAACGGTTAGCTCGCCCGCGTCGACGATCAGCTCGTCGTCGAGGTACAGCGAGTTGCCGCGCATCGGGATGTCGAAGTGGCAGGCGGTGTCGTTCGGGCCGCCGAGCTCGTTGTTCGGCCCGATGGAGAACATCACGTTGCCGTAGAAGCTGCGCAGCTCCATGCCCATCCCGCCGGGGAACTGGGTCAGGCCGTGCCAGTGGGCGCGCTCGTCGAGGCCCCAGCCGACGTGGCTCATCCCGTAGCCGCGCGGGTCGTCGAAGCTCTCGATGTAGGAGCGCAGCAGGTCCGCGTCCAGCCCGGAGGACCCGGCGCCGCCGCGGATGTCGCGGATGAAGCCCTCCTCGATGGTGATCTCCACCGGGGTCTGCACGTAGGTGTTGAACGGCAGGAGCACGTCTCCGGGCGAGAGCACGATCTTCCCGTCGACACCGTCGTCGGCTCCGCCGGTGAACACGAACGCGGCCGGCCAGTGGTCCCATCGCCCGGGGGTGTCGGTGTAGCCGTACTCCGACAGCGTCGGGTACATGCCGAGCTTGTAGGTGACGTCGGTGCCCGCCGGGCTGGTGATCCGCATCGTGCTCGCCTTGGCCAGCAGCTCGGCGCCGGTCTCGACCCGCTCGCGCAACTCCTTCGTCGGCATCAACCGGGCGAGCAGCTCCGGCGGCTCGACGGCGGTCAGGATCCGGACCCCGGCGTCCTGGATGGCGAACTGCTCCTTGCTGAACAGCAAGAAGGTGCAGTCCACGACCATGTCGACGCCCTTGAGCGCGTCCACGGCCTTGGGGATGTTCCCGAGCCCGGAGTCGCCCACGGCCCACGCCCCCGAAGCGCTCGCCGGCGAGGGCAACCGCATGTGGAACGCCGCGGCTCCCAACTGCTGCGCGGCCCACAGGAACGCGTCCGCGTACTCCGCGCGCTCCCCACCGCGAGTGAGCACGACGACCGTCTCACCCTCGTGCACGCCGGACAGGCGCAGCTGCTGCAAGCAGATGTCGTTGAACAGGTTCTGGTCCACCGTTGACCACCTCCGCAGACAATCCGAGCACGTATTATCCGGGTACGCAAGAGTTGTTTTTCGCAGTACCTCCGCGTACCGAGCCCCCGACTGCCCCTCGCCGGGGACCGGCCGATCGGCCGACCCGACGAACGGGACGACCCCGTTGCACGAACCCCCGTTGCACCATCCGGACAGGCCCAGCCGGCCCCGAGCCAGGCCGATCCCGCACCCGGGAGCAACCATCCGGGCACGTATTATCAACGGGCACCTGACCCAGGTGCCCGAGCCGCATGGGAGGAACTCAATGGGGGAGCCGACGCGCACGGGCCGGCGTGTTGCGGATGCGTCTGCCGTCGATCCGGCACCACCCGCCGACCTGCTGGCCGCCCCCGGCTACGGCGCCCGTCGGCTGTACCAGGCCTACCTCGCCGCCTGGAACCGCCACGTCGACTCGGTGCTGACCGGCCCGCAGTTCGCGGTGCTCTCCGCTGTCCGCGCCTATCCGGGCAGCGACCAGAGCTCACTGGCCGACGCCGCCGCGCTGGACACCTCGACGATGGCCGACCTGTGCCGCAGGCTCGAGCGACGAAACCTCATCCGGCGCGTGGAATCCCCGCGCGACGCCCGCCGCAAACTGCTGTCCCTCACCGAGGAAGGCGAGGCGGTGCTCACCCAGGTCCACCAGCGCGCCCGACGACTGGACGAGGCCCTGCTGGCAGGCAACGACATCGCCCGCGACGCCAACATCGCAACCCTGCTCAACACACTCGGCGCCCACTGGGAAGCGGTCGCAGCAATCGAAAAACTCGACTGAGCCGAGCACAACACCCCGGCAGAGATCCGCCACCCGCTGCATCGCACAAAACCCTGTCTAGCCCTGGTGAAGTTCTCTGCCGAGCATGTGGAACCTGGGGCGGCGTTCTGGTGACGCGACGCATAGAGGGCGCGGGCTCGGACGCTCGGTGTTCGGCTCCTGACTAGAGTCCACAATAGACAAGGTGCCGATCTGATCGCTGGTTACGTCCGGCGCTGCGCGAGGGTGGACCGTGACGCGCACCGCGCAAAGTCAATACCGCCATCACCTACGTCCGGGTCGTTGTTCCGGCGCTGCTGGTGGTCGCACCCACGACGACTTACGGGAAATCAACCGCGCGGAGGTTGTGGCTACCGCCAGGCGCAGCGGGTCATCTCCCGCTTACGCGCGAAGAACCTCCAGAGGCGGAAGGCTACGCCTCCATGGTGGTTGGTACGTACCTGGACAGTACGTGCTCTCAATGCCTTCAGGTGTTGATAATTCTTGCTCGGCTAATAGCCTAGCGGCTCGGCCATGGACCATCAGGAGGTTCGTCATGACCCAGCAAGAGGGCACCGCAAGGCGGGTTGCGGCGGTGCACGCCGCGCCCGT
This sequence comes from Saccharopolyspora antimicrobica, assembly GCF_003635025.1. GTDB lineage: Bacteria > Actinomycetota > Actinomycetes > Mycobacteriales > Pseudonocardiaceae > Saccharopolyspora > Saccharopolyspora antimicrobica. The sequence continues at coordinate 5,946,843 of NZ_RBXX01000002.1, read as the reverse complement.
GTTCATGAACACCGACGTGACCATCGACAAAGTGATCGGATTCGTCGAGCAGGCCGGCCGCGAGGACATCGACCTCCTGGTCTTCCCGGAAACGTTCGTGCCGGGCTATCCCTACTGGATCGAGTGCTACCCGCCGCTGCAGCAGGTGGCCGCCAACGCTGAGTACACCGATGCCTCGATCGAGGTACCCGGTCCCGAGATCGCCCGGGTCCAGGCGGCCTGCGCCCGCGCCGGCGTCGAAGTCGTCCTGGGCATCAGTGAGCGGCTCAAGGGCACCCGAACCTGCTTCAACTCGCAGGTCTACATCGACGCCGACGGGAGCTTGCTGGGTGTGCACCGCAAGCTCCAGCCGACGTACGCCGAGCGCATCGTCTGGGGACAGGGTGGAGGCGCGACACTGTCGGTGTTCGACTCCCGTTCCGGCCGGGTCGGAGGGCTGGCCTGCTGGGAGCACACGATGAACCTGGCCCGGCAGGCGCTGATCGAGCAGGGTCAGCAGATCCACGCCGCGGCATGGCCGGCGTTGTCCACGATGGCGGGGTTCGAGACCGTCGCGGACGCCCAGATCGAGGCCATGATGAAGACGCACGCGCTCACGGCGCAGGTCTTCGTTGTGTGCGCCTCCAACCCTGTTGACGACACCTGCCTGAACTGGATGCGGGACAACCTTGGCGAACAGAACTTCGTGACGGCCGGAGGTGGCTGGTCGGCGGTCATCCACCCCTTCAACTCCTTCCTCGGCGGACCGCACACGGGAGAGGAGGAGAAGCTCGTCACCGCCACAGTCGACTTCTCCGACGTCCGCATCGTCAAGGCCTGGGTCGACTCGAAGGGCCACTACGCACGGCCGGAGGTCCTGCGGCTCGGGGTCGACCGCAAGCCCCTCTGGCACGACGAACGGGAGGCCGAGTCACGGCGGACGAGGACGTCTGCCGATGTCACGGCCGTGATCGCGCCGGAGATCCCCGGCGCCTTGCCGCAGGGAGCGGCGAGACCAGACCCCCAGGAGTGGGACGCCTCCGCGCAGCGCGAGCTCACTTCCTGACCGGATCGTCCCCGGTACGCGCGAACCGCAGGTTGCCCCAGCGCCTGCATGCCGACCGGTCCGCGCCCCCTGGAAACAGCGAAGAAGCGACTCACGGACGCTGAAGCGCGGCTGCTGACCGGCAGTTCACCGGCACATGGCCGAGCCTAGGATCGTGGTCCCGGTGGCCGAGCGGCGCCGCTATTCGATCGTGTAGAGCGCGCCTTCGGCCAGCACGTGCGCCGCCTTGATGTCGTCGGGCACGCCCGGAGCCTCCAGCCATCTCGGCTCCAGGCGGTCCGCCCAGTCGACAATCTCGGAGGCGAGGGCCAGCGCCTGCGCGTTGCGGCCGTGCACGAGTTCCACGGCCAGCCGCAAGTACGCACCCTGCTGCGTCCCGTCGAGCTCGGCAGCCAACGCAGCGATCTGGTCGGCCGCCCGCCGTGCTCGGGATGCTGCGCGGCGAGAACGGCGAGCACGAATCGTATCCCCGGCGGCTCGGCGTTCCACCGGTCCAGCAGCACCGGAACCTGGTCGCCGACGGTCCGGAACACCTCCTCGGTCCACGCCCCCGGCTGGAGCGGCTCCTCCCCGTCCAGCGCGAGGTCGGCGAACGCGACCAGGTTGTCGTTGCGGCGGCCACCAGCGACCACCAGCCACAGGTAGAGGTCCCGGCGCTCCGCGCGGGCACCACGTCGGCGACGATCAGCTTGGTGAGGAACGGCAGCGCGGGGACGGTGGCCTCGTAGCAGTCGCCCTGGTGCAGCAGGTCATCGCCGAACAGCTCGTCGAGGACCTCGTCCCACTCCCCCGTGCCGTTCGCCAGCTCGCGCAGCAGGACAGGGACGTCGTCGGCGGACCCGTGCGCGTGCTCCAGGCCGCTCCACGGCACGTCGTCGAGCCCGGCCAGCTCCACGCCCCCCGGGGTGGCCAAGTCCGGCGTGAGCGCCAGCGGTTCCAGAGGTGGTGCCGGCACGACGGTGACCTCCGGGACCGGCGGACGTGCCTTCGTTCCCCGCACCTCGATCGAGGCCTCGCGCCAGCCTGCCAGGTCGGCCGACCTCGTCTCCGCGGCGACCCGACATCCGGCAAGAGGTGACCTCCGATGTTTCTCTCCGCTCTGTCCCGTTGGCGAAGAAGCGCTGACCGGTCGGGCTCGCGGCGTCGCAAATTTCCCTGATTCGATCCGCGATCGGCAATCCACGAAAGCGGGCCATCGTGCGGTCGGTGCATCCCGATGGCGACGGGCCTTTTCGACGAGCTGCTCAGCCAGGCTCAGGACGTGTCGTTCGACCGTTGCCGGACCCAGTCTTGCGATCAGCTGCAGAGCGGCGCAGGCGCCGATCCCGGGAACCCCGGAAATCCTCACCGGCGGCGAATTCGCCGCCGCGCCACTGCTGATCAGGACCGTGCTGGCGGTGGTGTTCGCCGCAACGGGGCTCGCGGCGCTCAACCGCCGGGACGTTCGGTGAGCCGGAAAGGATCCGGGCCGCCACGGCCAAGCATCGGCACGTCCGGCCCGGACCTTCGTGCGTCGGGCTCAGTCCCAGGTCACCGGGAGCGACAGCAGGCCGAAGATGCCTTCGTCGAGCTTGTAGCGGAGTTCCTCGGCGGGAACGGCCAGCCGCAAGGTCGGAATTCGCCGCAACAGCGCGGGAAAGACGACCTGCAGTTCGGCCCGTGCCAGTGATTGGCCCACGCACTGGTGCGGTCCGAAGCCGAAGGCGACGTGCTGCCTGGACCTCCGGTGGATGTCCACGGTGTCCGGATCCGGGAAGGCCGTCGCGTCCCGGTTGGCCGACGGGGTCAGGGCCACGATCCCGTCGCCTGCGCGGATGAGCCTGCCTCCCACCTCCAGGTCTTCGGTGGCGACGCGGGTGGTGGCGAACTCCGAGATCGACAGGTAGCGCAGCAGTTCCTCGACCGCGCGAGCAGCCAGGTCTGCGTTCTCGCGCAGCGCGGCGGCCTGCTCCGGGTGTTGCAGGAGGGTGAGGACACCGAGCGAGATCATGTTGGCGGTGGTCTCGTGCCCCGCCATCAGCAGCAGCATCGAGGTGGTGATCACGTCGGGCCGGGTGAGCTTGCCTGCCTCGTGCTGCCGGACGAGCCGGGAGACGATGTCGTCGGCGGGTTCCCGCTGCTTGACCGCGATCAGCTCGTCGAAGTAGCCCAGGATCGCCGCGTTGGCCTCCTGGGTCTGCTCGGGGGTCGTGTCGGCGTCGACCACGGCCCGCGTCCACTCGTTGAACTTGCCGATGTCGGCGACGGGCACCCCGAGCAGCCAGCAGATCACCGTGCTCGGCACCGGCAGTGCCAGCTCCGTGACCAGGTCCACCGGTTTCGGGCCGGTGACGATGCGGTCCAGGAGTTCGTCGACCAGCCGTTGGATGGCCGGTTGCAACGCCTTCACCCGCCTGATGCTGAAGTCCGCCGACACCATCCGGCGGAGTTGCCCGTGCTCGGGCGGGTCGGTCCGGATGAACCCGGGGTGGAAGCCAGCGTCGACCAGGGTGCGCTCGGCCGCGGAGATGATCGGGAAGCCGGGTTTGCGCAGGTCCGCGCTGACCCGCGGGTCGCGCAGCACCGCGCGCACGTCGGCGTAGCGGCTGATCAACCACGCCCGGCTGCCGTCGGGCAGGATCGCCGGGGCAACCGGGGCCTCGGCCCGCATTCGCCCGTACTCCGCGGGCGGGTCCAGCGGGCAGCCCGGTGGCCGGGCCATCGGGAACGCCGGGGCCTCGTGCTCGGTCATCACGCCTCCCGTTTCACCACGCCACCGGCAGGGCGCGCACGCCGTGCACCAGGGACCGGGGCAAGTACTCGATCTCGTCGAACGGCACGTCCAACCGCAGCGCGGGGAACCGCTTCAGCAGCGCCGGGAAGGCGACCTGCATCTCCAGCCTCGCCAGCGGCGCACCGAGGCAGTGGTGGATGCCGTGGCCGAAAGCCATGTGTCCGACGGGAGCGCGCCCGATGTCGAACTCGTCGGGGCGCTCGTGAACGGCGTCGTCCCGGTTGGCCGAGCCCAGCGAGACGAGCACGAACTCCCCGGCGCGGATGAGCTGCCCACCAACGGTGACGTCTTCCTTCGCCTGCCGCATGGCCGCGTTGTTGACGACCGTCAGGATCCGCAGCAGTTCTTCCACCGCGCGGTCGACCGCGGTTCCGTCGCCGGTGGAGTCGCGCAGCCGGGCGAGCTGTTCCGGATGGCGCAGGAGCAGCAACGTGCCCAGCCCGAGCATGTTGGCCGTGGTTTCGTAGCCCGCGCCGAGCAGGAAGACGCCGATACCGGCGAGCTCCGCATCGGAGAGCTCCGCGCCGTGCTCGGCGACGAGCCGCCCGAGCAGGTCGTCGGTGGGATTGGCGCGCTTGTCGACGACGAGCCGCGCCATGTACTCGGTCGACTCGGCCCACAACGCGGCGGCGTGTTCCTCGCCCATCGCGAGGTCCACCTGCGCGGCGGTGCGCCGCTGGAACTCGGCGCGGTCCGCGTACGGCACGCCGAGGAGTTCGCAGATCACCAGGGACGGCACCGGTAGCGCGAACGAGCGCACGAAGTCGGTCGACGAACCGGCTCGTGCCATCTCGTCGAGCTGGGCGTTGACGATCGACTCCACCATCGGCCGCAGCTGGTTCATCCGCCGAACGGTGAAGTTGCCCGCCAGCATGCGCCGGAGCCGGGTGTGCTCCGGCGGGTCGTGGAACAGCAGCACCCCGGGCCCGGGCGGCGCGACCTGGTCGTCTCCCGCACCCGGCCGCATCAGCCGGGACGCGTCGACGCTGCTGAGCCGCTCGTCGGTGAGGACGTGGCGGGCGTCGGCGTGCCGGGCGACGAACCACGCCGGTGTTCCGCTGGGCAGCTCGATGCGGGAGATCGGATCGTCCTCCCGGAGCCGCCGGAACTCCTCGCCCACGTCGAACGGGCAGAACTGCTGCTCGGCCGCCGTCATGCCGACACCGCCTTGCGCGCGGTGAGCACGACGTAGCCGGTGTGCTCCTGGGCGTGTTCGACGATCATCGGTATCGCCTGCTGGACCTGCTCGGCGATCCGCTCGCCCTGCGCCGATTCCACCGAGGGCCGGTAGGCGCCGATCGCGGCCAGGATCGCCTCTCCGGAGCGCCGGGTCTGCTCGGTGATGTCCAGGACCTCGGTCACCTCGAACCCGGCCTCGCGCACCAGACCGGTCATCTCCTCCAGGGGCGGTGGCACGTGGTTGGGCAGCACGTCGACCGCCGCATCCGGCACCGTGCCCGGCGGCAGCGGCTTGGTCTCGAAGAAGTCGGCGACGACCAGGAGCCCGCCGGGACGCAGCACCCGGTGCTCCTCGGCCAGAGCGCGCTTCTTGTCAGGCATGTGCAGCAGGGATTCCAGCGCCAGGACGGCGTCGAACTCGTCGTCGGCGAAGGGCATTGCCATCGCGTCGGCGAGCTGGAAGCGCACCCGGTCGGCGACCCCGGCCGCAGCGGCGCGCTGGTCGGCCGCCTCGATCTGGCGCTCGGCGATGGTGATGCCGGTGATGCTGCAGCCGAGGGCTTGCGCGATCAGCGTGGCGGGGCGGCCGGTCCCGCAGCCGACGTCGAGCAGCCGGTGCTCGGGGCCGAGAGCCAGCTTCTCCCCGAGCAGCGCGGTCAACCGGTCCTGGGCGTCGGTCAGCGATGGCGAATCGGTGCCATCCGGCCAGTACCCGTAGTGGATGCTCTCACCGAGCACGGCGGAGAAGAACTCCTCCAGCTGGTCGTAGAACATCGCGACCTCGTCCGACGTGAAGGTGCTCTGGTCGGTCAAGTCGGTTCTTCCTTCCATCGAGCGTTTTCCAGCCTGGCTGGGGCCGGCATGCGTGTGCGGCACCGAGGTCATGAGCGGTGGTGGAGACCATCGCTGCTCACGGCCCCGATGCCGAGACAAGGAGGAACGAGGCTCGTTCCTCGGCTTCCAGGGGGCACGGCGGAGTTCAGCTCCTGCGGAGGGTGAGAACCGCGTAGCCGGTGTGCTCCTGGGCGTGTTCGACGATCAGCGGGATGGCCCGCTGAACCTGCTCCGCGATCCGGGAGTCCTGGATCGAGTCCAATGTGGATTGCTGTGCGCGCACCGCGGCGAGCAGCTCCGCGTAGGTCGGCCGGGTGGCTTCGGTGATGTCGAGGACGTCGATCACCTCGAATCCCGCCGTCCGGATCTGGTCGGTCAGCTCCTCCAGCGGCGGTGGCGGGTTGAACGGGATGCCACCCGGCGGCGCCGACGCCTTCGACACCTCGAAGAAGTCGGCGACGACAAAGCGGCCACCCGGCCGCAGCACCCGCCGCACCTCGGACAGGGCCCGCTTCAGGTCGGGCATGTGCAGCAGCGATTCCAGTGCCATCGCGGCGTCGAACTCGCCGTCGGCATAGGGCATTTCCATCGCGTTGACGAGCTCGAAACCGACCTTGTCCGCGATCCCGGCCACGCGCTGCCGAGCGGTCTCGACCTGCCGTTGGCTGATGGTGATCCCGGTGACCGCGCAACCTGAGGCCTGGGCGAGCAGCATGGCGGGGCGGCCGGTTCCGCAGCCGACGTCGAGCAGCCGCTGCTCGGGGCGCAGCGCGAGGCGGTCGCCGAGGAGGCGGGTCAGCCGGTCCTGGGCTTCGGTGAACGAGCCACCGGCACCGCCGGGCCAGTAGCCGTAGTGGATGCTCTCGCCGAGCCAGGAGGAGAGGAACTTCTCCAGGCCGTCGTAGAACTGCGCGACTTCGTCCTCGGTGAACGCCATCTGGTCGGTCAAGCCTTGTCTCCTTCGAGCGGGTCCTGCGGTGCCAACACGGCTCGTTCGGCGGGGGTGAACGGCGGGTCGTCGTGGTTCGGGCGGGCGCCGCCGCGGAGCAAGCCCCGGACCACCCGGGGGATGACCAGTGGAGACGGCACTCCGGAGAGCGTGTGGCCCTGCAACAGCGCGTCGAAGACGACCGGGTCCTCGGCAGCGACCCGTTGCAGGCGGTCGGTCAGCCGCTTCTGCACGAACGAGGCGCGGCTGGGCTCGCCGCCGACCACGTCCGGGTAGAGCCGGTCCTGGCTGGTCGCCATCATCCAGGACGCCTGCGCGGCGGCGGCCATCCCGCGCTGGATGCGGCGGGCACTCCCCCGGTGCAGCTGGTAACGGTGCATCCCCCGGTGCAGGGCGACCGCTTCGCCGGCCGCCACCGACATGCCGTGCCCGTAGGTCGGGTTCGTCGTCGCCACCGCGTCGCCGATCACCAGGAAGCCCTCCGGCCACCGGCGGAGCCGGTCGAAGCGGCGACGGCGGTTGGCGTTGTTGCGGTAACCGCGGGCGCGGCCGAGCGGCTCGGCGGCGGCGATGAGCTCGCTGATGACCGGGTGCGGCAGCTCCCGGGCGAACTGCTCGAAACCCGCTTCGTCCACCGGGGGTTCCGCACCCCTGGTGCCGGAGAGGGTCACCAACCACTGGCCGCCCTCGATGGGGAAGATCACCCCGGCCCGGCCGGGGCGACCGTTGCCGGGTTCTGCCTGGATCGAGACGTTGGGGAAGTCCGCGGGCGCACCCGGCGGTACGCGGTAGAGGCGGGTGGCGTAGGCGAGTCCGGGATCGACCAGCTCCTCGCGCACCTCCGGCAGTCCCAGCTGCCGCAGCCACTCCGGCGCCTTCGAACCGCGTCCGGTCGCGTCGACCACGAGGTCCGCTTCGAGCAGCCGCGGCTGCCCGGACGCCCGATCCCGCACCAGCACCCCGGCCACCCGCGCACCGTCGCCGCACAGCCGCAACGCGGTGGTGTCCTCCTCCACCCGGATCCGGCCGTCGCCGAGCACCCGCTTGCGGATGACCCAGTCCAGCAGGGCCCTGCTGCAGGACAGCGCGAAGCGCATCTCGCGGAACCGCGGCATCCAGCCCTGAGCGGTCAGCGACACCACGTCTCGGGGCAGCCCGAGCCGGCGTGCGCCGTGCCCGAGCAGCTCGTCGACGACGCCGGGCAGCAGCGCCTCCAGCTGCCGGATCCCGCCGGTCAGCAGCAGATGTCCGTGCTGCGCCTGCGGAACGCCCTTGCGGACGACCGGACCGTCGGGGTACCGGTCGCGCTCGACCACGACGACCGAATCCAGGTGCCGCGCGAGCACCGACGCCGCCAGCACACCAGCCAGGCCACCGCCCAGCACCACTGCTCGTCCGTTCACGCCCACGTCGGGACCCTTCCCGATCGCGGATCCGGCAGCCCGAGCTGGTGCATCCGGTCCAGCACGGTGAACGGGCGGATGCCCAGCCCGGCCATGTTGTAGGTCGCCACGTAGCGCAAGCGGCTGTTCCGGCTGGTGTGGCGCAGCATCCGGCGGCCGATCACCTTGCCCGCCCACGACGTATCGGTGATCATCCGGGTCGCGTCGTGGCTCATCCGGTCGATGTGGCGGACCCAACCGGCGCGCGCCTTCTGGTAGCTCGCCAGCGCCGCGTCCACCGCGGGCTTCTGCAGCGGACCGTCGCCGACCAGCCCGGCCAGGGCGTGCGCGTCGGCTATGGCGGTGTTCATCCCCTGCGCGGCCATCGGGTGCACGGCGTGCGCCGACTCGCCGACCATGGCCAGTCCGGGCACCGACATCCTGGATGCCGTGAACCGCCACAGCTTCAGCAACTGCCGGGAGTCGACACTCGCACGCAACGGATCGAGCAGCGGCCGCAGCGACGGCGCATCGGCCACGATCCCCTCGCACCACGCCGTCAGCTCGTCCTTCTTGACGCCGCGCAGCTCATCGGCACCCACCTGCACGTAGAGCCGGATCCGGTTGCCGGGCAGCGGGTAGACCAGCCGCAGGCCGCGGTCGGTGAGGTAGGCGGACACCTCGCTCGGCAGCTCCGGTCCGCCGGAGAGGTCGAAGGACGCCAACCGGTGGGCGTACTCGACCGGGTCGGTGGTGATCCCGGCCAGCTTGCGCAGCCGGGAGGACAGGCCATCGGCGGCGACGACCAGTGGTGCGCGCACCTCGTAGGTCCGGTCGCCCTCGTCGACCACGACCCCGTCCACCCGCCCGCTCGCGTCCCGGCTCAGGTCCTTGACCAGCGCACCGCGCCGCCACTCGACCTCGTCGGCGAGGCAGTCCGCGAGCACGCCGAGGATTTCCGAGTAGTCGTGGCTGAGCAGGTGGTGCCCTCGACCGGCCAGCGCGGCGTAGTCGAAGACCATCACCTCACGGCCGTCGGCCTCGCGGATCACCAGCCGGTCCAACTGCACCGCGCCGCGGTCCCGCAACTCGGGCAACACGCCCCATTCCCGCAGGATTTCGATCGAACTCGGTTGCAGCACTTCGCCTTTGGGGATCGCCACCGGCTTCCGCTGCTTCTCCAGCAACAGCACCCGCAAGCCCCGCGCGCCGAGCGCGTGCGCGGCCGCCAAGCCGCCGACACCGGCCCCGGCGACCACGACGTCGTAGGCCTCAGTCATTGCCCACCTCCCGATAAGCCGCGAGCGCACCGATCGCCAACCCCTGTGCGATCAGCGGATCCGAGTAGTGCACGTGATCCCGGATGTAGATGCAGGCCTGGCCCGCCTCCCACCAGCCGTCCGGCTGCTGGGCGGCGACCAGCCACTCGACGCCGCGCCGCGCCGCTTCGTGCTCGCCGCAGGCCACCAGCGCGCGGATCGCGCGCCCGGTCTCGTCCGGGGTGCCGTCCTGATCACCGCGCCCGGTGCTCCACGAACCGTCGTCGAGCTGCGCGGCCAGCAGCCAGTCCTTGGCCTTGATCGCGACCGGGTGCCCGGGCATGCCGAGCGCGGTCAGCGCGTGCACCACGGCGGCGGTGCCGGGCACGCCGCCACGATGCCAACTGGCCTCGAACGACCCGTCGGGCGCCTGGTGCCGCTCGAGCCAGCGCAGGGCGCGGCGGATCGGCGGGTCCGAAGTGGCGACGCCGACGTTGTGCAGGATCTCGATCGCCTGCGCGGTGATGAACGTGCACGGACCGTCCAGCGGTACCAGCGTGTTTCGCACGAAAGTGCTCCACGAGCCGCTCTTGTCCTGCTGCGCGATCAGCCACGCGATGCCGCGCCGCATGATCCGCTCGGTGTCCGGATCGAGCTCTGCGCCGTCCACCAGGATCCGCAGCACCAGAACGGTTTCCATTGCGTTCGGCCAGCCCCTGCGGCCGGTCCAGGTCCACGCGCCCGCCGGGCTCGCGTACACCTCGGACGGTTCGAGCTGCTGGCACCGGGCCAGCCAGTCGCGGGCCCGGAGCACCCGCGGGTCGGCGGAGTGACCGGCCAGCGCCAGGCCGTGGACGCTGAAGGCCATGCCGGTGGTCTCCACCCGTTCGGCCTCGACGCCGTGGACCAGGTGCCAGGAACCACCGGGCTGCGCCGTCATCCGCAGGTACTCCACCGAACGCCGGGCCAGCTCCGGGGCAGCGCCGGCCCGGGTCAGCGCCGTGCACAGCAGGCCGGTGAGCCATGGATCGCCGCCATAGGAACCGACCCGGCCTTCCTGCTGGTCGAACGCCTCCAGCAGTCGTGCCGCGACCGGTCGGGCGAGCCGGTCGATCGCCCGGGTCAGCGGATTGTGCTTGCGCTGCCGGGATTGCATGAACGACAGGGCCAGGAACGGCGGGGTCAGGTAGGACAGCAGCCGCCTGCGCAGCGCGGCGGGCAGCAGGACCAGCTCGACCGGAACTCGCCGCAACCGGTTCGCGTCCTGCAGGCCGGCGATGGACAGCACCAGACCGCACAGCTGTTCCATCATCGGGTCGCCGATTCCCGCGACGCCGCCCCGGCGGTCGATCCAGCCGCGTGCGCGGGAGACGCTGTCCGCGCCGTCCGGTCCCGCCGCCAGGTGCAACGCCGCCGTGGCCATCGCGGTCGCGACGAAGTCGCTGGGGAAGCCTTCGAGGGTGCCCCAGCCGCCGTCGGGGTTCTGCACCTGCAGCAGCCATGCGATGCCGTCGGCGATCAGGTCCGCCGACCGATCGGCGTCGGCGAAGTGCAGGGCCAGGACCGCGCCTGCGGCACCGGAGACCGCAGCGCGGCGCGGACTCGGCCAGGAGCCGGTGCCCGCCGCGTCGAGCAGAGCCTGCTCGGAGGCGTGGATGGCCTGTTCCACCCGGTTCGCCGTGGACGTTTCTCCGGTCACCGCGTCCTTCCGATCAGCGTGTTCGCCAGCGCCTCGAAGGCATTTCGGACGGCCGCGGGCATTTCCAGCGAATCCAGGCACTCGCCAACCCCGATGAGGTGCCTCGACGCCTCCTGCTCGGCGAACTTCCGGCCGCCGGCCTCTTCGACGAGCTCGGCGGCCAGCCGGAGCCCGGCGTCGTCGCGCGGGCCCTCGGTGAGCAGCCGCGCCAGCCGCGCTCCGGCGGGCGTGTCGGCGGCCAGCGCGGCGATGACCGGCAAGGTCTTCTTGCCCTCGCGCAGGTCGCCGAAGACCGGCTTCCCGGTGACCGCCGGATCACCCCAGATGCCCAGCACGTCGTCGGTGCACTGGAAGGCCAAGCCGAGGTGGCGGCCGAGGGCGTCGAAGGTCTGCACAGCGCTGGGCGGAGCCTCGGCGAGTTGCGCGCCGCCCGCGGCGGCGAAGGCCAGCAACGCGCCGGTCTTCGCCTCGGCCATCGCCTGGTACTCGTCGAGCATCACCGCCTGCGGGCCCGACCAGGGGCGCCCGGCGAACTCGATGTCCTGCACCTGCCCGATCACGACCTCGCGCATCACCACCGCGAGCCGCTCCGCGACCGCCGCCGCGTTCGGCCGGCCGCTGCCGAGCAGCAGCTCGAACGCGGCGGCTTGCAACGCGTCGCCGAGCAGGATCGCAGCCGGGACGCCGTGGGCCTTCCACACCGAAGGCCGACCGCGCCGCTGCTCGTCGCTGTCGATGATGTCGTCGTGGATCAGGCTGAAGTTGTGCACCAGCTCGGCGGCTGCCGCGGCCGGCAGCGCGGCCGATGGCGGGGCGCCGACGGCCTCCGCGGCGAGGATCGCCATGGTCGGCCGGATCGCCTTGCCCGCGGCGTGGGACTCGTCGGTCTGCCAGCCGAAGTGGTAGGCCCCGATCGCGGCCAGCGACGGGTCCAGCGCTTCGACGATGTTGCGCAGCAGCGGTTCGGTGAGTCCGCGTGCCCGGTGGGTCGCGCTCGCGATCAGGTCGTGATCGGCGGTGACCGGAGAAGTCGTCATGGTCGACCTCGCTCCTCGTGGTTGGGCAGGTTCGGGTGGGTTCTCACCCGGCTGGGCTCGGCGCGCTGGCGCGGTTGGCCTGCGTGGCGCGCACCAGCCAGGTGCCGAAGATCAGGAAGGTCGCCCCGACCACCGCCAGCCACGGTTGCCACAGCAGTCCACCGTGGACTCCCAGGTCCACCAGGAGACCGACGATGATCGACGAGGAGGTCAGCGGCATGTGCATCGACGCCCAGAACGTCACCGCGTTGGCCCGTCGCGGGTCGGCGAGCGCACCCGTGGTCAGCTGCCGGGTCACCCAGATCGGCACCGGAGCGGTGGCCAGCATCAACAGCCCGGCCGAAACCGGGATCACGCCGGTGACCAGCAGCAGCGCGATCGCCGCGTACCCGACGAGCTGGCCGGCCGCGAACAGCCGGATCAGCCCGGCCGCGCCGAGCCGCACCGCGAGGGTGCGCTTGCCGGTGGCCCGGTCCCCTTCGATGTCGGAGAGGTTCATGATGGACATCCGCAGGAACTGGAACACGAACAGCACGCCGACGTAGCCCAGCCCGGCGGGCTCGATCGTCCCGGCCTGCACGACCCACGCCAGCAGCGGTCCCAGCCCGTACAGCACCAGCGCGCTGCTGACCTCGCCCAGGCCGTGGTAGTTCAGCCGCAGCGGAGGAGCGGTGTAGAGCCAGGCCACCGCGATGATCGCCGTCGCCACCAGCCGGGTCTCCAGGCTCGGCAGCAGCGCGATCAGCAGCACCCCGACGAACAGCAGCACGAACGCCGCGCCGAGGCTCACCTCGGGCCGCAGGTGTCCGCCGACCAGGATCCGGCTGCCGCCGGTCCAGGACGTGGGTGCGGCATTGGCCCGGTCGGCCTCCAGGTCGAAGTACTCGTTGCAGTAGTGCGTCATCAGGTGCGTGCACCACGCGAACAGCAGGGTCACCAGGTACCAGCCGAGGTTCGCCTGGTGGCCGCTGTGAACGGCGATCGTGACGCCGGCGGCGACCACCAGCATGCTCTGGAAGAGGAACTTCGGGCGCCCCAGGCGCACGAAGGCCAGCAGCGGACGTGGTGCGGTCTCAAGTGAGTTCGATGTCATCGGGTACGGGGTCCTCCCGCCGAGGCCGATCAGAGGTTTCCGCGCCGGGCCTGCTCGCGCTCGACAGCTTCGAACAGGGCCTTGAAGTTGCCCTTGCCGAATCCCTGCGAGCCGTGGCGCTCGATCAGTTCGAAGAACAGCGTCGGCCGGTCCTGGACCGGCGCGGTGAAGATCTGCAGCAGGTAGCCGTCCTCGTCGCGGTCCGCGAGGATCTTGAGCTCCCGCAGTTCGTCCAGCCGCACCCGGGTTTCCCCGACCCACTCCTCCAACGTGTCGTAGTAGGCGTCCGGCGTGTCCAGGAACTGCACCCCGGCCGCGCGCATCCGGCGCACCGCCGCGGTGATGTCGTCGGTGGCCAGCGCGATGTGCTGCACCCCGGGGCCGCCGTTGAACTCCAGGAACTCGTCGATCTGCGACTTCTTCTCGCCTGCGGCCGGCTCGTTGATGGGGAACTTGACCTTGTGCTCCCCGTCGGCGACCACCTTCGACATCAGCGCCGAGTACTCGGTGGCGATGTCGTCGCCGACGAACTCCTTCATGTTCGTGAAGCCCATCACCCGCTGGTAGAACTCCACCCACTCGTTCATCCGGCCGAGCTCGACGTTCCCGACCACGTGGTCGATCTCGAAAAAGGCTCCCTCGGCGGAACCGGTCGATTCCCGCTCCTCGAAGCCCGGCAGGAACACCGCGTCGTCGGTCCGCTCGACGAGCGTGTGCCGGACGTCGCCGAAGGTCGCGATCGCCGCGAGCCGCACACCGTCGGCGCCTTCAGCGTCGTGCGGCGTCTCCAGCCCGGTCGCGCCGCGCTGCACTGCGTTCTCGTACGCGCGGTCCACATCGGCGACCCGCAGCGCGATGTCGACGACGCCGTCGCCGTGGACCGCCAGGTGGCGGTCGATCTCGGTGCCCGGACGGGCCGCACCGGTGAGCAGGAACCGGGCTCGCCCGGCGACCATGAGGTACTCGGCCCGATCGCGATACCCGGTCTCCGGCCCCCGGTACGCGGCGCAGCGCATGCCGAATGCCGTCGCGTAGAAGTGCGCGGCCTGCTTGGCATTGCCCACGACGAATCGGAGGTGGTCGATGCCGAGGACCGGGAACGAATCGAGCGACCCGGATGCCGCGGTGGTGGCGTCGAGGGCAGCGCTTTCCAGCAAGTCTTCGGAAGACAACATGATTGATGAAGTCCCTTTTCCGGCCGTCGGTCGGGTCAGCGGCAGAAGCCTATATCACCCGATCGGGGATCGACAATCCTTTTAGTTCGGCGTGAAAGGCATCCGCAGAAGCCGTGTTGTGCATCACAAACGCTAGCTTTGAGCGCGCGAATCCCCAACGCGATACACGAGTGCACGCCCGATGTCGAAGCTGACCACAATGGACGTTTCGCGCCGGTCGGGACCTGGAACGATCTTGGGCGAAATGTCGCTTTCGACGTGACGGAGAAGCGTTCCCCACCTGGGGTTCGGATGAATCGCCCCAACGAGCGCCGCCTCAAATTCCGGCAATGTTGGGAAAATGGTTTCCATGGGCGCGAAAGGGGTCGAGTTCGATCGCCGAGGAGGGAGGGTGCGCCGATGTCGAACGCGATCCGCCGCGTGGCGATCCCGGCGGCGAGCAGGCCGTCGACAGCCCTGACCAGCCTGTTCGCCCACTGCTCGCGGTGATGAACAAGCGCGAAGTCCGCCTGAAGGTTGCGTCGAGATTCGGTCTTGACAGGATGCCGGTCTCGATGCCCGCTCCAGCTCCGAGCGAGTCCGCGGCCGTTGGCGGAACATTTGCGGACGATGGGACGCAACGGGAGTTGGCGTTCCCGGGCGAGCAGCAGATTTCCTCAAATTTCTTGATACACCTCGATGGGGCGATCCGAATGAGGCGCTCCGCTGAAACTGAACTCGTTCCGCAGCGTGCAGGGAGTCAAGTCGCTTGGATCCAGCCCGGTGGCGGCGGAAGCTGAAAGAGCAAGCTATTCGACCCGAGCGGAATTTGATTGCTCGGGCAGATTTCTGCCTCACCTCACGAGACAGATGAATGGCGAGGCCGATTCCATCCGAGTGGGCAGGCACCGGGCCGTTCCACGAGAGTGGCCCCAAGAATCGATGGGTGAGGAAGAGCGGCGCTCGATCTTGCGGCAGCACTCCCCCACTTGACCGCACCCAAGAGGCCTAACGAGATGATCCCCAGGCCAGAGAAGATCTCGACACGGGTCCCGTTGAGCCGGAAGACATGGTCCGGACCGGCGAAGAGAATGTTGAGGAGGGTGCGATCAGCATCCTGCACGCCACCGGCGTCCGCGGGCGCGAAGCCGGCGAAGGCCCTCAGACCAGCGGCGACTGTGCGCGCGAGCACCAGCTCGAACCATTCGTACCACCCCGCGTGACGCGGAATCCGGTGACCGCGGGACGGGCCTGTCCCCTACTCAGTCGGCATCAACTCAACCAGCCCAAGATCATAAATGGCGACCGGCTGGTTCGCGTTGGTTGTCAGGACACCGTGCAGATGAATCGCGGTATTGATCTTGAGCTGGCGGCCGCCGACTGCATGATCGTTCGGGTGTGGGGAACGAAGAAGCGGCCAACCGCATCCGTGCAAATGACCTGCGATCCCAAGGGCTACGGGCCAAGCTGACGGCGCGGTGGCTATCTCGGCGCCAAGTTGGAGCTTGAGACACTTGCGTCCGAGGGACTTGAATCCCCAAAGTGGCGATATTTCCCGTGTTTGGGGAAACCGCACCAGAACCGCGGCAGACGGCCCAGTGTCCTCGCGCTGAGCCTGCAGGCCGGCAAGGGCCGTCGCCTCGTGGCGTTCGCCGATGTGTCGGGGCAGGGGCACGGTTCGCCGCGGATCTGACCGTGATCGGCTTGCCATCCGCGCTCGGATGTCGACCACGGAGTTCCAGGATCGGGTGACGCCGCCGGGTGGCAGTCGGAGGTCGCGGAGGATGCCCCCGAACAGCCACCACGGCACATGCAGCGGGAACGCAGCTTCGGGACACGGTTACCTGTCCCGGATCTGCCGATGTGCGAATGCTGAGGAACGCGTCGACGGGTGGTGTCTTGTCGCACTCAGGTTGCTCGGCATCGCGTGGATGCTGCTCCGACTACCCGGGGTTCTCAATGAAGCTGGCCCGCCTGTGGCGCGGCGGGCGAGGGCGCCCCGCCGGACCGCGGGGCGCGGCAAGCCCGGTATCTCCCGCCTGAGCAGGCGCTTCGGGTTTAGCCGCTCGGTTGCAGCGAGCTGAGGAGCCCCCCGATGACGGTCTTGGCCCACGCCGACATCACCGACACCGGCGGGATTGACCGGTTGGCCGGTCGCTGCCCGCCTCGCACGAATCCGACCGGACACCCAGGCACTCGGGAGGCTAGCGCTGACGGTCCGCGAAACCGCCGACCGCTCAGCTCATCTCTACCGATCAGGAAGGTCGATTCGGTCAGCTCCCGCAGGCTTCACGCGCTCAACTCCAGGAGTTGCCTGCCGGTACCCGTGGTGACGAGCAGCTTGGCCACCTGGTCGCGGGGGATCGAGGACGCACCGGACAGTCGTGCTTCCCCGGTTGGGGTTCGCGACCACGTGGCGGCCTGGTCCATGCGGCCGTCGCGGGCCACCACCCACGCCACGAATCGGTCGTCGGGCGGCAGGTTCTCCAGGTGCAGGGACACCGCAGTCCCCCACGGACGACCTTCCAGTTTGCCGTGCCCGTGCGAGGTCACACCGACCGCAGCCACCAGGTCAGCGCCCTGCGGTGACCAGGAGGCCGCGGCCATGCCGCCGAGCGCTCCCGCGCCGAGCAGGACCGCTGCGGCCGCGGCCAGCAGCCACCTGCGCTTGCGCGGTGCGGGCGTTCGTTCGGTGCGGGCTTTCAGGATCAGCTCCGCCCACATCGACTCCGGCGGTTCGACCGGCTTCGGGGGCGGTCCGGCGCGGTGCAGCAAGCCGGGCAGGCCTGCGTAGCCGGACAGCTCTTCCCGGCACTCGGCGCAGTGGCCGAGGTGTTCCTCGAGCTGTCGGCGCTCGTCCGGGTCCAGACCGCCGAGCACGTAAGCCCCCAACAGCTCGCGGATCGCCGCGTGCTCCTCGTTCACCGGACAACCCCCATTTCTTCCAAGGTCATTCTCAACGATCGGACCGCGTAGTAGGCGCGTGACTTCACCGTTCCTCGCGGAATCCCGAGCCGCTCTGCGGTTTCAGCCACGCTGAGCCCCCGGAAGTACAGCGCGACGACGACGGCGCGGTGCTGGGTGGACAGTCGTTGGAGCGCCTCACCGACGAGCCAACCGTCCAGCATCCGGTCCAGACCGTCGGCAGCCGGCAGCGACTCGACGGCCGCGTCATCGCTGACCAGGCGAGGGCGACGCTGGGCGGCACGCCAGTCATCGATCAGGATGTTCCGTGCGATCGAGAACAGGTAGGACCGCGGGTCACCACGGCCGGGGTCGATCGAATCCAGATTGCGCCACGCCCGCAGCAAGGTCTCCTGCACGACGTCCTCAGCTCGCTGCCGATCGGCCGTGTACCGCAGGACGAACGCGATCAGCATGCCTCCGTACTCTTCGTACATCGCGCGGAGCAGTTGCTCGTTCGCTGTCATCGCACCCCGTCCAACATCGGTCGATCCCTCCTGCGCCCGGGTGTACGTCGCGAGCGCACCTGCGGTTCGGGGATCCAGCCGCTGATTCTCCCTTGAACCGACCGAGGGCGGCGGACGTAGTGGGAGGCGACGCAGCCCAGAAGGAAGGGACACCATGCCGTTGCGCAGAATCGCTGTCATCGCCACCACCGCTTGCACCTTGGCCATCGCCGCGTGCAGTTCTGGTGAGCAGACCGAATCCGCTTCCCAAACGCCCAGCGCAACCACCGAAGCCCCGACTGTGGTGAGCATCCGCAGCGCGCCTACCGGTGACTACCTCGTCGACGCATCGGGGCGGACGCTCTACCTGTACACGAAGGACGAGCCCGGCATCTCCAAGTGCGCGGGACAGTGCGCGACGCAATGGCCGCCCCTGACCGGGACTCCCCAGGCCGGCCCAGGTGTGGACCCGGCACAGCTCGGCACCGCGAACCGGCCCGACGGCGGCGGTCAGCAGATCACCTTCGCCGGCCAGCCGCTCTACTACTTCGCCCAGGACATGGCGGCCGGAGACACCAAGGGGCAGAACAAGATGCAGGTCTGGTACCTCGTCGACCCCAGGGGTGAAGCGATCAAGACCGCTGCACCGGGGGGCTGACCCGCGAACCGGTCGCCCGTGGCCGACTGCTGCCCACGGGCGACCGGTTCTCCCACATCACCGCAGTAGCCGGAAGGCCATTCGCAGGTCGTGCTCCGCGACGTCGCGACCGAGCACGACACCGGCTTCATCAGCGGTCCGCGTGTGCAGACCGGACCAGACTCGGGCGTCGAGCACTTCGTCGGTGAGCTGCGACCATTCCGCGTAGGTGCGGTACTCCCCCGGCGCTGTCGAGCTTCCGATGGTGACGGCCTCGTCCGGTCCCGCGCCGGTCAGCGCCGTCAACACGGCTTCCGCTGCACCTGCATAGGTGTTGTGCCCGCTGGGATAATCGGGGTGCAACGGGGTTGTGGCCTCCGGTGTCCAGTCCGCGTCTGGTGTGGTGCCCGGATCCCCGTCGCCGTCGTCGGCTGCCCGGATGGCCGTGACAGGTCGCCAGCGGGCGTAGGTGTACTTGCTGTCGGAGGTGGCGATCTGTGTGTCCACGAGGGCGACGTTGAAGATCGCCACCATGCCGACGCGCTGGAACAGCGGCTGCCGGGACTGCTCGAGCGCGGAGCGCAGGACCCAGGCGTAGGCCTCCTGCGTGGACTGCTCCCAGAACTCGGCCGTCCTGGTCTGCTCGTCGGTGCGCGCCGCACTGCCCGCGACGCCCAACGCACGAACCTCGGCCAGATCGCTCCGGTAACGTTCGGAGCCGAGCTCGGGTGGCGGCCCCAACCGGAACTGGGCCGGGTCGTCCAGCAAGAACGGCTTCGCGTACCTCGATCCGGCTTGGATGGCGGCCCCGTACGTCGGCGGCGTGGGCTGCCAGACCCCGGGAGCTGGTTCCCCGGGTGGGTACTCGCCGTTGACCGACTCCGGGTCCAATCCGTCGTTCTCCCGGTCCGCGAGCACGAAGCGCGCCTGCTCACGGCCGATGCGAACGCCCCGCTTCTCAGCGGGGCCGTCCGGGATCCGGCCCAGAGTGCGCGCCAGAGCGGCGTTCAACTCCGCCTGGCGGCTTGGCACCAGGTCCGACAGCGCGGTGTGGACTGCTGATGCAATCGCTGCTTGCTCGTACTCGTGCGGTTGCCCCGTCGCCAGCTCGGGGCGAATCGCCCGGGCCGCGGCGAGCCACGAGATCGCCCACGCGCGATTCTTCGTGATCTGCGCCGATGCCGGAATGTCCGCCGCGTTCACGGTTGCCGCGGACACGTCGTACCACTCCAACGCCACATCCGCGGTCGGCTGGGCGATCGCGTGCGGCATCGCTGCCGTCGCCCCGACCACGACCGACACGGCGACCACGGCGGCGCTGCCCCTGGCCACCCGCCTTCGTACAACCGAACCTCGTCCCACGTACAGCTCCTCCGTCGGTGGTCACGTCTCGGTGCCACGTACGACGACGGCAGCAAGCAGGTTCACCACCCATCCGGCTTAGCCGCGGTCAGTTCCCCCGCCCGACGCAGAGCACCGCGCTGACCGCGCGCACGAAGCACCGACCTGCTGGTAGTAGCGATTGGCCGCAGACCGGTGCATGAAGACCGCTGCGCACAGCGGCGGGATCGCGGCCAGTAGCGCTGGGGCGTGCTCCGTGGCCGACGTGAGGATCGCGGCCAGGACAGCGAAGATGCTCAGGACTGTCAGCCAGGTTCGGCCCTCCTCCTGCCGCGGCGAGCTTCGACGACAAGCCGAAGGTGCAAGCCGAGGAGCCCCAGGAAGAGGGCAGTTCCCACGACTTCACCGGTTTCCCCACCCCGTATCGAAACCTCCCCGCCAGTTCACGGTGGCGAGCACGTCCGGCAGGTTCCCACCACGCAGCATCCACCCCGACGGGGCCGTTCGAGCAGAACAGCATGCTGTCGATCCCGTTGCCGCGCATGGTTTTCCGCAGGTGGTCCAGGTGCGCCTGGTCGTTGCCGTAGCTGCCGTACTCGTTCTCCACCTGGAACGCGATCACCGGGCCACCGCGGGTCGCCCGCAGTGGGGCGAGCCGCGGCAGCAGGACCCCGAACCACTCGTCGACCAGGTCGCGGTAGGCAGGCTCGTTGCAACGCACCGGCAGATCCGGGTCGGCCAGCAGCCAGGCCGGCAGGCCACCGAAGTCCCACTCCGCGCAGATGTACGGGCCCGGCCGAACGGTGCCCTTGAGCCCCACCTCGGCGGCGGTCTCGACGAACCGAACGAGGTCGCGCCAGCCGGAGAAGTCGACCGTGCCGCGCCGGGGTTCGTGGAAGTTCCACGCGACGTAGGTGTCCGCGGTGTTCAGGCCAAGCGCGCGCATCCGGGCGAGCCGGTCCCGCCAATGGTCGGGGCGATCGAGCCGAGAAATCCCCGTCGGTTAACGCTTCCCATCGCCGCCCCTTTTATCGATACTGCGCGAAACTTCCTTGATACTTGCAGCTTCGATCACTCCTCGGCCAGGGCCACTACCGAATCGGACCAGTCGCTCCCGAGTTCCCGTCCGTGCGGGGTTTGCTGCGTCGTAGACCGAGGATCGCGGCGATCGGGATTGCTGCCGCCAACCCGGTGAGCAAGACCGCAGCGAGGGCACCGAGGAGCGCCGGCTCGTTTCCGAAGGCGATACCGACGGCGGCCAGCGCCGGCCCCGCGTTGCGCACTGCCGCGACGCTTCCCATCGTGGTGCGGCGCATCACCGGCCCGGTGGACAGCAGCGTGCCGACGGCGAAGGCAGCAATGGCGAGGGTGAACCCGGCGAGGAGGGTCAGCGAACCGAGCAGCGTGACGACGTCGCGCCAGTTGCCCAGCAGCATGCCCGCCAGCACGATCAGGAAAGTCACGTTCGAGACCTTGACGGTGGTGGGGTGCCAGGACCGCGCCACTGCCGGTGTGCATCGACGCAGCAGCAGGCCGATGCCGAACGGAACGAGCTGCAGGATCGCCACGGTCCGCACCAGCGCGCCGACGTCGAGGGAGGACGCGCCCGGGCCGACCTCGGCGACGGTGAGGATGCCGTTGGCGGTCGGGCCGAAGGTCAGGCTGCCTGCGGAGGCGAGCAGGACCTGCATGGCCGCACCCGCAACCACATCCCCGCCCTGCACCATGGCCAGCTTCGCTCCGAACGGCCCGCCGGGCGACGAGGCGACCAGGATCAACGCGATGAACGCCGCGGTGGGCAGGCCGAGCAGCGCACCGATGCCCCAGCCCAGCAGCGGTAGGACCACCAGGTTGCCGAGCAGCGCCAGCAGGAGCAGCGGAACGTCGGCGAAGACGTCCCGCAGCGCCGAGGTGGTGGTCCCCAGACCGGCGGCGAACATCGTGGCGGCGATGAAGATCACCGTGACGGCGTTGAACAGCAGGTGCAAGGTGCCCATCGGGCATTCCACCTCCGGGGGGTGCCGGAACGCGCCACCGCGGTTCAGTCCTGGAGATCGCCCAGCCAGCGCAAGGCGCGGAGTCCGGGCAGGAAGCAGTACTCGCCCCCGCGCGTGACCACGAACCGCGGCAACGGCGGCAGACGCCGACGCACGGGCCGACGGGGGATGATGAAATCGGTGCGGCCTTCGTTGGCTCCGGCTATCGGATCCTTGGTGCTGCCCGAGCCGAAGAAGACGCCGTCGTTCAACCACTCGGACTGGACGAACTCGAACTGCCGCCCGAGGTGGGCGCCGATGAAGGCGAACACGAGTCCGCGGTCCGCACGGTCATCGTCCAGGACGCCGTCGGCGAGCGGTGGACCGTAGACGGCGCCGCGCCTGATCATGCGGTGGAGCCGCACTTCCCCTGCCACCGACGCGTCGCGGGGGTTGGCTCGGCGGATGTGGCAGCCGCCCGGGGTGGTGAACCCCGCCGGGTCGTCGCGCTCGTAGAGGAAGGCGTTGCGGCGATCCGGGTCGGCGCCGAGCGCGGTGTCGTCGTGCTGCGGGCTGAGCGCCAGTGGCGCGCCGCTGCGCCAGCGCCCCATGATCTTGGCTGCCAGCAGTTCCTCGTCCTCGCGGTTGGTGGCGTTGTCCTTGAGGTAGCGCCGGAACGCGGCGACCCGTTGGTGGAGCTTGCGGAAGACCGCGTAGCTGCCGTTGCGCCCCAACACCTCTGGCTGCGGGGTCTGCACCCCGCCCAGCTCGTCGGGGTACCCGAGGACGAACTCACCAGCTTTCAGCGGCTTTTCCAGCTGGTTCGACCCGGCGGTGCCGCTGCCCTCGACAGCGGGGTGGCTGACGCCGTCCCGGTAGCCGAAATGCTCGGTCTCGGTGGGCAAGGCGTAGCAGTCCTGCCTCCAGATCGCGGTGATGCCGGGCAGGCCGTGGTACGCCGTGCGGGCCTGATCGACGGCCGCCTCCAGCTTCTCGGCGTCCGGTGCCACAGCCGCGAAAACCACGTGGACGTCGGCTGTCCCCAGGGGCGCCTCCCAATTCTCGGGTCTGCTCTCCCCCACGTCGCCGAGCGCTTTGGCCCGGGCAGCCATTCCCTGCCGGAACTCCCAGGCGAAGGTGCCCAGCGATTCGTGCGGAACACCGAGTGCCTCGAGGCCGTGGTAGGTGACCGCGACGCTCACCCAGGTCTCCCCCAGGGGACTGGGCGAGCCCGCCGCGGAGGTGGCCACGGCGCTCGCGCGCCGCATCAGCTGCCTCCCGTGCGCACGGTCATCGATGCGGAAAACGAGGTAGGTCGCCGCGTAGGGGGTAGGTCTGGCGCTGAGAACCCCGCGCTGAATGTCAGCGAGTTCCAGTGCGTGCCCGCTCATGGTCCCGTCTCCTCGCAACGCTACTTCGAGACGACGTTCTTCCAGAAGTTCCGCAGGCTTTCGTCACCGCCGAACAACGAGCTGAAGATCGTGGAGTCCGCCAGTAGCACATCACCGGCCCGATCATCGCCCGGGGGCATCCACAGGAAACTGTTGAACTCCGCGTTGCCGTCCTCGGTGAACGGGTGCGGCCTGGAAGTGTCGATCGGCTGCCGCGCCAGGACGCGGATGGCATCCGGATCGTCCGTCGTCAGGGCGTAGTGCGGCAGGTGCTGGTGGAAGTTGAAGGTGGTCACACCTTCCAGCCACCCCCTGGTGTCCAGATCCCTGGCCGCGGACAGCGGGGCGATCTTGTTCGGTTCCCGCACTGCAGGACGCAACCCGTAGCGATTCTCGACCGGCACCCCCAAACCTCGCATCAGGCCCCGCACGTACCTGGCGAACCGCTGTTGGCGCGGAACCAGGGGATCTCCGTGGTGGCGGTGCTCCACTTCCCGCACGGTCAGGTCATCCGAGGCTCCCACGTCGTGGTGAGGCCCCAGCACCAGGCACGTTCCCTCCCGCTGGAGAAACTGCCGCAGCGCGGAGATCTCTTCCGGCTCGGCGTCCTGTCCGGTGATCATGTGGTCCAAGCCGAAGACGAACAACGTGTCGGTGTCCGCCAGCACCCGATCATCCAGCAACGTCCGGAAACCGGCTTGATCGATGCGTTGGTACACCGGCACAGCATGCCCGGTGATCTCCTCCGCGTACGACTGGAACGGCACCCAGGCCAAGAAGAACAACTCCAGAGAACCCGCGATGCCCTGCTGGAACTGCAGCGGGTCGGACCACCTCGGTTCCTCGTAGGCGGGCCAGGCAACCCGCCGGACCTCGGTCATCGTGGAGAACCGGTTGTCCAGCTCAGCCGGATTCCTGCCGGCCTCGGCCGGGTAGCTCCACGAGACGTAGATGCTCACCCGTCTCCTCCCCCGGGTGTAGGGGCGGGGCACGTGGTTCTGGTTGTAAGTGCGGGCCGTCGTGGACTCGCTCATCGCGGTCTCCGATCCGCAGCGGGACGGGTAGGCAACAGCCTGCTCTCACTGCAACTGATCGAGCATCTCCGACAATGCGCCCTTGATCCGAAGAGCCTTCTTGACCTCATCAGCCGTGACGTACGGGTACTCTCCGTACTCGATGAAACTCGGGCAATGGTGCTCTCGCACGAACCTGACGAACGCCTCCGGATTGGTGCGCCAGTCCTCCGGGAATCCCTCGAGATTCTCGAAAGCCGTGCTCACCCCGGCCTTGCTGAACAGCGCAATGGCATCTTCGGTGTACTTGTCGAAATCGGTGTCGAAGATCCCCTGGTACATGAAACGCGTGTCGTCGTCGAAAAGCACCCAGCGCAGGTAGTGCAACTTCAGCGGCGCGAGAAGATGCGGATCCTCCTCCAACGCCTTGGCCAAGGTGTAGCCGTACTCACGGATCGCCCCGGCCCGGCCCGGCTTCACGTTCGCGATGATGGTGAACCCGTAACACGCAGGAGTCCTCGGATAAACGGGACCGTACTTCCCCTGCTCCAAATGGCCGGTCTCCCTGGGGATGACAACCGCCTGAGGCTTGATCTCCATACCGCCCCTCCGCCGCCCAGAATGAAAGGAACTGCCGTCACCATCCTCCCACGCAGTTCCGCCCTCATTCCACCGAACAAGCAGGCCAGACCTGATCTGGATGCCCCTCCGCTTGGGCCCGCAGTTCACATCTGCCTCTCCGGACCCTCGAGCCACGGACGAGCGCAGCCGCTACGCGCACCAGCGCAGCGGTGAAACGCGATGGGCGCACCGCAGCGGTAGAACGCCAGCTTGCCGGTGTGCCGGCGGCGGATCAGCAACCAGCGATGCCCGGTCTGTTCAGGGACGTGGATGTCGATTCGGGCCCAGTCGTAATGGCGGTGACCTTTCGCGCCTCCACCGGCCGAGAAGCGTTGCCGCCCGCTTGGTTTACGGCAAGGGCGTGAGCCCACATTACGCTCGCCGCGATGGTGATCGGCGCGTCGCAGGCCACGGCGGGCACGTAGCCCACTTCGCGGGTTTCCAGCTCGTCGCGTAGTCCCGGGTCTGCGCCATACTCTCCGGAAAGTCCGTCGTCGAGCCCAAGAACAACACCAGAAAAAGATCGCGCGCGAGATACGACCACAATGATCCAGGGGTTTCTCGGTTTCTCTGGTTAGCGTGTCTTGTGGATTGCCTGGGGGTCAAGGGGTCGTAGGTTCGAATCAAGGGTCTGCCCAGGGTTCGGTTGTCACCGGGGTTGAGTGGTGATCAGACCCGCAACTCAAACGAGCCAGCAGGACAATGGATCGCTCGCACCATCGCACTGATCCTGCAAAACCCGCGATACACCGGCCGGCAGGTCTGGAACCGCCACACCACTAAAGGCCACTGCGGCGAGGGACGCCCCAGCGGCCGCGGCTCCGGGCGCGTTCGCCGGAGCTCGGTGCAGGACTGGGAGGTATCCGAACACCTGTCCCATACAGCGTTAGTCGACGAGGCCACGTTCATCGCTGTCCAAGGGATACGGGCCGCGCGGACAGCCAAGGACGGCCAGCGGCGTAGGTATGTGTTGGCCGGGTTGGTGGTGTGCGGTGAGTGCGGCCGCCGGATGGACGTGCACTGGGTCCACGGCCGTGCCGGTCATCGCTGCCGCCATGGCTATAGAGCTGGCATACCGCGGCCGAGCCAGGCCCCCGTACCGTCTACGTCCGCGAGGACCACCTACTCGAGGCCTTACCCGGACTACTCAGCCAGCAAGGCCGGCAAACACCAGAGGACAATGTGGACCACGAGGTTGGTGAACAGCTCCGCCGAGCGGGGCTGGAGATCGTGTGCGGCCACGCAGGTTGGGAGCTCAGGCCGACACCGCACCATGCTGCTCAAGACCTGATGGTCCTATCCGGCCAAGCATCACTAGCGCTCGACATGAACTCCACTGCCGATCACCAAGAAGACGGTGTCACCGCCGACAGCGAGAAGCGCCAGTCGTAGAGACACTGAAACCCCGTGGGGTAAAAGAGTGTCCGAGACTTGAACCCCCAAGGTGGTGCGATTTCCCTTGTTTGGGGAAATCACCCCGGAATCATAGCAGGCTCCCCTGCTCCCTCACTCTGAGTCTGCGCCACCATTTCAACGACATCGGCCGGCGAGGTTGGCCGGCGTGTCGGACGGTGCCTCGACACCGCCGCGGGACCGCGACCGCCCGGGGATGCGGCTGTTCGGGTGGTCCTGGCCGACTCCAGCGTCATCAGGGTGGCACCCCGGCGTTCCAGAACCGCTTGATCAGCGGGCTGGAATGCGAGGTGCACGATGGCAACCGGGACAGCAAGACGAAACAACGCAGCGCCGGCCGAGCGGGGCCGACGCAGACGACCAGCGTCGGGCAGCACCGACCACGGGCCGCTGGTGCGGTTCGCCTTCTACGGCCGGATGTCAACTACCGAAGACCAGGACCGTGTGACCTCGCGGGGCTGGCAGCTGGACGTCGCCGAAGAGACCATCGGCGGGCACGGGACGATCGTGGCCGAGTACTTCGACCAAGGCTGCTCACGCCGGTGGTCCTGGACCAAACGCCCCCGCGCCGCGGCCCTGCTGGCCGCCGCACAGCGACCGGATCGTGGCTTTGACGCCGTGGTCATCGGCGAGTATGAGCGCGCCTTCTACGGCGACCAGTTCCAGACAGTACTGGCCGCCCTGGCCGAGGTGGGCGTACGAGTGTGGTTACCGGAGGCCGGCGGACCGGTGGATCTCGAGGAACCGGCGCATCAGGCGTTGATGCTGTTGCTGGGGTCGCAGTCCCGACAGGAAGTGCTGCGAGCACGCTATCGGGTCCTGGCGGCGATGCGCACCCAGGTCCGCACCCAGGGCCGGTTCCTCGGTGGTCGACCGCCGTACGGGTACCGGCTCGTGGATGCCGGACCACACCCCAACCCTGTGCACGCCCACTGGGGCCGCCGGCTCCACCGACTGGAACCCGACCCGACCACAGCCCGGTGGGTGCGGTAGATCTTCCAGCAGCGCGCCACCGGACGCAGCATCGCCGGCATCACACGCGAACTCAACCAGCGCGGAATACCGTGCCCGTCCGGTGCCGACCCCGTACGCAACCCGCACCGCTCGGGGCCGGAGTGGATCACGCGAACGGTCGGGAAATCCTGGAGAACCCCGCGCTACACCGGGCGGCAGGTCTGGAACCGGCACACCACCTCCCGCAGCCACCGCACTGCCCGCCGCGCCGGCGGCACCGGAGGCCGGGTGGATGAGCGGGAGTGGGCGGTGTCGAAGACACCCGCACATCCCGCACTGGTCGACGAGGCGACATTCCGAGCCGTGCAGGGCATGCGCACCGCCCGCAAGACCCAAGACGGAGACACCCGCACCTACCTGCTGGCCGGGCTGATCAGGTGCGGGCTATGCGACCGGCGGTTCGACTCGCACTGGGTCCACAACCGGCCCGGCTACCGATGCCGCCACGGCCACACCAGCGCACGAACCCAAACGCCGATCCCGAAGAGCACCTACGTCAGAGAAGACCACCTACTCGACGGACTCCGAGTCCGGCTGAACGATGCCACCGGCGACAACACGTCCTTGGCCGACTATCTCCGCACGAAGGGCCTGGTGATCGTCTACCGCGGCCCGGACTGGAGCGTCGAAGAAGCGCAGAGCCGATCAGTCGCAGAGGGCTCAGCGTCGCGTGTGTGCTGACAAGGGCCTCGCAGGGATGGCCTTGTGTTCTGGTCGTTGAGTTGTCCGTACATCTGGTCGCTCGGGTGGGCTAGAATCCTTGAGCTCAGCTTGTTTCGCGACTGGAACGTCCAACTGGGGAGAAGGCGTGCATGAGACTGGCGACGAGGAGAACGAGACATCAGGCAAAATTCAGAATGAGTTAAGCGGAGAGATTACGTCTGCAGCCCAGATCGGCAATAATTACGGTAACATCATCCAAGTCACCCCTCCGCCGTCGACCGATCCAGCCAAACAGAGCAGCAATAACGAGCAAGTGGAGCAAAAGACCAGTGGCCGCCCGTTCATTCCTGCTCTTATTGCGATGGGCCTGATATGGTTTTTGATCTCCCAGTGCGGGAACGGTCAGGACATTCCGGAGGAGAGCGATCCTTGGCCGCAGGGAGTTCACGCCGACGTCCTGTTTGATGCGGCAAGGGAGTCCATTCAAGCATGCTCAATGGCTGTAGTTCTCGCTCCGGTCAACTGCCCGCAGGCTCACCACGATGTGTCAAGCGCGCAGAATGTCAGGTGGGTTCTTCGTGGCGACCCCATGGACGGTGCGCGCATCGCTTATCGCGATGAGATCTTTTATGTCTATGGCCGTGCGGTGATGACGGTCTCCTACCGGCAGCAGTGGGGCGAGCCGAGGTTTTCCGTGAAGATCGTCCCCTTTCTCGCCAAGTTGTCGGCCGACGGCGCCCGTCTGGTGGAGCTGGAGGGCCTTGATGGAGAACCGCCGGAGCCGGTAGCCAAGCGAAATCACGAAGTTTCCGATGAGACAGTTGCGTCCGCCATGCGCAGCGCGTTCGCTGAGTGTGCGGCGACGCCTGAGCCAGCGATGCCGCCGACGTGCCCCGACGTGGGACCAGTCCCTGCACCAAGCGATACACCCGTCCATTGGTCTTTCGATGGGGATCCCGCTCTCAATACGAGGCGGGCTTTTGATCAAGATTCCGGCTTGATCGAAGTCGTAGGCAGCTACGCCGCTACGGCTCAATATTCTGACCCGATATTTGGCGCCTCCTCGACGACACACGACGGAAACTACCGGGCCAGCTTGGTGATCGAATCTGGAGCGCTGAAGGTATTGCAAATCGAAAAATGTCTCACCGACTGCAGTGATTGATCCACATCTTGGCCTGCTCTGGCGCCACGGTGGACCTCGTCTGCGCACTACTCCATGTTGCGGAACATGATCAACCCCGACGTTGACCACCTGCGCACGACCATGGAGCCCGTGAAGGCCGCTGAAGCGCGATTCTGGGGACACATGGCCAAACTCGGCGTCCCCGACGGCCAGGCCTGGGACGCCATTCGCGTCGTGCTCGCCGATATCCAGGGCGGCGTCGGCCACACCGACCCGTGGGCGGTCGCCGCGACGTCCCGTCGACCGCCGACGGTATCGGACCTGCGGAAGGTGGTGGGGTTCTGAACTGCCACTGGGATCCAACTCGGTGCACTGAGTTCGAGCTGGGGATCGAGCGGCAAGAGCTGACTCCTCGTTAAGACCTGAGCTCAGGTTCACGGCAGTGGCGGTAACCGGCATACTGCCTGAAGCAGTTGAGGTTGATCGCTGGTCGGCGATGTGGATGGGGCCATGTCGTTCAGCGCTGGTAGGGGGTCTGGTGGGGCAGGCGGAGCGGCGGGCGTCGTTCAACTCGTTAAGTGGAAGAGTCTTCGGTCTTTCGGTCCAGGCTGGCGAGATTTACGGTGACGTGTACTTCCACTCGGGCGCGCAGGACGGACGAGCGGGCACAGTCTGGGATTTCGTCAGTAGTAAACCGGGTGACGATCGAGAGACAGCTGACCGCCAGGCGGCTCGGAAACAGGTGGATTGGCCGGTTCTTGTGGGTGTCGTCCCGCAGCTGGCGAGCTCCTTCCAGCAGCGTGCTTTGAGTGAGGAGCTTGGGACCGAGCTGGAGCGTGAGTGCTCGCAAGACGACAAGCAGTCCGTGCCCGAAGAGGAACAAAGGCGCCGGCGGCATCATGTTCTGACCGGTTTGGGTGGGGCAGGGAAGACGCAGCTTGCTGCCCAGCTCGCTCAACGATTCATACGACAATGGCGGCAGGACCGCGATGGCCAGCCACTTGACCTGCTGGTGTGGATCACAGCCGACTCACGAGACGCGATTGTCAACAGCTACGCCCGAGTCGCCGACAAGCTCGGCCTGCCGGAGGAGGATGACTTCGACGGTGACACCACCGCCAACCGGTGTCAGCAGTTTCTGACATGGATGGAAACCACGTCCAGGCGATGGCTCATCATCCTGGATGATCTGCAAAGCCCTCGTGATCTCAACGGCCTCTGGCCGCCCGATGCTGGCCATACGATCGTTACGACCCGCCGACGTGGCGAACCTGCCTTCGACGGACGGCATGTCATCGAGGTCGGCTTGTTCGGCCGCCAAGAATCTCTCAACTACTTCCGGGCCAAGCTCGGTGATCGCTACCAGGCTGAGGACGCGACGAAACTCGCTGACGATCTCGGCCATCTGCCACTGGCCCTGGCGCAGGCGGCCGCGTACATCGCCACGCGCGGGATCACCTGTTCGGAGTACCGTCGGCGGCTAGCTGATAAAAGGCGACGGCTAGCCGACGTGTTCCCCGACGACGAGGGGCTGCCAGACGAACACAAGACAACGCTGGCAGCGACCTGGTCCCTTTCGATCCACGCGGCCAACCAGCTCCGGCCGGCAGGACTGGCACGCCCGTTGCTTGAGCTGGCTTCGCTCCTGGACGGAAACGGCATCCCCCTCGAGGTCTTCACGGCGCCACCAGTGCTGGACCACCTGAGCGCGATCACCTCGTACGAAGTGATCGACGCGGAGCAAGTTGAAGGCGCGCTCTCGAACTTGCACCGTCTCAGCCTGGCGACTCGCGACACCGCGAGTTGGTACAGGCGACTTCGTGTGCATGCCCTCGTGCAACGCACGACCCGCGATGACATTCCCCAGCATCAGCCTCTTGACGCACTGGCATGGTGCGCAGCCGAGGCGCTCATGCGCCGCTGGCCGGAAGACATCCCAATCCCCGGCCGCGAACTGGCAGATAACGCCAACAACCTTGAGCGCCACACCAGACGTGAACTCTTGCAAGGGCCGGAAGGAGCGCACACCCTCCTGTACCGCCTCGGCCGAAGCAAGGGCAGATCGGAAAGCCCTGGCTCCGCGGTTGTCTACTTTGAGAGGCTCCTTGACGAGTCCATCCGTGCCTTGGGCGATCAGCACACGGATACGTTGATCATTCGGTATGCCCTCGCAGGTTGGCGCCGCCGGGCAGGCGAAGCGTCAGCCGCTGTAGCGGAGTTGGAGGATGTGCTGGCCTTCGTGTTGGCACGGTTCGGCCACCAAGACCAACTCACGTTGATCATCCGGCACGAACTCGCACACTGTCGCCGCGCGGATGGTCATGTTTCTGGGGCGATTGCAGAGATGGAGGAGTTGCTGGCCGTGCACCTACAGGAGCTCGGCCCCAAGAACACCACGACCTTGATCACCCGTCGCTATCTTGCAGATTGGCGAGCAGAGGATGGTGACATACCCGCAGCGATCGCGGAGCTAGAGGAACTGCTGGCAGCCCAGCGTCACGCACTCGGCCCGGACCACACCGCGACGGTGAAGACCCAGGACGACCTCGAAGAATGGCGTGACAGGGGAAAACAACTGGCACAAGCGATCGGCGAACTGGATGAGATTGCGGTCGCGCGACTGAAGCTACTGACTCCGGACAACACCGCGGCGTTGACGCTTCGACGCAACCTCGCGCGTTGGCGGGACTGGGCCGGTGACCTTGCCGGAGCGATCACCCAACTGGAGAAGCTCTTGACAACCCAACGACAGGCATGCGGCGGTGAAAATCCTGCGACGTTGCTGACTCGGCGTCACCTCGCGAGCTGCCGCAGTCGAACCGGAGATCTCAGCGGGGCCATAAGGGAACTGGAGGCCGCGCTCGAGGCTCAGATACAGGTGCACGGGACAGACCACCGGTCCACGCTGGCTGTGCGGCATCACGTTGCGTTCACGCGCGCGGAGTCCGGAGACGTGCCAGAAGGAGCCATGCAGTTAGAGGAGGTGCTCGCCTCACAACTACAGACACTCGGCCCCAGGGATCCCGACACGTTGGCCACCCGCCACAGCCTCATCTTCCTACGCGGGCTCACGGGTGACGCGGACGTAGCGATCACCGAGCTGGAAGAGCTGCTGACGGAGAGGATCGCGGTTCTGGGGCCGGCGAGTCCCGTCACGTTGACGACGCGGCACAGCCTCGCGTTCTTCCGCGGCCAAACTGGCGATGTGACCGGTGCGGTCAGCGAGTTGGAGACGGTACTAGCCGCCCAACGAGAGATTCGTGGCGACCGGCACCCCGACACACTCGCCACCCAGCAAGACCTCGAGTACTGGCGCGACCTCAATTGAACCGGTTCGTGCTTAAAGATTATCCCGCGATCCCGGCAATGCGGGGTAGCCGATCACGGGCTGACGAGCGAGATCGAGATCGGGCGTGGTCGACAAAACGAGGTGCCCAGCTGGACAGAAAACGGCGCCAGTGCCATGTCTTAGCCCCTCCCAAGATCATCAAAACGAACATGCACACTTATAAAACACCAGGTCGCGAAGTGTGCTCTCCACGCACGTGGAGGCGGTCCGTGATCTGGCCGGCCGCCTGATCGGCTGGCCCCGTGCTCTCCACGCATGTGGAGGTGGTCCGACGCTGCGCGACTACCTCAAGCACCTCGAACCGTGCTCTCCACGCACGTGGAGGTGATCCGACCGAGGCGGAGTACTAGATCAGGATGCGATGGCGGTCTCCATTCAGGTGGAGGTGATCGGGGACAGGCGAGGTGGTATCGACGTTCGTAAGGCTCTCCGACGCTGTTGGTCATCGGCCAGTTGATCGATATCAATCGCAACGTGCTGTTTCGAGCTGCGTCACCCTCGATACCGACAACACACGCCTTGGATCCCCGCGGCCGACGGACACACCTCAGCACCGCGAACCGTCGCGCGGGCATATCCACGGGACTCTGGCCAGCTCCATGGCACCATGATCCTTTCCAGCCACGATCACGTCTTGGCCACTAGCCTCGCTACTCGGCGCCAACGGCCCGAAGCAGAATGGATAAAGACCGGCAGGATGCCCTGTGAACCTGCCAAAGCAATCATGACCCCATACGATCCAGCGACGCCGCCGCTCGCCTACAACTCCCGATCAAGGAGAATCGCCATTTGGCGCTCTCACTCGGGAGTTGCCTCGTGCACGCAAGTGTCGCCTGCCATCCTACCGACTCGCACTACTTGCGCCGATATACCGGGACGACTTCGACCTGGAATCCAAGGGATTCCAGGCCCTCCGCAAAGCCCTTTCCATCCCGGAGAGGCACGTAGACCCGCCACCAACTATAGTTATCAGGCGAGTAGATCTGCTGATCGGACAAACACTCCAGAAAACGCCAATCCAGAACCTCGATCTCCTTCCGGAAGCCGGCCATCTCAGGCATGTCCGCCAGCTGATCGTCAGCAAGAAACTGAGTAATCGCATCACGCCACGTACAGATCGTTGAAGTACTCGTCCTCGCACCAGTTGTAGCCGTACTCACAATCATCAACAAGACATCCCCAGCTGTGAATAAGCGCCTCCGAAGACGACTTTCGCCAGCTCGTCTGCACCGCCTTCACCCGAGCTTCGAACAAATCAGAAGTCGACATGGCCAGGAACTACCCCATACCTGATCTCAGACATACCTCAGCCATCCGGAGACATGCTTGATCGAATTTGCACCTCAGAATCGCTTGGTGACAGCGGTTCACCACGACCGCTGTCACCAAGCGAACCGCCTTACTTACGCGGATACTTCCGGACGACTTCTATCCGAACTCCATACTTTCGAAGTATGTCCGCCGCCAGATCTTCCCCTCCTATGCGTGGTGGATACACGCGCCACCACGGATACTTGTCAGCCGGGAGGATCGGCTGATCCGACAGGCACTCCCGAAATCTCTGATCCAAAGCCTCGACCTTCTCCCGGAACGCAGCCATCTCGGGCATGCCCGCCAACTGCTCATCAGAAAGAACTCGAGAAATAGCACTGCGGACATAAATATCATTGTCATACTCTTCAATGCAGTCCATGTAGCCGGACTCGCATTCGTCGACATGATCCTCCCAGCCGAGAATGAGCGACTCCGAGGACATCTTGCTCCAACTTACCTGAACCTCTTTTACTCGCTCCTCAAAAGAATTAGGCCCTAGCATGGATTCAACACCTTTACCACATTTTTATCCCACTGATCGAGCGGGTCACGCGGACGGAAGAAGGTCTTAATTTTACCGTCGCGCTCCTTCACTCCGAAATATCCTGTCTCCTTCTCCCAGAAATATTCAAAACCGGCCGCATCCAGCCCCCTGCAGACGCCAGCCTTCCCCGGTTTTTGACTCAAAAATCTCTGGGCTGCGGCCTCGTACTCCTTCGAGCTTCTAAATTCAGGCATGTCCGGCTCCACCCCACGCTTCTTCCATACTTTGTTCTTATTGTAGTGGTACCCGCGGACATGCTTAAAGTAGTGCGACATCATATGGTGGCGGCTTCTCCACCATGCAGATTTGCTGAAGTTAGCGTAGATGAGGTTGTAAGTCAGGAAACTCCGTATACCCGCATAAGAGAGCTTGCCTGCGGCCAGAATTTGTCCGCCGGGGATAGGGAGGAACATGATCGTCAACCCCAAGCCGTCGGATGCGGCTTGGAGGAGGGGCGTGAGGACCTCGATGGCCAGCAGCAACATGTCTCGCTGCATGTAGTCGTCGAAGCCCGGGCTTGATGCCTCATTCAGGCATCGTTGCTCCGCGGGACTACCTTCCATGTAGGTGTACTTGCAGATCAGACCGTTCTGGTAGGTCTGCTTGATCTGCGCATCGGTCAACTGCGGACGGTTGTTGCGCAGCTGTTCAGCTTCCTTGCGGAAGGCTTCCAACGAGATGTCGATGGCTTCCAAGGCTTCCTGAGCAGCCGCCTCCGCGTCCTTTCCTGCCTGGTATGCCCAGGCACGCGCCTGGTTGGCCGCGTAGTAGGCGGATGCGGCGAAGTCGCGCGCGTCCAGGGCCGACCGTCGAGCGCTTGCCGCATACGACGCTGCCCGGTCCGCGCTGTGCTGCGCGGAATCAGCTGCCGCCAGCGCCGATTGGGCGGCTTTGGCTGCGCGGTCGGCGGAGGCCTTCGCGTCGTTGGCCGCGCGTTGAGCCTGAGCCGCGAAACCTGCTGCCTGCTCAGCTGATGCGCTGGCCTGCCTGGCGTACCCAGCGGCCTCCTCGGCCACGTTGCGGGCTGTTGCCGCGGCTTCTGCTGCCTTGAACGCGTGCTCCTGGGCCCGGGCAGCCGCCTCCATCCCCCGTCGCACGAGGCGTTCCATTTCCGCCGCGTGCACCGCAGCCTTGTGGTCCTCTTCGGCTGCGGTGTACTGGCCGTATTCGAGGAACATCTGCACTGCTGCCGGCGGGCCGTGCAGGGCGGCTTCGGCCGCCGCCTGAACGCGTGGGCCACCACCGTCCTTGATCTGCGCCGTCCGGAGCCGCTGATCCTTCAAGCGGGCGGTGAACTGGCCCTCGTCCAAAAATCTCCGGACGTCTTCCGGAGTGCCGTCCAGAGCGGTGTTGGCCGCTGCACGCACGGCAGGACCACCGGCGTCGAGGACCTGTGCCGTGCGGATCCGGTCGTGGGTCACACGCCCCGGGTAGTTGCGGGTGCGCAGGAATTCCTGGACCTCGGCGTCAGTTCCCTTCAGGACCTGCTCGGCAGCGGCGCGTATTTCAGCGGTCTCACCGAGCTCGGCGATCCGTTCAACTCGTGTGCGGTCGTCCTGCACCGCCGCCTCGCCTCGGCCGTGGTGCAGCCAGGCTCGCAGGTCCTCGTCGGTTCCGGACAGGGCGTCCGCAGCGGCATTGCTGCTCCAGACGCCACCGTGTTCCATAATGTTGATGGCGGCCTTGCGCCCGCTGTTGATCACTGTGCCCGGATCGGCGCCCTCAGCCGTGGCGGCATCCAGCAGCGCCTGCGTCTGGTCGTCGATGCGTGTTTGCTCGGCCGCGTCCCAGGCTTGCTTGTCCTCGTTGTCCTGCCAGGCTCGATGGGCTTCCTTGGCCATCTCGACGGCGTGCTCCTGGTTGCGAGCGACGCGGTCGGCTTCGGCCTGGCGTGCCAGGTCAACGACAGTTCGAGCCTGGTTCGCGGCATCCATTGCGACATTCGCGGCCTCGATCGCCGCATTCGCGTGGTCGGTGGCCTGTCGAGCCGCGTCTGCCGCCTCACCGGCGTGTTCGGCCGCGTCATCGGCTGCGGCGGCCGCGGCGTTGGCGTGCTTCGCCGCCGAGGCAGCGGCGACAGCAGCCTCATCTGCCGCTTGAGCGGACCGGTTGGCCAACGACACTGCGGCGTTCGCAGCTGTGCGGGCGCGGTTGGCCTGCGCCTGCGCGGCCTCCCCGGCGGCTTGGGCGCGGCGTGCTTCGGCATCAGCGACGCTGGCATGCTTGCCGGCCTGAGCCGCCGCACGGCCCGCTGCTGCGGCATTGTCCGCTGCGTTGGCCGCAGAAACGGCGGCGTTGCCCGCCTCACGAGCTGCGGTTCCGGCGAACCGCGCTGCCTCGGCGGCACGGGTCGCGCCTGCTGCTGCCTCGCGTGCCTGGGTAGCGGCTTGACGGGCCGCTGAAGCCTGGCTTGCGTTCATGCTCGCGGCGGAGGCCGCCGAGTACGCGCGAGAAGCGGCCTGGCCCGCCAGGCTGGATGCGGCCGCAGCGCGGGATGCTGCCTGCGCCGCCACCGCAGCAGCTGCAGAAGCCGCGTCGGCTGCGGAAATGGCCGTGCGCGCGGCGGCAGCGGCCTCATTAGCCATCTGGGCCGCACGCGCGGCAGCAGCAGTGGCTTTTGCCGCATCCGACTGAGCAGCCTCGGTTTCCCGAGCCGCCCGCTCGGCTGCCTTCTTGGCCTCCGCTGCAGCGCTCAGCGCGCGCTTGGTCGCTTCTTGAGCAGCTGCGGTTTCCTGCTGCGCGAGCTCGCTGGCAGTCTCCGCACGTTCGACCAACTCAGTGACGGTGGCTTCTTCTTCGTCACGTGCCTGTGCCACTTCCCAGCCGTTGGCCAGGAAGGCGCGCAGCGCGGTGACCGTATCCGCCTGCAGCGCGGCTTCGGCGGCGTCCTGGACGTGCGGGCCACCCTGGTCCTTGATCCGTGCGATCCGGATCCGCAGATCCTTGATGTAGCTCTCCTGCCAGCCCTCCTCCAGGAAGGCTGTCAACGCCTCAGGTGTGTCAGCCTGCAGTGCTTTCTCAGCGGCCGCCTGCATCGCGAGACCGCCGGCGTCTTTCAGCTGAGCGGTGCGGATCCGCATGTCGGTGTGGACGGTGCCGCGCCAGCCCTCCGACAGGAACTCCTCCAGCACGCCGATGCTGCCGTCGTCGAGCGCGGCATTGGCCGCATGCTGGGTGCTGGGCCCGCCACCGCTGATCGCTTGGACAGTGCGCAGCCGCAGGTCCCGTTCATACGCAGCATGCTGCCCAGAGTCCAAAAAGGACCGTATGTCCTCATCCGATCCCATCAATGCCGCCTCAGCAGCGGCCTTGGTGGCGGGAGCACCAGCGAGGTAGAGCTCCACGACACGGGCGCGTTCTGACAGCTCAATCTCTAGATCGGGCTCATCTTCTTCGGCCGCCGCAACAGGAGCAGCACCTAACAGGCTCATGCCGACCGACAGCACAAGGCCGAGGGACAAGAACCGTCTACCTCGGGCCCGATGCTCACCCACCGGACCAGTCCTTCTTATGAAAACCACGCGCTTTCTCCAGATACAGTCAACGAACACGCAGGCAGAAGACCAGATCGCTACACACGCACGAACTATCCAATAAGGACATATGCCAAGCCTCCAGAATCGGACGGCGTCGTGCTTCCGCTGGACACGCGTCAGCAACGCCGGCCGTCCGAGCTCCGCGGGCCGCCCGTCCTCAGCCGCCCACCGATCAGACGTCGTCTAACACAAGGAGGTCGACCTCCGCGCAGATGCTCCGCTCGATGCGACAAATGCGGCCATAACCGAAGGGCCCCCAGAGAAACGGTTTCCAGCAACAGCCACGAACAACAAAGGAAGCTAGCAAAACGGACAACACCCAAACCAGGCAAGATGGAGTGATCCGCACCACTAACCACGAATTGTTACTCAAAGTAATCAGGATCACAGTCACAATTCATGCATCCTCCACACAGTTTCCAATCATTCAACGAAAGTCGTATAAGTGATCCACATCACTCAAGTAGCGCTAGTCCCTAGATGTCTGATTTGCTAATATTCTCCCGACCTGGGGAGATCATTGTATGGAGAAGCATGAAGCACTGGGTGAAGTTCATCGCGCTGTTTTCGCTCACCTCGGCAATAGCCACGTCAGCCGGATCTGCTTCCGCGCTGAACAGCGAAGAGGCGGACGCGAATAACACGGAGCCCGCACCGGCACCCGCAGTCGAGGAGTACAACTACCCCGGCGCTGACCAGATTTTCGCAGAACGCGGAATCAGATTAATCAAAGGCGACGGCCATATCGTGCTCGCTGACTGCAAGAGCAGCGACCCCATGATCAAGGTCGAAAGCGTCACCCTCCCCACCTCATGCTTCCGAGTCATCGGAGCACAAGGGTGGCTCACCGTAGAGATTCCTCGTGTCTACCTGATTCGAGGCGGTGAACACAACGTGAGCGCCCGAATCACGGTCAACGGAAAGACCGAGGCCGTAGACATTCCGCCCGGCGGACACAAGCCCGTCGGTGAAGGCAGTGCTCCGCCCGGCGATAGCCCCGCGACGCTCGTCGAATTGCAGGCATCGTGATTCGGTTCATGCAAGGAGAACACATGATTCGCCCGTTCCGTTCACGGCTGTTGACGGCCGTGGCGGTGACCGTGACCGGTGCCGCGTTGATGTCGGCCCCGGCGCATGCCATTTCCAGTGGTGCCACTGCCGATGCCAGTGCGCAGCCGTATTTGGCCAAAATCCGTATCGGAACCCACGATGCGGCGTGTTCCGGGGCGTTGGTGGCGCCGCAGTGGGTCGTGACCTCGGCGGCCTGTTTCGCCCCTACACCCAGCAAGCCGGAGAAGCTCGAGCCCGGTGCACCGCACACGGCGACCACCGCGACCGTCGGGACGCACGAGCGGGCTGTTGACCGGATCGTGCCGCGGGAGGACCGCGACCTCGTCCTCGCTCACCTCGACAAGCCCGTCACCGGGGTCACGCCCGTGACGGTGGCGTCGGCAGCTCCGAGCAAGGGGCAGGTCCTGCAGGTGTCGGGCTTCGGGCGCACCGCTGATCAGTGGGTTCCCGCCCAGGCGCACACCGGTGAGTTCACTGTGGACTCCGTTGGCTCCGGGACCCTGAACCTCCAGGGCAGCGGCGAGGCCAACATCTGCAAGGGAGACGCCGGCGGACCCGTACTGCGCGGCGGTGAGCTCGTCGCAGTCGCCAGCGGCTCCTACCAGGCCGGATGCATCGGCGAAACCTCGACGCAGGCGGGTGCGACCGCAGCCCGGGCCGATGACCTGTATGACTGGATGGCCAGCCAGGTCGTCGCACTGCAGGCCACCCCGGCCAGCAAGAACGCGATCAACCTGTCCTGGACCGCCATGACAGGCAAGTACCGCGTCTACGGCTCCCAGGACGCCAGCGTCGCCATCGACGCCCGCAACCTGCTCGGCGAGACCTCCCAGAACCGCTTCACCCACACCTCGCTGCCCGCCGGGCAGACCTGGCACTACCGGGTCACGGTCCTCGACGCCGAGGGCACCCAGGTCGCGGTGTCCAACACGGTCAAGGCCACCAGCCGGAATGCGACCGTCACCGACTTCAACGGCGACGGCAAAGACGACATCGCCACCTTCAAAGGCACCACCACCTCCGTGGCCGTCTCCGACGGCGAGCAGTTCGGTGCCGCCTCGCAGTGGAGCAGCAACCTCGCCGGTAACGGCGCGATCCCGCTGACCGGCGACTTCAACGGCGACGGCATCAGCGACGTCGTCACCTTCAACAACGGGCCCGTCCACGTCGCTCTCTCCGACGGCAACAAGTTCGGCCCCACCCAGCGCTGGCACGATCACTTCGGCCTGTCCGACCAGAAGGTCGCCGTGGGCGATGTCAACGGGGACGGCAAGGACGACATCATCGCCTTCTCAGGCCGCACCTACGGTGATGTGTTCATCTCCCTGTCAGGCGGCAGTCAGTTCCAGCCCGCGCAGAAGTGGCACAACCGCTTCGCCCTCGGCACCGAGAAACCCGCTGTCGGTGACTTCAACGGTGACGGCAAAGCCGACATCATCACCTTCACCGACCACGGCGCCGTCTATGTCTCGCTCTCCGACGGGACCCGCTTCGTCCAGGACGGCTGGAAGTGGCACAACCTCTTCTCCCCCGCTGGTGAAATCCCCGCCGTCGGGGACTTCAACGGCGACGGCAAGGACGACATCGTGACGTTCTTCCGCGGCAACACCGGCTACGTCTACGTGTCGCTGTCCACCGGCGAGAGCTTCGTCGAGAACAACGACCGGTGGAACGACTACTTTTCCATCCACGACGAATGGCCCGGTGTCGGCGACTTCAACGGCGACGGCAAAGCCGACGTCGTGACCTTCACCCGCGGCGGCCGCGCCCAGGTCTACGTCGCCCGCTCCGACGGCACCGCCTTCGAAAACGGCACCGAATGGCACGGCAACTTCGCCGGCGGCCTGGAAGTACCACTGCCCTCCGCACACCGCTGACCAGACCGGTAACCACCTCGGGGTGGGAAGGCGACGCCTTCCCACCCCGAACTTCTTACCGGCCCTGGCCAGTGAGTGACCGAAACCTGCCCGGAGGGCCGAAACGAGAACAGCCCGCAGCTTCCACGAACCCTGCGCAAGTTCCACGCTTGCCCAGCTCAAGTGCGACCGTACGATCGCGCCCGCCGCCTGGCCCGCGCTCCTCCCCGCTAGCACCCCGCGCGGCTATGCTCGACTGGCTTGGCGACTCCGGTTCCCACACTCGTGCTCGCAGCCGTCTACGCGCGGCTCCGCTACGTTCGAGTCCCGGCAGCCCGCTCCATCGCGCTGGGCTGCTCGGATCGGTCCACAACCCGCCGAGCTCGGCGACCGAACCCCAGAAGCGGCACCGCGTCGCCTGAATCAACGCGCCCCGGCACCCATCGCCGGGTGCCGGGCACTGTCATCGCATATCCGCGATCAGTCCCGCGCTTGCCTTCTCTCCACGAGCAGGATGATCGTGGCGCCCACGGCGGCACCCCACATGGCCACGGGAGCGGCCCACGATAGAAATCCCGACATGGCTTGCACAGCCAACCAGGCACCCGCGATCAAAGCTCCAACGACCGTCGCCCACGCCACGATTCGCCACCAAAGTACGCCCATCACGTCCCTTTTGGCCAGGCCCACCGATGTCCCATTTGCGTTATTCTAACAG
Source organism: Saccharopolyspora antimicrobica (assembly GCF_003635025.1). GTDB lineage: Bacteria > Actinomycetota > Actinomycetes > Mycobacteriales > Pseudonocardiaceae > Saccharopolyspora > Saccharopolyspora antimicrobica. The sequence continues at coordinate 5,905,446 of NZ_RBXX01000002.1, read as the reverse complement.
TCCTAGTCAGGGCAACGACTTTCGTTTCGACCTTCGACTGGTGCCCTGGTCAACGGCTGGGCACATGTTGATCCAGAAGCCGAAGCAGCGCCTCGTACCTCGTTCGGCAGTGCCCGTCGGAGCCCCGAGCCAGCATTGGCCCCAGCGTTTGCCACTTCTTCGCCTTGGTGTCGTTCGCGTCGAATGAGTATTCTCCGTTGGACGTGTGCCCGCCTTCAGCGTCCGCTCCGCAGTGATTGCAGGACTGGCATTGCGGCGATCTGCTGCGCGCTGAGGTCGTCCCAGTGGAGCCCGGCCGGCCGCCGCGGTGGCGAGCAGGTGATCACCTCGTCGGGGGTGACGATCAGGTCGACGCTGAAGTCGTGGCGGGTCTCCGAGATCTCGGTATCGACGACCTGGAGGGAATGCACGGTGGTGACGATCGTGGTGCCGGCGCCGATCAGCCCAGCTTGCGCCAAGGGGGCGACCTCGATGTCGGAGTAGCCAGCGCCCTTGCCCAGCCGGACCCCGCCGCGGTTGACCGCGACGCTGCCGCAGATGATTAAGTCGACCGGCCGCAGCTCGTCCAGGCCGATGTTGCGTGCTATGGATGCGGCGACGCGGCTGGACGCCGCTTCCTCTGGAGCGACAGTCAGCTCGGCGGGGTCCAGGAGGTAGAAGGGCTGTGGCTGTGCGAGTTTCGGCACGGCCATGTAGACGAGCTTGCCTTCGCGCAAGGCGCGTGCACGGGCCGGGAGCTGGGCTTTGTCCGGTACGGCCTTGACCACGGCGGCGTCCTGCCAGACCTGCAGCTCCGCGAGCCGGTCGGCCGCAGCGTCGGCACCGATGAAGTTGGGGATCCGGCCGTGCGCGCTGCCGGCTTCGGCGATGGCACCATGGCGGTCCAGCAGGTCCCACACCTGGTTCCGGATGGTGTCCTTACACGCGTCCACGTCGGTCCTGGTCATCGTGTCGCTCCTCGGCACGCCGTGGTCATCAACGATGAGCACCTGATCGTAGACATTCTGCACGGCGGGGCCTGTGCTAGCGCCGGAACGGGCGCCGTCCGTCGCGTGGCTCCATGTTGTTGAAGGATCGAAACCATGCCTGCGGCCGGTAGTCGCCGATGCCGAAGTGTCGGTTGGTCTCGGTCTCCGGATCTTCGATGCCGTCGAGCTCCACGTCGAACAGGGACAGGATGTCCAGGTCCTGGAAGAACATCTCGTACAAGGCGTCCCATTCGAAGTCGTCCGGGTACTCGGGGACGTCCTTCAGCGGACCGTCGAAACCGGCCCAACCGTCGTCGACAGCCGCCTGCGCGTAGCGCAAGGTCAGGTGCAGCGCCATCTCCTCAGCGGGGCAACGAGGCAGCGGCCAGTCACCAGCCTCGAGATCAGCCGCGAGATCGTCGAATGCGCGTGCAGCCTGTCGGCGCCAGACGGCATCCTGCCGCCAGGTGACGCGCGGGTACTCGGCGAAGAGACTCCAAGCGGACTCGTTCTCGACCGGTTCGTCACCATGCTCGATCACATCGTCGTAGGCTTGATCAGCGAGCATCTGACTCATGGACGACAAGACCGCGGCCATCCGGGGCGTCAGCTCGTACCCGGCGCACCTGTCACACGAATCAAGACGACAGCCGCACACCTGGAAAAGCGAGCCGAAATCCGGATACCAGGCCGACTCTGGATTATCGAGGTCGTCAACGCCGTACGTCGTCAGGCCGCACTGAATCCCCGGAACTTCGAACGAGATCATCCGTTCTGGATCTGCAAGCCAGGAGACCGCTTCGATGAGGTCGCCGCGGACAGCCTCCTGCTCCTCAGCGACAATCTCCGCAACGGCTGCCTCGTCTCCAGCGAACGAGGTCTGCGCGATGTCCTCCAGCGCCGCTCGCTCAACCGCGGCCACATCGGTGACCTCGAAGATCACTTCCGCCGTGACCTTCACCCGCCGTACCGGCTTCTCATCCCCAGACATGCGGCCGATCTTAGCCACGGCGTGGGTCACCTCCACCTGAGCGGAGAACGCCCGTTGGCGTTCGCACGATCAGCGCCGGGGCCCACGCCGGTGTTGTGGGGTGATCGGTATCTCTGGTGGGCGTGCGGTGAGGTTGGCCTGGCCTGGTTGGGTGCCGGTCATGGGGCTGCGGCGTGGTGGTAGCCGGCTTCGATGCGGAGAGGGCCAGGATGAGTGAGTTGAGCAGTGCGGGTTTTGCCGACGCGGTAGCGGCACGCCGTCGGGGTTCACCGCGAGCCGTTCCAGGACCGGTTGGTGGTGTGCGGTTCGTGTTCTACGGGCGGGTGTCGACTCGCGGATTCCAGGACCCGCAGACCTCGCGCGCGTGGCAGCGCGCGGTGTCGGACGAGCTGGTCGAGGGCGCCGGTGAGATCGTGGCCGACTTTTTCGACGAAGGCTGCTCCCGGCGGTGGTCGTGGTGGGACCGGCCGCAAGCTTCCGCCCTGCTGACCGCGGCGGAGCGCCCGAACCGTGCGTTCGATGCGGTGGTAGTCGGCGAATACGAACGAGCCTTCTACGGTGACCAGTTCCAGGAAATCGTGACCCGGCTCAACGCACTCGGGGTGCAGGTCTGGTTACCCGAGGCCGGTGGACCGGTGGAACTGGGCAGCCCGGTCCACCAGGCACTGATCGTGCTGCTCGGTGCACAAGCACAGCGTGAGGTCGTACGCGCCCGGCATCGCGTGAAGGCCGCGATGGCAGCCCAAACCCGGCTGGAAGGCCGTTTCCTCGGCGGCCGCCCACCCTACGGATACCGCCTCGCCGACGCCGGCCCACACCCCAACACCACCCACGCACAGTGGGGGCGGCGCGTGCACGTGCTGGAGCCCGACCCCGAAACCGCACCGTGGGTGCGATGGATGTTCACCGAACGCGCACGCGGCCGGTCGGTCGCGTCGTTGGCACGGGAGCTCAACGACCGCAGTGTGCCCTGCCCCGCCGAGGCCGATCAGACCCGCAACTCACACGTGCCAGCAGGACAATGGATCGCTCGCACCATCGCACTGATCCTGGAGAATCCGCGATACACCGGCCGGCAGGTCTGGAACCGGCACACCACTAAAGGCCACGGCGGCGAGGGACGCCCCAGCGGCCGCGGCTCCGGGCGCGTTCGGCGGAGCTCGGTGCAGGACTGGGAGGTATCCGAACTCCTGTCCCATACAGCGTTAGTCGACGAGGCCACGTTCATCGCTGTCCAAGGGATACGGGCCGCGCGGACAGCCAAGGACGGCCAGCGGCGTAGGTATGTGTTGGCCGGGTTGGTGGTGTGCGGTGAGTGCGGCCGCCGGATGGACGCGCACTGGGTCCATGGCCGTGCCGGTCATCGCTGCCGCCATGGCTACCGAGCGGGCATACCGCGGTCGAGCCAGGCGCCCCGTACCGTCTACGTCCGCGAGGACCACCTACTCGACGCCCTACCCAAACTGCTGAACCAGCAAGGCTGGAAACCACTCGAGGACGATGTGACCTGCGACGTTGGTGAACAGCTCCATCGAGCAGGGTTGGAGATCGTGTGCAGCCACGCAGGCTGGAACTCAGGCCGACACCACACCGTACTGCTCAAGAACAAGTGGCCTTACCCGGCCAGACATCGCTAGCACTCGAGATGGACCACATGCTCGACCACCGAGAAAACGGGCTCACCGCCAGCAACGAGGAGCGCCAGTCGCAGAGTTACTGAAACCTCGTGGGGTAAAAGAGTGTCCGAGACTTGAACCCCCAAAGTGGTGCGATTTCCCGTGTTTGGGGAAATCACACCAGAACCATAGCAGGCTCCCCTGCTCCCCCACTCTGAGTCTGCGCCACCACGCCAACGACATCGGCCGCGAGGTTGGCCGGCGTGTCGGCACCCGCGCTCTCAGGAAACGCGACGAACCCGGGACCGTCTTGACCGGGCCAGTGCGGACGTACTCGACGAACTGTTCTCGCTCGGACGGACGTCGAGGTGGTCTGAGAGAAGTAGCGCGTTGGAGACGCTGATGGGAGGGGGACCGGCAGGGCGCCACAGGGCACGGTCGGGAGCTACGTCGTGCGGAACCGGCCCGGTTCCACTTCCGCGACCAGGCCCTTGCCGAGCAGGCGGTCCAGGTGGCGCACTGCCGTCCTGCGCTCGACCGGCTCCACGTGCGCGCCCTCGACGTGCGGGCGGTAGACCAGCCGGTGGGCGACGATGTCGGCCACGGTCCGCGGTTCGTCGAGGAGCGCCAGGAGCGTCTCGTCCCGCCTCGCCACCACACCGGCGTAGCCGTCGAGGCGCTTGCGGAACTCGTCGGCGCCCTCGATCACGCCCTTCTGGTGGGAGGTTCCGTACCAGCGGGCGTCGATCTCCCGGCATCGCCGCATGGAGCGCTCGAAGTCGGCGAGGCTGCTGCTGACGTCGCCGTAGTACGGGCCGAACGAGGTCAGGTCGACGTCCGCGATGAACAGGAAGCCGTCGGGCTCGACCAGGAAACCGCAGTGGCCCGCCGTGTGCCCGGGCAGGTGCACCGCGGTCACGGTGCGCCCGCCGAGGTCGAACACGGCACCGTCGGCGAAGCTCACCGCGTCCGGACGCCCGTGGACGTGGAAGTGCTCCCGCAGCTTCTCGTCCGCGCTGGCAGCGGCGTCGGCCGGGAGCCCGAACCCGGCGACCATGGCTTCGCGGGAGCGCAGGGCGGCGCTGTCCGCTTCGTGGACGTGGACAGGCACGTCGGCGTAGCTCCCGAGCCCGGCGATGTGGTCCTCGTGCGCGTGGCTGACCAGGACCGCGTCCGCGGGCGGCGCCGCTTCGACCAGCGACAGCGACGGGTCGACGACCAGCGCCGCGTCGGTGCCGCGCACCAGCAGCGAATTGCCGAACGGGTAGGTGCCCCGGTTGGCCCCGACCAGCACGGAGACCTCTCCGTACGTCGCTTCCGCGTACCCCGTGGCGACCAATTCGGTTCCCTCCCACGCGTTTTCCGCTCGTATCGGCACGATCCCCACACCTTCGCACAACACACGTCACGAGAGTGTGGAGGGCGTGCTCCCCAGGGAAGCCCGGTGCCGCGACCACGCCGGATCCAGCACGTGCGCGAGGAAGTCGAGCTGGTCGGCCAGCGCTCGCTGCTGCCACGGCCCCTGGTAGACGTCGAAGTGGTCCACCGGGTACTCGCGCAGCTGCGCCCACCGCCCGGCCTTCCCCGCCACCCGGCGCGCCGCGTCGGGTGGTGCCACGCTGTCGTTCGCGCCGACCTGCACCAAGATCGGGCACGCCAGGCGTCCGGCGAAGGTCGTGGGCCGGTTCAACCCGACCGCCAACGCCGCGCGTGCGCACACCTCGTTCCGCCACGTCGGCCCGGCCATCGCGGCGCACGCCTCCTCCGCGCCGGGAGTGCTCATCATCGCCGCCGAATCGGGCGGCCCGACGATGGGCACGTGGTGCGGCGTCCGCTTGGCGAGGGCGCGCGCGACGTCGCGCAGCCCGTGCCCGGCCGCGCGCGCTAGCCGGCCGACCCCGGCTCGGCGCGCGAGGCGCGCCAGCGTGGCGAGCCCGTCCACCGCGGGCGTCAGGGCGACGATCGCCGCGATGCGCCCGTCCTGCACCGCGACCGGGATGGCATGACCGCCGGAGTACGACGTCCCCCACAGCGCGATCCGGTCCGGGTCGACACCGGGCAGGTGCCGGGCCGCCGCGACGGCCGCGTGGTAGTCCTCCCGCTGCTTGCGGATCGAGACGTTCTGACGGAGCGTGCCCCCGGAGTCGCCGAAACCCCGGTAGTCGAAGACGAGCACGTCGATCCCGGCGTCGGCGAAGGGCTCGGCGTAGCCCAGCAGGCCGGTGTCGCGGGTGCCGCCGAAGCCGTGGGCCATGACCACGCACGGACGGCCCTCCGCCCCGGCCAGCGCGTCGCTGGTGGCCGGGACGTGCCACCCGGCGCAGCTGACGCCGTGGCTGGGAAAGGTGAGCTCCTTCAACGCTTTTCCTCCGATCGGTGGGCCGGCTTGCGGGTGAACTTCAACGCGCTGTCCTCGACCGGCCCCTCACGCAGCCGCGCGACGTCCTTCTCGTAGGCGTGCTCGACCGTCCACGGACCGCGCGTGCCCGCCCGCGGGAACTTCCCGATCCCGCGCCGCACGTACCCCGCGCTCAGGTCCATCGCCGGAACCCGTTCCATGCCGGGGTCGTCGAGCACCGGCTCGACGACGTCGTAGCCGTGGGAATCCATGTGCTCGAGCAGGCGGCAAAAGTGCTCGCAGACCAGGTCGACCTTGAGCGTCCAGGAGATGTTCGTGTAGCCCAGGGCGACGGCGAGGTTGGGCACCCCCGAGAGCATCATCGCCTTGTAGAACGTCGTCTCCGGCAGGTTCACCTCGCCACCGTCCACTCGGAACCGGATCTCGCCGAAGGGCGACATGGTGAGCCCGGTCGCGGTCACGACGACGTCGGCGGCCAGCTCCTGCCCGGAGTCCAACCGGATCCCGGCCCTGGTGAACCGGTCGATCCGGTCTGTGACCACCGAGGCCTTCCCGGTCGAGATCGCCTTGAACAGATCACCGTCGGGCACCATGCACAGCCGCTGGTCCCACGGCTTGTAGCGCGGGGTGAAGTGGGTGTCGACGTCGAAGTGGGCGGGCAGCTGTCGCCGAACGCTGGCGATCAGCAGTCGGCGCATCAGCTTCGGCGCACGTCGGGACGCCTTGAACATCGCGCGGCTGACCGCGATGTTCTTCCGGCGAACCATCTGGTGCGCGCGCCGACGCCCCAGCACCTTGTTCAGCACGCGGGCGATCGCGTCCTCGGCCGGGATCGAGAGCACGTAGCTCGGTGAGCGCTGCAGCATCGTCACGTGACGTGCCTCGGCGGCCATCGACGGGATCAGCGTGACCGCCGTCGCGCCGCTGCCGATCACGACCACGCGCCGGTCCCGGTAGTCCAGGTCCGGCGGCCAGTGCTGCGGGTGGACCACCCGGCCCTCGAAGTCCGCCGCGCCGGGGAACTCCGGCGTGAAACCGGACTCGTAGTCGTAGTAACCGGTGCCCAGGAACAGGAATCGCGCCGTGAGTGTCACCGTCTCCCCGCTGCCGGACCGCTGGGCGGTGACCGTCCACCGCCCCTCGGCCGAGGAGAAATCCGCGCTGAGCACCCGGTGACCGAGGCGGATGTTCTCGGTCACCCCGTTCTCCGCGACGGCCTGCCGCAGGTAGTCCAGGATGAGGTGCCCGTCGGCGATCGACTTGCGGTGCGGCCACGGCTTGAAGCCGAAGCCGAAGGTGGGCATGTCCGAGTCCGACCGGATTCCGGGGTACTGGAACAGGCTCCACGTGCCGCCGATCGAGTCACGGCCCTCCAGGACCGCGAAGGATGTGCCGGGGCGGCTGGCCTTGAGGTGGCAGGCCGCCCCGATGCCGGAGATCCCGGCGCCGATGATCAGCACGTCGAAGTCCGCGGACCGCGTCCGGCTGGTGGTCGTGATCGTCATCGATCCCTCCTGCGGGTCGTCTGCCGGCGGATCTCGGCGCGCGCGAGCGCGTTCGCGTGCACTTCGTCGGGGCCGTCGGCGAACCGCAGCGCGCGGTTGCCGGCGTAGGCGCGGGCGAGCGGGAAGTCCTGCGACAGGCCCGCCGCGCCGTGCACCTGGATCGCCTTGTCGAGGATCCACTGCACGGTCCGCGGCGTGGCGATCTTGATCGCCTGTATCTCGGTGTGCGCGCCCTTGTTCCTGACGGTGTCCATCAGCCAGGCGGTCTTGAGCACCAGCAGGCGCAGCTGCTCCAACCGCACCCGGGACTCCGCGATCCAGTCGCGGATCACACCCTGCCGGGCCAGCGGCTCGCCGAAGGCCACGCGCCCATCGGCGCGCTGGCACATCAGCTCGACGGCCCGCTCCGCGACGCCGATCGCGCGCATGCAGTGGTGGATCCGCCCTGGTCCCAGGCGGGCCTGCGCGATGGCGAAGCCCGCGCCCTCCTGCCCGATCAGGTTGCCGACCGGGACGCGCACGTCGCGCAGGACCAGTTCCGCGTGGCCGCCGTGGTCGTGGTCGTCGTAGCCGAAGACCTCCATCGCGCGCCTGATCTCCAGGCCCGGGGTGTCCCGTGGTATCAGGACCACCGACTGCTGGCGGTGCCGGTCGGCCTGCGGGTCGGTCTTGCCCATGACCACGAAGAGCTTCGCGTTGGGGTTCATCGCGCCGGTGATCCACCACTTGCGGCCGTTGATCACGTAGTCCGCGCCGTCGCGGACGATCGAGGTGGCGATGTTGGTCGCGTCGGAGGAGGCGACGTCGGGTTCGGTCATCGCGAAGGCGGACCGGATCTCCCCGGCCAGCAGCGGGTTCAGCCACCGCTCGCGCTGCTCCTCGGTGCCGAACATGGCCAGCACCTCCATGTTGCCGGTGTCCGGTGCCGCGCAGTTGAGGACGGCGGGCGCGAGTTCCACCGCGCGGCCGCTGATCTCCGCGAGCGGGGCGTACTGCAGGTTGGTCAGCCCGGCGCCCAGCTCGCCCGGGAGGAAGAGGTTCCACAGCCCGCGTCGGCGGGCCTCGGCGCGGAGGTCGGCCAGCACCGGGACCGAGTCCCAGGCCCAAGGGTCGGCCGAAGCCGCCAGCTGCTCAGCGAACACCGGCTCGGCCGGGTGGATGTGCCGCTCCATGAGGTCCAGCAGGTCCGCGCGGAGCTCCTCGGTCCTAGCGTCGAAGGCGAAGTGCATGGTCAGCGTTCCTCCAGGGCGGCGAGTCCGGCGTCCAGCAGCGGGTGGACCACCTCGCCGATGCGGTCGAAACCGGGGCCGACGGTCTGGCCGCTGGTGTGGCGGCAGTGGATGCCCTCGAGGATCGCGGCGAGCTTGAACGCCGCGAGGCCGAGGTAGAAGCCGAGATCGCTGAGGTCCCGCCCGCTGCGGGCGTCGTAGCGCGCGACGAACTCGTCCTCGCTCAGGAAGCCGGGCGCGTTGCTGGCGTCGGCGACGCCGGCTCCGACGATCCCGGCAAGCCGGGCGTAGAGGACCATCAGCGCCAGGTCGGTGAGGGGATCGCCCAGGGTGGCCATCTCCCAGTCCAGGACGGCGCGGAGGCGGTCGTCGCCGTCGATCAGCACGTTGTCGAGGCGGAAGTCGCCGTGCACGATCCCCGGGCAGGCGGCGGAATCCGCTGCGGGGGCACGCACTTCCAGCGCGGCGTGCAGGGCGTCGGCAGCTGGCAGGTCGCGGGTGCGTGAGGCGTCCAGCTGCTTGCGCCACCGCGCGACCTGGCGGGCGAGAAACCCTTCGGGTCGGCCGAAATCACCGAGCCCCACCGCGCCCGGATCCACCTCGTGCAGATCGGCGAGAGTGTCCACGAGCGCGGTGGAGATCGCCCGCACCCGCCGCTCGCCGAGCGGCGCCAGCTCCGCGGCCGTTCGGTACGGCATGCCCGGAACCGCTTCCATGACGTAGAACTCGGCGCCCAGCACCTGCGCGTCGCGGCAGAAGCCGAGCATCCGCGGCACCGGCACCGCGGTGTCGGCCAGTGCCGACATCACCGCGTGCTCGCGGCCCATGTCGTGGGCGGTGGCGAGCACGTGGCCGAGCGGCGGGCGGCGCAGGACCCAGCTCGCCGCACCGTCGGTGATCCGGTAGGTCAGGTTGGACTTGCCGCCGGTGATCAGGGTGGCCGAGAGCGCGTCGACCCGCGCTTGTGGCACGGCCCCGGCGAACCAGGGGCGCAGCCGGTCCAGGTCGAGGCCTGGTGTCGCGTTCCGCAGGTCCATCACGCACCGCCCGCCAGCGTGATTCCGCCGTCGACGACCAGCGTCTGCCCGGTGATCCACGCCGCGTCGTCGGAGAGCAGGAACGCCACCGCGCTACCGATGTCGCCGGGAACGCCGAGCCGCTTGAGCGGGTACGTCGCCGCGACCTCGCCCTCCCGGCCCTCGTAGAGCGCGCTCGCGAACCTGGTCTTCACCACGGCCGGGGCGACCGCGTTGACCCGGGTGCCGGGGCCGAGCTCCACGGCGAGCTCCTCGGTGAGGTGGATCAGCATCGCCTTGCTGGCGCCGTACATCGCGATGCCCGGCGAGGGCCGGAGGCCGCCGACGGAGGCGATGTTGACCACGGCGCCCCCGTGCTCGGCCAGCCACGCCCGGTTGAGCTTCTGCACCCAGGACAGCGCGGACAAGCAGTTGACTTCGACGATCTTGCGGGCCACGGCGAGGTCGAGCTCCACCAACGGCCCGTACACCGGGTTGATGCCGGTGTTGTTGACCAGCAGATCGGCGCCGCCGAAGGTGTCGATCGCCGTCGTGATCACCTCGTCCTGGTGGTCTGCGTCGTGGGCGTGCCCGGCCACGCCCACCGCGCGGTCGCCGCCGAGTCCGGCGACGGCTTCGGCCAGGGCCTCCGGTTTGCGGCCGGTGATCACCACCTTCGCGCCGCAGGCGACCAGCCGTTCGGCGATGGCGAGCCCGATGCCGCGGCTGGCACCGGTGACGATCGCGGTCCGTCCCGCGAATCCGTTGGTCATGGGAACTCCTGCTCTCGACTCGGTCAGCAGTGGGCCAGCGCGACGGTGACGTCCCGGGCGGCGATCGCGCCGGTTTCGATGGCGCCGTCGATCCCGCCGACGCCGACGGGTGCGATGTCCCCGCCGGCGAAGTGGATCCGCCCGTGGGGCTCGCGCATCAGCGGCGCGGCCCCCGTCAGGTGCCCGGGCCGGTGGTGGGCCCACCCGCCCTGGGCGAACTCGTCGGCCACCCAGTCGTGGCCCGCCGTGTCCACCACTTCGATGTCGGGGACGAACGTCCGCAGCGCGGCCTGCACGCTCTCGCGGTCCTCGGCGTGGATGGCAGCGGCGTCGGAGGCGAAGCACACGACGAGCGTGTCGCCCTCGTGGCGGTACTCCACCCGCGCGGTGTTGATCGGGTTCTTGCCGACAGGGGCGAAGGCGCCGAAGGGTTCGATCTCGCCCCGGACCCGCGCCCAGATCTTGGCGCTGCGCATCGGGTGCTTCTGGTCGATCATTGCGCGGACCGGCCGGGGCACGTCCGGGCTGATCATCACGTCGCTCAAGGTGTTCAGCGGCAGCGCGACGACCGCGGAGCTCGCGCGGATGCGCTCGCCGGCGCGGGTGGTCACCACGACGCCGGAGCCGTCGTCCTCGACGGCGCGGACCGGGGTGGACAGACGGAGCTCGGCCTTCGATTCGGCGGCCATCGCCGCCAGCAGCCGCGCGGTCCCGCCCTCGATCGGCCAGACACCGGCGGTTTCGACGAACGCGCTCCAGTCGCCGAAGGTGGTGGCCGCCCAGAAGAGCAGCTGCGCGAGGCCCTGCTCCCGGTGGGAGTGGATGAACGTGGACAGCATCCCGTCGAGCACGTCCCGGTCGTGCTCGGACAGGTCCAGCGCGTCGAACCGGTCTTGCAGCGTCTCCTGCTCGATCGCACCGGTGTCGACCGCACCGAGCTGCGGCGGCAGGGGGAAGTGCAGCCGTGCGTCGGCGAAGTACCGGGCCATCAGCGGAGCGGCGATGCTCTCGAAGTCGCGCTGGGTCCCGGAGTGCACGACGCCGTCGGCCAGCCAGTGCATCCGGTCGAGCTCCAGCGGCACCGCCAGTCCGATGCCGTAGCGCTGGAGCTCGCGCCAGACGTTGGGCTGGGTCCAGTGCACGTAGGTGCCGCCGAACTCCACGGGACGGCCGAAGGCCTCGCCGCGGTACGTCCGGCCGCCGATCCTGTCGCGCGCTTCGAGGAGGACCACCGAATGCCCCTCGAGGCTGAGATCCCGCGCTGCGGTCATCCCGGCGAACCCGGCACCGATCACCACGACGTCACAACCGTTGGCCACGACCCACTCCGTTTCGCTCAAAACTCGATCTCGAATCGAGATCGAGTTTATGGTGGACGCCGGAGCTGTCAAACCGCGTGGTTGATACGATGCCGAATCGTGTTCGAGAAAGAATCGGCAACCCGGACCACCGGCGTGCAGCGGCGGGGACTGGAGCGCCGCCGGGCCATCCTCGAGGCCGCCGAGTCCCTGCTCGCCGAGCAGGGCTACGAGGCCGCCACGCTCAAGGCCATCGGGGAGCGGGCGGGCATCCCGACCGCTTCGATGTACCACTACTTCCCCGACCGCCACCAGGTCGACGCGGAGCTGCTGAATCAGCACGTGCAGGAGCTCGACGCGCGCCTCACCGCCGCGACCGAGAACCTCGAACCGAGCACGCTGCGCGAGGCCACCGACGCCGTCATCGATCCGATACTCGACCACTTCCGCCAGCACCCGAGCTGCGTCCAGCTGTGGTTCGCCGGACGCAACCAGACCCTCGACGAACTGGTCCGCACGTTCGATGAAACGCAGGCGGAGCGGTTCTGGAGCCGCCTCGTCGAGCGGGGCCTCATCTCGGCTGACACTCCCCAACTCGTCCTCCAACTCGCCTTCGAGACAGGTAGTCGGCTCTTCGACATCGCGTTCCGGCGCTGCCCGACCGGGGACGACACGACGATCGACGAGGCACGCCGGATGCTCACCGCCTACCTGGAGACCTACGCCCCGCAGCAGGCGGATCGCCGCGGCTGACGCGGCGACCCGCCGAGCTCTCAGCTCCCCCAGCCGAGGCGGTCCGCCATGCGGTCGACCGCCCAGCCCGCGCGCAACACCGGTGCGGTGATCAGCGGCGAGGAGACGAACCGCGGGCGCGTTCGCCAGACCGCGCCGAGGTCCTCGTGGAGGTCCTCCCCGGCGAGCCGGTCGGCGAGCAGCGTGCCGAGGTAAGGCGCTTGGGCGAGACCGTGGCCGTTGCACCCGATGGCGTAGAAGATGTTCCTCGTCGCTTCTCCGGCGACCGGCAGCCACGACGGGGTCAGCGCAATCCACCCGCCCCACGCCCGTTCCAGCGCGACGTCGCGAAGGGATGGGAACCGGTCGTAGAAGCCGCAGGCCAGGTCCGCCACGACGGCGGGGTCCGGCTCACGAGCGCCCAACGCTCCGCTGCCCAGCTGCAGCCGCCGAACGCCGAACGCGATCGTGCCGCGACCGGTGAGGCGGTAGCTCTGCATGAGGTTGTGCTGGGTCACGATGCCGGAACGACTCGTCCAGCCGAGCGCTGCCAGCCGGTCGGGCTCGATCGGTCCGGTCTCGGCCATGCTGACCCAGATCGGCTTGGCCAACCGCTTCGGGGCGATCGCGAGTTCGCGGGAGTGGGCGTTGGTGGCGAGCACGACCCGCTCGGCCCGGACACGGCCTCCCGGCACCTCGACGACGACTCCCGCGTCGGTGGGCCGCACCGCTCGCACCGCGGTCCGCTCGAACACCCGCGACCCCGAGCGGAGAACCGCCTCGCGGACACCGCGCGCGAACTTCCCGGGATTCAAGATCCCCCCGACCCGCTCCAGGATTCCGCCGAGGAACGCATCCGGCAGGCCGAGATCACGGCCGTCGGCGAACTCCGCGTCCGCCCCGGCCTTCCGCAGAATGCTCGCGTTTCGCCGCGCCTTTCGCAGCTGTCCTCTGGAAACGGCGGCACCGACGTTGCCCGTCGGCTCGTACTCGCAGTCGGTTTCGAGCTGCCCGATCAGCTTCTCGGTAAAGCCGACGGCGCTCTCGGCGAAGCGGACGAGTCCGCGGAAGCGGCGCGGGTGCAACGTGCTCAGGAGTTGCGGGTCTCCCGCCGGGGCGCCGGTCAGCTGACCGGCGTTGCGCGAACTCGCTCCCCAGCCGCAGTACCCGGATTCGACCAGGACGACGTCGGCTCCCCTCTCGGCGAGCCGCAGCGCGGCGGCCATCCCGGCCAGCCCACCTCCGACGACGGCGACGTCGCAGGTGAACTCCCCCGCCAGCGGCGGCTCGACCTCGGTGGGCGGATCGACCCAGCCGCTGTGCGGGGAGTACGTGACTCCAGCGATCGTCACGTCACGCCCCTTCCGCTGCGACGCCGAGGACTTCGGCCTGGGCGGAGAAGCCGAGCTTCCCGAGCCCGGCCGCCTCAGCCGCCGTCAGGTTCTCGACCGCCGCTGTGAGCAGCCGGGCCTGCTGCCCCGAACTCCTCATGACGGCCAGCCCCGCACGTGCGCCTTCGGCGTAGGTCTCGATGGTCGCTTGGTCCGTCTCGTGGTTGCCGCTCTCGATCGCCGCAGCGCTCTCCTCCGCAGCCCGCCGGAGGCTCTCGATGGCCACCTGCGAGAGCTCGCGCAGCGCACCGGCGGACACGCCTCGACCGAGCACGTAGGTCGCCGCTTCGACGTAGGCGCTCAGCGCCGCGACGTAGAACGCGCCGACGATCCCCACGTTCAGCAGGCTCGCGTCGGCCACCCGCGCGGAGACGTGCCCCGACGCACCGCCGAGGCTCATCAGCGTCTGCTCGTGCTTCGACCAAGCGGCAGGCGAGCCCGAGTAGACGATCATCGCGTGCGGCGAGCCGATGTCCTGGGGGTAGCAGGCGATGGAACCGTCCAGGTACTCGGCACCGCGCTCAGCAGCCCACCGCTCGAACTGCTCGACCTCTTCCGGCGCACCGCTGGCGAGGTTGACCAGCGCGACCCCGTGCCAGTCGGCGACGGGGTCGAGCGCGGAGAGCGCCGACTCGTAGGTCGACGTGCAGGCGAGGACCAGCCGGGACGCGCGCACCGCCTCGCCGACCGATCGCACCGGCCTGATCCGCTCACCGGCGAGCGCTTCCGCCCGCTCGGGAGTGCGGTTCCAGACCACCACCGAATGCCCGCTCCTCGCGAGCGCCCGCGCGAGCGCGGCACCCATCAAACCGCAGCCGAGGACTGCCACATCTCGGGATTCCGTCCCATCGCTGGAATCTGCCACTGCTTCCCCACCTCCTTCATCACGGCGGGCCCGGATCCCTACCGAAGCGGGTTTCCCCACCGAACTTGTTGGCGCAGCTGGTTCTTCAGGAGCTTTCCCCCGGCGTTGCGCGGCAGCGTCCCGGTGACGACAGCGGCGTACTGGGGGACCTTGAAGTCGGCGAGGTGGTCTCGGCAGTGCGCGATCACGGCGTCGACGTCGATCCGCTCCTGCCCCGCGACCAGGACGGCGCCGACCTTCTCCCCCATCACGTCGTCGGGGACTGCGAGGACGGCGGCGTCGGCCACTCCCGGCGCGGAGAGCAGCACCGATTCGACCTCCACGCTGGAGACGTTCTCCCCGCCGCGGTTGATGATGTCCTTGATCCGGTCGATGATGTGCACGCGCCCGACCTCATCCACCCGGACCACGTCTCCGGTGCGCAACCAGCCGTCCACGACCGCTTCCGCAGTGGCCTCCGGCCGGTTCCAGTACCCGGTGGTCACGTTGGCGCCGCGGACCACCAGCTCCCCCACGCTCGGGTCTTCGCCGATCGGCACGACGCCGAGATCCACCGACGGCACCGCGTACCCGACGGAATCCGCGTGCTCCACCGTGTCCCGGTCCGGCAGCACCGCGATCAACGACGCCGTCTCGGTCATGCCGTAGCCGTTCATCAGCCTCGCCCGCGGGAACGCCTCCTGCAACGCCCGCACCAGCGAGGGGGCGATCGGAGCACCGCCGTACCCGACCGTGCGCACCCCGGACACGTCGACGTCGGAGAAACCCGGCTGGCGGAGCAGCAGGGAGTACACCGCGGGAACGGTGACCAGGAAGGAAATCCGCTCCGCGGGCAGGGATTCCGCCAGCGCAGGCAGGTCGAGCTCGGGCATGATCACCGCGGTCCCGCCGACGTAGGCGGCCACCAGCAGCTGCGAGTTGCAGGCCGTGACGTGGAACAGCGGGACGGAGATCAGGGTCCGCAGGTCCGAGCCGACATCGCGCGGCATTCCCAAGCAGCGGACCATGTTCTCGGCGTTGGTGATGAACGCTTCGTGCGTCGTCGGCACGCCTTTCGGACGTCCGGTCGTGCCCGAGGTGTAGAAGAGCCCGGCCACGTCGGCGGCGCCGAGACCGGCTGCCACCTGCGGACTGCCATCGGGGAGCGGGGAATCCGCCGACAGGTCGACCTTCACGCCGGAGTCGCCGAGCACGAACTCCACCTCCGGCTGCGCCGACCGCGTGTTGACCGCGACCGCGACGCCCCCGGCCAGGACGGTTCCCCAGAAGGCGAGCACCCAGTTGACGCCCGCCGGGTACCGCACGGCCACCCGGTCACCGCGCTCGACGCCCTGGGCGCGCAACCCGCCGGCCACCCGCGAAGCGCGCTCCCACAGCTGCGCATAGGTCAGCCGTTGCCCGCCGAGCTCGACGACCGCCTCGGCGTCGGGCCTCGCCTCGACGTGCCCGCGCAGCACGTCCAGCAGGGTCTCGGGGATGTTGGAGCAGCGCGGGATGCCATCGACGTACCTGGTCCCGATCGACCGGGGAAAGGGGTTGTGCGACCGGGACACCTGAACGACCGGACGGGCCATGCGACGACCTCCGAGGAGCAACGCGGACCTTCCCGCGTGGTGAACTGGTTCTTCGCCTTCGACGCCGACGAGGGCGTCGCCGCGTCCGGGGTCTGTCGCGGCGATGCCCTCGTCGAGGTCAAGACGGGGTGCTCACTCAGCACACCGCCTCGACGATCTCGGCGCGCGGCGTGCCGACGCGCTCCAGCGCGCTGTAGAACGCCTTCGGATCTGCCCAGTCCTCCGGGGCGAACGCGCCGGTGCGGCCGGCCCCCTCCTCGATCGCCAGCACCATGAACGCGGCGCAGGCAGTCCCGGTGATGGCGGCCATGCTGCTCGTGGCGTAGGTCTCCGGTCCGCTGAGCGGCGTGCGCCGGACGGCCACCGCAGGAATCCCGTTGCGCGTACCGGTGACACGCGCGACGAGACCGCCGCGCCAGGTGTCCGTCCGCCGGAGTGCTGACCGCGCGAGGAACTTCACCATCGTGCCCGCCGCCATCTCGCCGCGGCGGACTTGGCCGATCATGCCGCTCAAGGCGTGACGCAGGCCCTTGGTGTTGCTGAACCGGTTGTGGAGGACGTCCAGGATGAAGTCCACCGCCTCCTTGACGGTGATCTTGCGGTCCTGGATGGCCAGGCCGAGGCCGCGCGCGAGGCCGTTGAACGGCATCGGGTCGAGCCCGCCGAGGCAGCGGATGCGCTTTGCCTCCGGGTAGCGGCGCGGTAGCGTCACCGGCTCGGGGTGGGCGGTCTCGTAGAGCAGGACCTCCCCCACACCGCCGCCCATCGGCAGGACGCCGGTCTCAACGTACGACTCGTGCACGACCTGCCGACCGCGCTCCCAGGTGAGGCAGTCCCCGGCGGCGATGTGCATCAGGTGCTCGAGCACCGCCCGGCCCACGTCCGGCCGCTCGTCGCCGACCATCCAGCCCAGCTCGATGTTCTCGACGGTGTCCAGCTCGTTCGCCGCGTCGACCGCCAGCACGTTGCTCATCCCCGGCGAGGCGCCGCAACCGACGTAGACCGGGATGCCCGCCGCCTGCGCCTTCTCGTGGAGCGAGAGCGCGTGCTGGGTGCTCTCGACGTCGTCGTCGAAGTCGAGGTAGGGCACCTTGGCCTCGAGGCACGCCGAGATCACCGGTTCCGACGTGCGGATGTAGGGCCCGGCTCCGAGGACGACGAGCGCGGCCCCGTCGACCGCGGCGCGCAGGTCCGCCCGGTCGAAGAGGTCCAGCCGCCGGACCTCGACGCGCCCGCCGGGAATTCGCCCGGCCAGCTCCCGGAGCAGCTCGGGCCGGATGTCGCAGAGGACGAGCTCCCAGTCGCCGCCCGCTCTGGCGAAACGCTCGATGGCTACCCGGCACATCTCGCCCGCCGCACCGATGAAGACGACACGCCGCGCCGTCACGCGAGCCACCCGCCGAGCACCACGACGTCGTAACAGTTGGCCATGACCCTCTCCATTCTGCGGCCCGGGTCGCGATCGGCCCGAGCAGCGGAAGATCGCGGTAATCAAACTCGAATCGACATCGAGTTTAGCGGCGATGTCGACGCAGTCAAGGCCGGAGCAGGGCTGGCGGAATCCGGGAGATCAGCGGCGGAATCACGTGCGAGGGCGGCAGGTCAAGCCGGTGCCACCGCGCCTTCGACGCCCGCCGCAGGTCGCTCTTCGAGGGGCGGCTCGTGCGACGGACGAGCGCAGGGCCTCAATCGTCGACTGGTGGAGTTGGACGTAGGCGGAGATCTGGTCGAACAGGGCGACGATCTCGCGTCGGCCATCGCGTTGCCGTCCTTGTGCTCGTCGAGGGTTTCGAGGTCGGCTTCGGCGCTGTGGGTGCTGCTGGCCTGCGCGCCTTGTGCGACCTGCATCAGCGCTTGTTGCGAAGGGATGCCGACGGGCAGGGCCGCGGCCAGGCGCAGCAGCGGGACGACGTCGACTATGGGTTTGCTGGCGGCCACCACGGTTGCCGTGCCCGGTTCCCAGTCCCGGATGAGCTCCGGTAGCCGCAGCGTGTTCGGAAAGAACGGTTGCGGCGGATCGAAGGCCCGCGCGAGCATCGGATGCACCGGATCGTTGTCGAACACCTGTTCAGTATGCGATGCGAGTAGTCATGATCGCCATCACCGTGCCGCGACACCTTCCCGAAGGGCTCGACGACCTATGCAGACCATGCGAGGCGCCGGCGCAGTCATCTCGCTACCTACAGTCCCTGCCACCCAAGGGCGGAATCATGCCACGATGATCCGTATTGAGAAGTAGGGTGCCCAGACTCGGGCGTTCGCCGACGTGTAGCGTGACCCGCGGTTCATAGGGACGGCACTCAGCCTAGGCCGGTGGATTCTAAACCGTTTCACAGAACCAGCGAGGGGCCTTCACTTCAGTGAAGGCCCCTCTTTCAGTACATCTGATCGAAAACATCCACTTGGACGGCTGAATCCCGGACCCATTCAGTCGGCGGATCACGCCATCCCAGCAGCCATCCACGCACCAGCGTCAGGAGCCTCGCACGCTGACGCTCCTGATTCGGTCTGTTCTGAGCGAATCGTCCACGAAAACCCTCTCCATCTGGAGCCATTCCATGCACACCAGCACGCTCACCGACCGGCAGCTCCAGCGCTACCGGGTGCTGCGCCGCGACTACTTGCCCGCGATGAGGGCCTACCGTGAGGCGACCGCACCACCGCCGGCCTTTCTGCCCTACCCGATCGGACCGGGCCACGGCCGAATCACGTTCGACAACACCGGCCCGACCTCACGAAATTCACCGTCACCGCCACCATCGCACCTGCCCCCGTACCCGCCGACACTTCCAGGCTCCGCGAGTTCCGCGAGTTCCCCCACCACGGCCTCCCGCCGGAGGCGGTCGTGCTCCCCAGCCACTTCGGTCCCATAGCCCACCGTTTTTACTTCCTGTTCACAGACTCCGTCGCGCAGCGTCGAGCGGACTACTCTGCCCGCAGCTAGTCGGCGCAACGCTCGCTTGCCGACGAGCTTCTCGGTAGTCAGTACACCTGTACCGGTGGGGGCGGTAAGTGGCGCACGCCCCATGCCTTAAGGACTCGTTGGAAGAGATCACGATACTATTCTTCTTCAGAGCGACTTTTCATCACTCTCGGCGAAGCGAATCGCCGCACATCTTGCTACGACATCGCAAATACGGCAAGCGTCGAAATTATAAGTCGACCTCTGTCGTTACTTATAGCCGCAGGAGGCCTGGGCTCTGCCAGGCCTCCCGCGGCTACGAGTCGGAGATCGTCGGGTTTTATCTTGCTAGTGGGTGTGGTTCTCCGGTAAGGGCGGCGAGCGCCGTGGCGATTTCGCTCATACCGGCTTGGGTGTAAGCAGTGGTGCTTCCTCCATCATTGTTGCTGTTGTCGGTGTGGCCGGCGAAGGCACGAGCGACGGCGTGACCGAAGTTTCGCTCTACCCATGTAAGCGTGGTGTGGCGGAGCCAGTGGATACTGATTTGCTGCGTTGCAACCCAGGGAATGTGTTTGCCGAGCCTGTTCCAGATGTGGTCATAGCGTCGGCGGGTGATGGGGTTTCCATTGGCATAGCGCAGGAGTTGGTCGCCTGAGGTTGCGGAACCGCGTTGTTCGGCATGCTCGCGAAGGTGAGTCATCAGTGTGGGAGAGACCGGTTGCCAGCGGACCGTCCCGCCCTTCTCGTGGAGGAGAATCAGACAGAGGTCGGGGTCGAGATCCCGGGGAGTGAGCGCGAGCACTCCGGCTCGTCGGCAGGCTGTCTCGCTGTGCAGCCGGATGATGAGGCTGTCGAGGACGGGATCGTTGCCCGTGGTGGCGGCGACGTGGTTGATCTCCTCCAGTCGGGTGTCCGGCAGACCTCGGCGCGTGGTGGGCAAGCGGCGCGGCTTAGGAACTTTCCTGGCTGGGTTGTCGGACGCGCCGATCAGTTCGTCTGCCACGGCGTGGTTGTAGAGGCAGCGCGGCGATCAGGTGCTCGGCGGCGCTTCGGCCTCCGCGGGCGTTGCGGCGGATGCGCAGCTGTTCGCGGGACTTCTCAACTAGCTGCTTGATCTCCAGCGGTGTCGGTTCGTCCAGGCGTCGGTCGCCCCATTCCGCCTGGACGCGATTCCAGTAGGAACTGTAGACACACCGGGTTCCGGGACTGACGGCAGCGGAGACCTGGGGGATGTATTCGGAGAAGGTCGGTGCGGGCGGCCGCGCAGACGCGGTGTTGATGAGGTCATTCACCGAGACACCGAGGCGTCCCAACAGCAGCTTCGCCGCTTCGATCTCGGCCGGGTTGGCTCCTGACGTGGTCTGGTTCTCGGTCACACCGACTCACCCACCCAGATCATGGCATGGCGCTGAGCCAGGACCTCGTCCACGGTCACGAGAGGATAGATCAGCAGCATGCCCCGCTGCGGGTCGGCGACGAGCACCACCACGTCGCTGGCACGGAGACCGCACTCGGCCCTGGCCGTGGCAGGAACCTTGATCCGCTGTGTGCTGGGCAGCCGGTGGACGCCGCCCGGATCCGGCTGGAGCACCACAGCTCCCAAGACGACCCGGACGGTCAGGCTCAGGCCGGGTGGCCACTCCAGTGCGTGGAGGACCGGCGCGGCCGGGATCCGCCCTGAAGCATCGACCCTGGTCATCCCGTACGTCGTCAGGAGTTCACGACGCCGAGTGATGACCGGCAGCGGAAGGCTCCGGCGCTCGCCCGTTCCTGCTTCCGGCGACGAACCGGAATCGGCGATCTTGGGCGGCGGCACCAGCCCCGTGATGATCTGCTCAGCCATGGCCACCACCTCGGTGACCAGCACAGACCACAGACGACCGTCCCTGAATACGACCAAAATCGCGACGACCGGAGCGTCGTCGCGATGCGGTATTCAAGCACTTGCTGCGGTGGGGAAATCGCACCACTTTTTGTGTCCGAGGGGGGACTTGAACCCCCACGCCCTTAATCGGGCACT
Organism: Saccharopolyspora antimicrobica; assembly: GCF_003635025.1. Taxonomy (GTDB): domain Bacteria; phylum Actinomycetota; class Actinomycetes; order Mycobacteriales; family Pseudonocardiaceae; genus Saccharopolyspora; species Saccharopolyspora antimicrobica. Next base: position 5,884,207 of record NZ_RBXX01000002.1, on the reverse strand, counting down.
AGCACCTCAAGCTAGCGCGTCTGCCATTCCGCCACTCGGACATCTCGGGTCACCCTCGTTCTCCGGGGGTTCCCGCTGTGTTGTGTAGATAGATTAGCCCATGGTCATCCGGGGGTCGACGGCACCCCCCTCTTTCGGGCTCGGGTGATAGAAATGCCTGGTGAGCGAGCACAGCGGTTTGTCCGGTACTGATCATGAGGCGGGGTTGCGGCTGGCCGAGGAGGAGGTTGTCGGCCTGGCCAGCGACTTGATCCGCATCGACACCACCAACACCGGTGATCCTGAGACGCTCGTGGGCGAGCGGGCCGCCGCCGAGTTCGTGGCCGGCAAGCTCAGCGAGGTCGGGTACGAGGTCACCTACGTCGAGTCCGGGGACCACCCCGGGCGCGGCAACGTCATCGCGCGGTTGCCCGGGGCCGACTCCAGCCGGGGCGGGTTGCTGGTGCACGGGCACCTGGACGTCGTGCCCGCCGATCCCGCCGAGTGGTCCGTGCACCCCTTCTCCGGGGCCGTTCAGGACGGGTACGTGTGGGGCCGCGGTGCGGTCGACATGAAGGACATGGTCGCCATGAGCCTGGCGATCGCGCGGCGGTTCAAGCGGGACGGGATCGTGCCGCCGCGGGACATCGTCTTCGCGTTCCTGGCCGATGAGGAGGCCGGGAGCTTCCACGGGGCGCAGTGGCTGGTCGACCACCGGCCGGAGCTGTTCGAGGGGTGCACCGAGGCCATCAGCGAGGTCGGCGGGTTCTCCGTCACGCTGAAGGACGGCGTGCGGGCCTACCTGGTGCAGAGCGCCGAGAAGGGCATCCGCTGGCTGAAGCTGCGGGTTCGGGCGCGGGCCGGGCACGGGTCGATGGTGCACGACGACAACGCCGTCACCAAGCTCTCCGAGGCCGTCGCCAAGCTGGGCAACCACCGGTTCCCGCTGGTGCTGACCGACTCCGTGCAGGAGTTCCTCTCCGGCGTCACCGAGATCACCGGCTGGGACTTCCCCGAGGACGACGTCGAGGGCGCGGTCGCCAAGCTCGGCAACCTGTCGCGGATGGTCGGGGCCACGCTGCGCGACACCGCCAACCCGACGATGCTCACCGCCGGGTACAAGCACAACGTCATCCCCTCGGTAGCCGAGGCCGCGGTGGACTGCCGGATCCTGCCCGGTCGGGAGGAGGCGTTCGAGCGGGAGCTAGCCGAGCTGCTGGGACCCGACGTCGAGCGCGAGTGGGTCGGGCTGCCGCCGGTCGAAGCCAAGTTCGAGGGTCGGATCGTGGACGCCATGAGCGCCTCGCTGATCGCCGAGGACCCGGGGGCCAAGGCGCTGCCGTACATGATGTCCGGGGGCACCGACGCCAAGTCGTTCAGCCGGCTGGGCATGAGCTGCTACGGCTTCGCCCCGCTGAAGCTGCCCGCCGACCTCGACTTCAGCGCGCTGTTCCACGGCGTCGACGAGCGGGTCCCGGTGGATGCGCTGCAGTTCGGCGTGCGGGTGCTGGACCGGTTCCTCCACAACAGCTGATTGTCGGGGGCGTCTGGTTTCATCTACCCCGTAGTTGATCATCGGGGAGGTGCGGCGTGGACCTGGCGCGCTTGATCGAGATCTACCTGGAGCACTTGCAGGCGCGCAAGCTCGCGGCGAACTCGCTGCGGGCCTACCGCCGCGACCTGGAGTCGGTGGCCGGTGAGCTGGTCGAGCTCACCGGCTCCACCGCCGACCGGTTGCCGGTGGAACGGGTCGACGCCTCGGTGCTGCGATCGGCCTTCGCGCGGTTCGCGGCGGCCCGGTCGGCGTCGTCGGTGACCCGGGCCTGGTCGACCTGGAACGGGTTCTTCGGGTTCCTGGTCGTCGAGGGCGCGGTGCCCGGCAACCCGATGCAGGTGATCCCGAAGCCGCGCAACGCGCCCTCGACCCCGAAGCCGCTGCAGGGCGAGGACACGCCCGAGCGACTGCTGCGGATGGTCGCCTCAGGGGCCAGGCGGGCGCGCAACCCGTGGCCGGAGCGCGATCTCGCGGTGCTGGCCACGCTGCTGTGCACCGGTGTGCGCTCAGCCGAGCTGCTCGATCTCACCGTCGCGTCGCTGGCCGGGCGCGATGGCGACCGGCGGCTGCACGTGCACGGCAAGGGCGGCAAGAACCGCTCGATCCCGATCGAGGACGCCTTGGACGTGCTGATCCAGAACTACCTGCGGTCCAGGCGCGAGCGGTTCGGCGAGCGGATGCCCGGCGGTGAGCCGTTGTTCGTCGATCACCGCGGTGAGCGGCTCCAGCGCGGCGGGCTGCAGTACCTGGTGCGGCAGTCGTTGCGGGCCGCGGGCGTGTCCGACCGGGTGCAGCCGGGCGCGATGGTGCACGCCCTGCGGCACACCTTCGCCACCCGGCTCGCCGAGGACGGGGCGAACGCCGCCGAGATCGCCAAGCTGCTCGGCCACTCGTCGATCAACTCCAGCCAGACCTACATCGACGTGACCGCCCGCGAACAGCGGATGTCGGTGCGAGCCAACCGCACGCTGAACGTCCTCGGCGAGCTATCCGGGGGCTAGGCACGACGCGGGCCTGCAGGACGGGGCACGCCGGTCCTGAGACCGGCGGGCCCGCGGTGTCGATCGTCGAGCGGAGCAGGCCTAGGGCCGCTTCCAGTGGTCGCGTTCGGGCAGCCGCAGCCAGTGGTCGGGCTTGCCGTTGATCGACCGGCTGTCGGTCAGCCGCAGACCAGCGTAGGCGCAGCAGTAGGCGACGGCGTGGCGCTTGTAGAGGTAGGCGGCCAGGACCTCCTCGGCGGGATCATCGGCGTTGGGGTCACCGCCGGGGTGCAGATCCCAGCCTTCGATCACGCCATCACGGACGATGCTCCCCTGGTTGCCGCTCTTGGGGTTGGCGTAGAGGCCGTAGCAGACGGTGCCCGCGGACAGCCGTGCTGTCACACCCGGCATCTGCGGCGCGTAGCCCCACGGCTGGCTGATGACGCAGCCACCGGGCACATCGGTGGCTGCGATGAGCCTCATGTCCTGGTCGAACGCGTACGGGTCGGGTTCGATGCCCTCGACCAGCTCGGCCTCCAGCCGCCGTGCCGCTTCGGCGGCGCTGATTCCCGCGACGGCGGCCAGACCGAGCCCCTCGGTGAAATCCAGGGCGCTGAGGGCCGCGATCAACCGCCGCCCTTCGGCCGCCGCAGCGGCTTCTTCGCCGGACAGCTCGAACTCCCCCGGTTCGAGGCCGAACAGGTCGGGGTTCGGTCCGGCCAGGCTGAGGCGGGCAGGTGACCAGCCGGCCATCATCGGCCGCCGCGGATCGGCTCCGGCGGCGACCAGGGCTCGTGCGTTGTCCGGGCGGTTGGCGTAGACGGCGAGCCAGAGCGCCGTGCGGCCCTCGTACTCCGCATCGGGATCGTCTACGCGGCGCGCCAGCTCCGCGACCACCTCCGGCGAACCGAGCTCGGCCGCTGCGTGCAGGGGCCGACTCCCCCACACCGGGGCGTTCGGATCGGCGCCCGCATCGAGCCGCGCCCGGATCTCGTCGTAGTCCGTCCACGCCCGATAGCTCAGCCCGGCCCATCCGTTCGCTTTGGCAGTAGCCATGTTCCTCCTTCGCGATGTACGAGATCAGGTCAGCGATCTTGCCCGAACCCACTGACACCCAGCCGCTCGCCGGCCGGTCGATCCGCGTCGCGTTGGCGTTGGCCTGCGGGGGAAATCCCCCGGGATGTCGCGATCTGTCTTATGGCACTGGGAAATCCTGTTACTTTCGGGTTGCCGTCGGCAGGTAGATCGTCGGCGTGCACGAGCGGGCTGGGGACGGATACGACGAACGCTCGACACTGGGGACGAAACGTGCCGGTACTTGCTGGGCAACCGCATCACGGCGGCGAGCTGCAGCGTCGCGGACCGCTCGGACGACCTGCGGCACCAGTACCGGTGCGCGAGGGATTCCTCTGATCCCGCAACGGGATCCTGGCTGCGGTCCACAGCACCGCCGGGCTCACGACTCGATGACCGAGGTCCTGGCCAGGTCGCGGTATCCGGTCATCGTCGCCGGTGACGGCGTCGGCGAAGCCCGGGCGTGGCGCGAGCTGCAGGACTTGGCGACGGCCATCGGCGCGCCGGTGTACAACGAGCAGCTCAGCAGCTACCTCAACTACCCGTACCACCTGGCGCATGCGCGGGGTGAGCTGCCGAGCGTTCAGCAACAGGTCAGGCAAGTCCTGGGGCGCAAGGACCCGGCGCCGCCCAGGTCGTCGGCGGGTTCCACGGGGTGTGGTCCCTGAAGTGACCGTTGGGCTCCTGGGCCACCGGTGAGATCGCCGCGTCGGGACGCCTCCTCGACCTCACGAATCGGGCCTGGCGAAGGCCATGCGTCAGCCGCCGCCCGGCGGGTCGAGCGTCACGCCGGTGATGGCCTTGATCTCCTGCAAGCAGATCTCCTGTATCGGCACCTCGTCGTAGTTGCTGAGGACGACGCCCACCCAGCCGGTGTCCGGGTAGATGGTCCAGTTGGCGGAGCTGCCACCGGTGCCGCCGCCGCGCCCGATCACCCACTGGCCGCCGATGATCGAGACCGGCATCGTGTACGCCTCGTACGACGTGGGGCCGTGACCGGGGAGCTTCGGACCGGCGAACAGGTCGGCGTAGGGGCGATCCAGCACCGTGCCGTCGTACAGCGCGTTCGCGAACCGGACCAGGTCCGGCGCGGTGGCGAAGCCGTCGCCCGAGGCGTGGCCGATGAAGCCGCGGCCCGGGTTCCGCTCCCCCTTGTCCAGGTTGTGGACGGCGTCGACCCGGCTGCCGTCCGGCTGGAGCAGGTACGAGTGCGCGATGTGCTCGTCGGTGAGCCACTGTTCCCTGGTGTAGAACGCCGAGCCGGTCATGCCGCAGCGGCCGAAGACGTGCTGGTGCACGTAGTCCCAGAACGTCGTGCCGGTCACGGCCTCCACGATCTGCGCGGCGATCGCCAGGGCGGCACCACCGCCGGGGCGGTGGCTGTTGTCGCCCGAGCCCGGAACGGCCACCAGTTCGGCCTGCCGGGTCCACTGCTCGTGGTACTCGTGCACCTCCGCCTTGCTGTGGAAGACGCGTTGCCAGTCCGGCATCGGGGCGTCCAGCCCGGAGAGCGGGGTGAGCAGGTGGTGGATGGTCACCTGCTCGGCGATCTCGCGGGCGAAACCCGTCAGATAGGTGCCCACCGTGTCCGACAGTGACACCTCGCCCTGCTGCACCAACTGCAGGATGGCCACCGACAAGAACGGCTGGCTCCCCGAGGAGAGGTTGACCGCGACGCCCTCGTGGTTGCGGATGCCCTTCTCCTCGTCGGCCATGCCGTAGCTGCGCGAAAGCACCGTCCGCCCCCAGTGCGACAGCAGCACCACGCCGGAGAACTTGTCCGCCGCGGCCAGCTCCGCCACGTACCGGTCGTAGGCCCCGCCGGGCTGGGTGTCCGGCGGGATCCGGTCGCGCCACGACGGCTCGGCGGCGGCGCGGCCGAGCCCCACCAGCGGCGCGGCGGCCGCCAACCCGCCCCACCCGAGCAGCAGCCGCCGGTCGACACCACGTGCGGAATCCGAGTACACGATCACAGTCCTTCCCCGTTCGGCAGAACCGACCCGCGCCACTCCTGTGCGGATGCGCTGCGGTGCACGCCTTCACCGAAGACGAAGGACTGTTGCCGTGGCGTATGCGATTTTCGATATGCCCGCGATACACCCGACCGCTCTGGAAGTGCGGGTTCCTCCCCGGGCTCGGTGGTTCAGCCGCTGACCCGCTCGAAGATCTTGCGTTCGGCGTCGGCGGCTTCGCCGTGGGTGGCTTCGGCTTGAACCCGTTGGTAGGACTCGATCAGCAGCTGGCAGTTGGTCATCACCGACGCGTGGATGCTGGCGAACTGGGCGGCTTCCGGCCGGTTCCAGGTCTTCTGCACCTCGCTGATCACGGCCGTCGTGTCGATCGGCACGACACCTGCCTGGATCATCCGCGCGACCGTGAGCTCCTCCGAGAGCTTGGAGTAGGTCCCGGAGGCGTCGATGACCCCGTAGACGGTGTAGCCGTCGGCGAGCGCGCTGATGGCCGGCTCGGCGACGCACACCGACGTGATGACGCCTGAGATGATCAGCGACCGCTTGCCGGTGTCGGCGACGGCCTGGCGGAATTCGGGCGTGTCCCAGGCGTTGACCTGGCCGGCGCAGGCCACGTAGCGGGCCTTCGGAGCGCTTTCGTGGATCTCGGGAATCAGCGGCCCGTTGGGGCCGTCCGGCACCGAGGCAGTGGTGATCACCGGCATGTCGACCAGGGCGGCCAGCCGGGCCAGGGCCACGGCGTTGGCCCGCGCCTGCCGGTAGGACTGGTCGCTGACCACTTGGAACAGGCCGCTTTGGTGATCGATCAGGAGCATTGCGGCGTCATCCGGGTTGATCAGCCCGGGAGCGTTCCAGGCGTCCTACTCCCACCTCATGCCGCTGGTCCTGCCGGTGGCCGACCTCGCCCGCAGGGCGGGCCACGAGGTCGCCGTCGCCACCGGGCCCGGCATGGCCGAGCACATCAGGCGGATCGGGGTGCGCGCGCTGACCCTCCCGAACGCCGTGACCAGGGGGGACATCGCGAAGGATCCCGAGCTGACCGCCGAGGCCGGTATCGCCCGGCCGACAGGCCACCCCGGCTCGGCCACGCGATCGCAGCGCTGCCCAGCGATCGCCCGCTCGTCCTGGCGAGCCTGGGCTCCAACGCGCCCGGCTTCCTGGGCGACGGTCCGTCCATTCTGGACTCGGTCGTCGAAGCGCTCGGCGAGCTCCCGGTGACGGGAGTGGTCGCGATCGGTGCCGACCGCGATCCTCAGCACTGGCGGGGAACTCGTGCCGACAACGTCCACCTGACCTCTTTCGTGCAGCAGAGGTTGTTGCTCGCGGCCACCGACGTGTTCATCACGCACGCGGGCTTCAACGGGACGCGCGAAGCCCTCGGCGCGGGGGTGCCCATGGTGACGATCCCCATGTTCGCCGAACAGCCCGCCAACGCCGCGCGAGTCACCGAACTCGGGGCCGGCGTCCGCATCGAGCTCGAACGCGCTGCTCCGCAAGCGATCCGTTCAGCGGTCCAGCAGGTCCTCACCGACCCGAGCTTCCGGGCGCGTGCCCGCGGAGTGCAGCGCAGCATGCTGGCGCTGCCGCCCCTGAGCCGGATCACCGACGACCTCACGGGCCTGTTCGGCTAGCCGTCGGCGGTTTCCTGCTCCGCCGAATCGAGCAACCGGTTTCGCAGCCGCCCGAAAACCTCGGTGAGCACGCGCAGTTCGTGCTCGTCGAGGTCGTCGGTGAAGATCGCCTGGATCTGGCCGACATGGCTCGGCCCGGCTTCGCGCAGCGTTTCGAGACCCGTCGCGGTGAGCACCGCGTAGTTGACCCGCTTGTCGTCCTCGCCGGGCTGCCGGAGCACCAGACCGCGTCGCTCCATCGACTTGACCTGGTAGGTCACCCGGCTCGATGAGAACACCATCTTGCTGCCCAGCTCGCCCATGCGCAGCCGGTTGCCCGGCGCTTCGGACAGCAGGAGCAGGTGCGCGCCAACACCGTGGCGCTCGCCCGGACGGCCGACCTGCTGGGCATCCCGGTGATCACCACGGCGTCGGTGCCGGACGGACCCAACGGCCCGCTGATGCCCGAGATCCACGAAGTCGCTCCCAAGGCGCAGTACGTGGCCCGCAACGGCGAGATCAACGCCTGGGACACGCCTGCGTTCCGGGAGGCCGTCGCGGCCACCGGGCGGCGCACGCTGATCATGGCGGCCGTCATCACGTCGGTGTGCCTGGCCGAACCCGCCATCAGCGCGATCGGCGACGGCTACACCGTCTACGGCGTCGTGGACGCTTCCGGCACCTACTCCAAGCTGTCGCAGGAGCTGGCGGTCGCCCGGATGACCACCGCCGGAGTGGTTCCGATCGACACGGCGGCCACCATCAGCGAGCTGCAGCGGACCTGGAACAGGCCGGAGGCGCCCGAGTTCGCCAGCACCTACGCATCGGTCATGACCAACTACCAGCTGTTGATCGAGTCCTACCAGCGCGCTCAGGCCGAAGCCACCCGGGCTGACGGCGCCGACGCCGAGCGCAAGCTCGCCAACCGCTGATCGAGGCCGATGCCCCCGGGTTGCCGGAACCCCGACCTCCGGCAACCCGGGGAGCACGTCAGACCGCCGAGGACGCGTGCCGACCGCGGTCAGCGGGCGAGCTTCAGCGCTTTGGCGTAGCGGTTGATCGGCGGGAGCCAGCAGAAGACGAGCGTCAGCAGAGCGCAGGGCCAGGCGGCCACGAGCATGCCGCCGACGATGTCCGATCCCATGGCCGAGGTGCCGATCGCGGCGAAGTGGACGATGAAGGCGAGCACCGAGAACACGGTGAGCAGCACTCGGGCCCAGATCGTGCGGGCGAAGACCGTCCACACCAGCAGCAGGACGCCGAAACCGATCTCGATGCCCGCCCAGGTGGCCATGGCGCCCTGGAAGTCGGCGACGAAGCCTTCCCACTGGCCGGTGCTGCGCATCAGCTCGACGAACGCGTCCTCGCTGAGGCCCGCTTCGTCCATCAGGGCGGGTTCGATGCGGTTGATGTTGTTGACCAGCTCGTCCTCGGCCAGCTGGCGGCCGCCGGCGAGGTTCAGGATCCCGGCGACGATCGGCAGCAGTCCGGACATCCCGGCGAAGAACTGAAGGATGATCAGCACCACCGGGCGCTTCGGCATCTGCACGGGCGCAGGCGCGGTGACGGGGGCGTAGGTCATGGTCGGCGTGTCTCCTCTTGGGGGTGCGGTGCAGGCGCCGCCCGACGCGCCGGCGGAGTCGGTCCCGGCTTTCGGGTGCGGCAGTTGCTCAGATGCGGCCCACCCCGTTCCGGTTCACCGTTCCCGCCAAGCGTTACCCGCTCGATATCGACAGCGGACCCGGAAACCCTTTACCAGCAAAAGGAACCCGTAGATCAGCTGGACTGTCGTCGAGATCAGTCGCATCCGTCCACAGTGGCCTCCTATCGGCCGGTGCGGACAGTTCGCCGAACCGCGCTGCCGAGGAATCCCCTCGCCAAGATGCACCAGCGCGAGCCTGGGCCAGGACTGCGCGGGCACCTCGAGTTGCGATTGACACCGCACCGGAGCGGGTGGCACTATCGCCGCCACACAGCTTGGAAACGTTTTCAGTTCTCCTCGGGTCCGGGCTGGAAACGTTTCCGCGGTCCAGCCGCGAACGACATGGAGGGACGATGACGTCGACACGGGCCACGCTCTTGCAGGTGGCCGAGCGTGCGGGGGTTTCGCTGGCCTCCACCTCCCGCGCCCTCCACGGGACCGGCGCGAGCAAGGCGATGGTCGAGCGGGTCCGGGCGGCGGCCGCCGAGCTCGGCTACAGCGTGGACGCGATCGGGCGGTCGCTGCGCATGAAGAAGACCTTCCAGATCGCCTTCGCCATCGCCGACATCGGCAACCCGGTCTACGTGGAGATGATGCGCGGCATCCACGAGGTGCTCGCCCCGCACGGCTTCCGGGTCGTGGTCATGACCACCGGCGACACCGCCGACTCCGCCGCCGACCTGGTGCGCAGCCTCAACAGCGGCTTCGTCGACGGGATGATCCTCGTGCCGCTGCGCACCGACGACCGGTTGATCGCGGAGATCCAGCAGGCCCCGGTGCCCGTCGTGGTCATCGGGCGCGCGATGAGCGACCACGGCGTCAGCTCGATCTCCACCGACTCCGCGGCCGGCATCGGTGCGGCCGTCGAGCACGTGCGCTCGTGCGGCCGCCGGCGCATCGGCTTCCTCAACGGCCCGCTCGACACGACACCGGGCGCGTCCCGGCAACGCGGCTTCGACGCGGCAGCCGGAGGGTTCGAGCGCGTCGAGACCGAGATCGCCGACGACTTCACCGTCAGCGCAGGGCTGACCGCCGCTCGGCGGCTCTTCGCCCGCACGTCCGGCCCCGCGGAGCGGCTCGACGCCGTCGTGGCGGCGAACGATCTGCTCGCCATCGGGGCGATCCGGGCCGCGCGCGAGTTCGGGCTGGCGGTGCCCGGCGACGTGGCCATGACCGGGATGGACGACACCGAGCTCGGCCGCGTGTTCCTGCCGAGCCTGACGAGCGTGTCCCTGGGCTCCACCGAGCGCGGGCGCGCGGCGGCCGAGCTCGTGCTCGGCCTCACCGACGATCCGGACCAGCCCGCGCGGCAGGTCGCCGTGGGGCCCGAGCTGATCGTGCGCGAGTCCACAACGGACGGACCGGCGTCATGACCACTCCCATGGTGCGCGCCCGGCGGCGCGAGGTCGCCGCGCTGGTCATGCCCTCGCTGATCCCGATCCTGGTGCTCAGCATCGCGCCGCTTGTCGTCGGGATCGCGCTCGCCTTCACCGACGCGCGGCTGGTCCGCAAGCCCGACTACGACGTGGTGGGGCTGGACAACTTCGCGCGCCTGGCGGGCAACTCGCTGTTCTGGGATTCGCTGCGGATCGGCCTGATCTGGACGGTCAGCGTCACGCTGCTCCAGCTCGTGGCCGCCATGGGCCTGGCGCTGCTGCTCAACTCGGGCCTGCGCCTGCAGGGCCTCACCCGGGTGCTCGCGCTCGTCCCGTGGGCGATGCCGCCCGTGGTCGTGGCGATCATGTGGCAGATGATCTACTCGGCCAACGGCGGCCCGCTCAACGCGTTCCTCGGCGGCATCGGCCTGCCCGGCGACATCAACTGGCTCGGGGACTTCTCCACCGCGCTGCCCGCCGTGATCGTCGTCGGCGTGTGGGTCGGGATGCCGCAGACCACCATCACGCTGCTGGCCGGTCTGCAGCAGATCCCCGCCGACCTGCACGAGGCGGCCGCCGTGGACGGCGCCGGGGCCTGGCGCCGGTTCACCGCCGTGACCTGGCCGAGCCTGCGCCCGATCGTCACCTCGATCACGTCGCTGAACTTCATCTGGAACTTCAACTCGTTCGCCCTGGTCTACGTGCTCACCGAGGGCGGCCCGGGCGGGCGGACGATGGTCCCGGTGCTCTTCGTCTACCTGGAAGCGTTCAAGAACCGCAACCTCGGTTACGCCGCCGCGATGGGCGTCGTGCTCGTCATCGTCATCGTGGCCGTGCTCGCCCTGTACCTGCGGGCGCAGTTCCGCCACGACCGCACCGAGAAAGCGCGGTGAGCCATGCGTCTCCTGATCCGTCCCGCCCAGTACGCGGCGCTCGCCGCCTACCTGCTGTTCCTCGGGTTCCCGCTGCTGTGGCTGATCTCGGCCTCGGTGAAGTCCTCCGCTGAGCTCAACTCGCTGTCGGTGAGCCTGCTGCCGCAGCAGTGGCACTGGGAGAACTACTCGCAGGCGCTCGACCGGCAGGGCCTCGTCCGCTCCGCGTGGAACAGCCTTGTCGTGGCGCTGGTGTCGACCGCGCTGGTGATCCTGATCGCCCTGCCCGCGTCGTACGTGCTCGCCCGGGTGAAGGGCAAGGTCCGGATGGCGGGCGTGACCTGGATCCTGGTGAGCCAGGTGTTCCCGGTCGTCCTCGTGGTCCTGCCGCTGTTCCTGGTGCTGCGGACGTTCGGGCTGACCGACAGCCTGGTCGGGCTGGTGCTCGTGCACACGACCTACATGCTGCCGTTCGCGCTGTGGATGCTGCAGGGCTACGTCGCGTCGGTGCCGGTCGAGCTCGAAGAGGCCGGGTCGATGGACGGCGCGAGCCGGTTCACCGTGCTCCGCGCGATCGTGTTCCCGCTGCTGACCCCGGGCATCGTCGCGACGGCGATGTTCAGCTTCGTCGCCTCGTGGAACGAGTTCTTCTTCGCCCTCGTCCTGCTGCAGTCGCCGGAGAACTACACGCTGCCGATCACGCTGAAGATGTTCATCGGCGGCGAGGGCAAGGTCGCGCTCGGGCCGCTCGCCGCGGGAGCGGTGCTCGCGGCGATTCCCAGCATCGTCTTCTTCACCCTCCTGCGCCGCAGGCTCACCAGTGGGCTCATGGCGGGGGCGGTGAAGGGATGAGTTTCACCCGCACCAGCCGTGAAAGGTGGACAATGAGGTCCAGACGCACGTTAATCGGCTCCTGCCTGCTGACCGCGAGCCTGCTGCTGACCGCTTGCGGCAGCGGCGGCGGCGAGTCGGGGCCGGTCACCATGACCTTCCAGTCCCTGTCCGACCAGCCGGCCGCGATCGAAGCGACGAACAAGATCGTGGAGGCCTGGAACCAGCAGCACCCCGATGCTCGGGTGGAGGTCGTGCCCGCGGGCTGGGACGGGGTCTACGACAAGCTCATCACCCAGTTCAACTCGGGCAGCGCACCCGACATCGTGCACTACGAGGCGGCCGGGATCGTCCCGTTCGCCAAGGACGGCTACCTCGCCGACCTCACCCCGCACCTGTCGGAGGAGAAGCGCGCGGACATCCCGAAGGGCGTGCTCGACTCCGTCACCGCCGACGGCAAGGTGATCGGCTACCCGACCGAGCTGCAGTCCTACGTGGTCTTCGCGAACAGGACGCTGCTCCAGCAGGCCGGCGTCGAGATCCCCACCGGCCCGACGATGTCCTGGGACCAGCTGCGGCAGATCGCCAAGGCCACCACCAAGGACGGCACCTACGGCCTCGGCTGGGGGCTGTCGAGCCCGACTGCGGCGTTCGTCGCGCTGGCACCCGGTTTCGGCGGGCAGTACTTCCAGGGCACTGGCGAGGCCACGACGGCCCAGATCGGCCAGGGCGAGATGGCGCTGCCCGAGCTCGTCAGCCAGATGGCCTTCCAGGACAAGTCGATCCTGCCGGTCACCCTCACTCAGTCCGGCGCCAAGGCGCTCGCCCCGTTCTACGCGGGCCAGGTCGCCATGACGGTGCAGGGATCGTTCCAGGCGGCGAACATCGCGAAGGACGCCCCGGCGGGCCTCGACTGGATCGTGCTGCCGCCGCTGGCGGGACCGGCCGGGCCCGCGCAGGCGGCCAACCCGCAGACCCTGTCGGTGAACGTCGACTCCGAGCACGTCGAGCAGGCCGCCGAGTTCATCGAGTTCTTCACCAGCACCGAGAACCTGGTGGCGCTCAACGAGGCGGACGCGCTGATCCCGCCGACCACCTCGGCGCGCAAGGCGCTGGCCGAGAAGCTCGGCTCGCAGAACGGCTGGGACGCCATCCTGGCCACCGGCGAGCACCTGACCTCGGCGCCGTACCTGTTCGTCGACAAGTACGCGCAGTGGAAGGACACCGTCGCCACGCCGGCCTACCAGCGGTTCCTCGCGCAGCAGACCGACGCCGCCGGGCTGGCCAAGGAACTCTCCGACGGCTGGCAGAACATCACGCGCTAGCAGTCGCACGCGGACCGGCGGCAGCACCGCCGCCGGTCCACTTCGGACAACGGAGCGCGGGCGAGCGGCCCGCGCGGGACGAGGAAGGGACCGGATCCGGTGACCTGGCTGGAGGACCGCGCGGTCGCGGTGATCACCGGCGCGGCGGTGGGCGATGCCCTCGGCGGCGCTACGGAGGGGTGGACGCCGGAGCAGATCGAGGAACGGCACGGCGGCCGGGTGACCGGCATCGTCGGCCCGTGGTACCCGAACTGGCGCGACGCGCGCCCCATCGCCCCGTACCACAAGGGCGACGGGCACATCACCGACGACACCCTGATGACCTGCGCGCTCGTCGAGGTGTACGCCAAGCGCCGCGCCCACCTCGACGCCTACGCGATGGCCGAGGACCTGGTCCCGCTGATGATCGGCGAGCCCCGGTGGGTGCCCGAGCTGGAGACCTCCGCACTGCTGCTGCAGCGGGTCTTCCTCGCGGAGAAGTGGATCGTCACCAAGCTCCACTACGGACACGCCGATCCGCGCGAGGCGGGCGCGGGCAACGTCGTCAACTGCGGGGCCGCGATGTACATCGCGCCGGTCGGGATCGCCAACGCGGGCGATCCGCGCGGTGCGTACGCGGAGGCGATCGACCTCACCGGCGCGCACCAGTCGAGCTACGGCCGGGAAGCGGCCGGGGTGCTGGCCGCGATGGTGGCTGCCTCGGTCGCTCCCGGTGCCGGGCTCGACGACGTGGTCGAAGCGGCTCTCTCGGTCGCCCACGACGGGACGGCCGCGGCTCTGCGCGCCGTCGTCGATGCGTTCTCGAATTCTATTCCGCCAAGCACCGACGAGCAGGAACGCGCGCTCGCGCGCCGCGTCCGCGAGGTCGTCGCACCGTTCGACTCGGTGGGGCCGCACTACCGGCAGATGTCGATGGACGCCCGGCGGCCGTCCCGGACGAAGTCGATCGAGGAGCTGCCCGCCGCGCTCGGGCTCGTGCTCGGCCACCGGGGCGAGTACCGCGGTTCGGTGCTGGCCTCGGTCAACTACGGCCGCGACGCCGACTCGATCGCCTCGATGGCGGGCGCGATCTGCGCGGGCCTCGGTGGCACCACCGTCGTGCCCGCGGAGTGGGTGGACGCGATCGACGAGGCCAGCCGCACTGATCTGCGCGCGACCGGGCGGCTGATGGCTTCAGCTGCGGCCGACATCCTCCGCGCCGACCGGGAACGAGCACTCGCGCGCGTTGCCGGCATCGGTGCCGCGATCGGAGAAGAGGCATGAGGCTCACCTGGGCGCAGCCGGAGGACCTGCTCGCCCACGAGCTGGTGCAGTCCGCGGCGGAGGGCAAGGACGTCGCCGAGATCCGCGATCGGTGGGTCGCCGCCGGTGGCGACCCGGTTCCCGCGGTGAGCGGTGCCAGCCCCGATCCGGCCACACCGGCGATGCGTTCGCTGGCACGCACGTTGCTCGACGAGCTCGACGCCATCGCCGCCGCACCGGCACCGGAGGAGCCCGACGACTGGGAGGCGATCCTCGCGCTGCTCCCACCCGCACCGGATCTGCCACGCCCGACGCGGGAACGGGCGCTCGGGGCGTGGACCGGTCGCGCGGCGGGCTGCCTGCTCGGCAAGCCGGTCGAGAAGATCCCGCGGCAAGGCATCGAGGAGATCCTGCGGGCGACCGGGCGCTGGCCGCTGAACCGGTACTTCACCGCCGTCGGACTCCCCCGCGACGTCGCGGAGCGCTGGCCGTGGAACCGGCGCTCCGCGGGCACGTCGCTGGAGGAGAACATCGCCGGGATGCCGGAGGACGACGACCTCAACTACCCGATGCTGGCGCTCTCCCTGCTCGAACGGCACGGCCGCGCGTTCACCACCGACGACGTCGCGCAGCTCTGGCTGGACAACCTCCCTGCCGGACGCGTGTTCACCGCGGAACGCGCTGCCTACCGCAACATCCTCGACGCCCGGCCCGTTCCGGGGACGGCGACGCACCACAACCCCTTCCGCGAGTGGATCGGCGCGCTCATCCGGACCGACGTCTTCGGCTGGGTGTCGCCGGGTGATGTGCGCGCTGCCGCGCGGCTGGCCTGGACCGACGCGCGGCTGAGCCACACGCGCAACGGTGTCTACGGGGCGATGTGGGCGGCGGCTCTCGCGTCCGCGGCGATGGTGTGCGATTCCGCGGAGGAAGTCCTGGACGCGGCGGAGTCGGTCGTCCCGCCGGACAGCCGCCTCGCCCGGGCGGTCCGGTTCGGCCGCGCGGTGGCGGCGGAGTCCGATGTGCGCACCGGGCTCGACCGCCTGCACGCGGAGTACGGGCACCTGCACTGGGTGCACGTGCTCAACAACGCGGCGGTCATCGCCTACGCGCTTGCCAAGGGCCAGGGCGAGTTCGGGCCGAGCGTTTCGGTCGCGGTGCTGGCGGGCTGGGACACCGACTCCGCGGCGGCGACCGTCGGCGGAGTCGTCGGAGCACTGCGCGGCGTGGAGGGCATCGGCGAGCAGTGGACCGCGCCGCTCGACGGGCGCATCGCGACCTCGCTGCCCGGCGGCGAGCAGCGCATCGCCGACCTCGCCGAACGCACCGCCGCGCTCTCGACCGGAGGAAAGGCACGATGACCTACGCGTTCGACCCGCTCGTTCCCCGCCCGATCGACCGGCAGACCGACGTGCCGGTGACCGGATCGCCGGACGCCGAGCTGCTCGACGAGGCCAAGATCTTCGCCGGGCCGTCCGATCCCGCCGACCGGCCCGCGTGGCGGCGGCTCCTGCACGAGTGGCGCGACGACGCCCGCAACCGCCACGGCTACACCGGCACCGCCTACGACCGGCCGGCGGCGGCCTGGGCGATGCGCTGCTACAGCGTCGCCCAGGTGTGGCTGTGGGACGAGCTGCTCTACTCGTTCGAGGACCGGCGGTTCACGCCGGAGCGCTTCATCGCCGACGCGCGCGAGCGCTTCGGCGGGCTGGACGCGGTCGTGCTGTGGCACGCCTACCCGATCATCGGGCTCGACGAGCGCAACCAGTGGGACTTCTACCGCGATGTGCCGGGCCTGTCCCGGCTCGTCGATGCCCTGCACGACGCGGGGCTGCACGTGTTCGTCGACTACAACCCGTGGGACGTCGGCACCCGGCGCGGCGAGGACGACCTGACCGAGCTCGCCTCGCTCGCCGCCGACCTCGACGCCGACGGCGTCTTCCTCGACACCCTCAAGAAGGCGGAACCGGAGTTCGTCGCGCGCCTCGAACGGGCCCGCCCCGGGATCGTGCTCGAAGGCGAGTCCAAGCTGCCCGTCGAGCGCATCGAGGACCACTCGTGCTCGTGGGCGCAGTTCTTCGCGGACTCGCCCGTGCCAGGAGTGCTGCGCGCCCACTGGTACGAGCGGCGGCACATGCAGCACCACGTTCGCCGCTGGCACCGCGACCACACCGAGGAGCTGCACTCGGCGTGGCTCAACGGCGTCGGCGTCATGGTGTGGGAGGTGGTGTTCGGCGTCTGGGTCGGCTGGTCGCGCCGGGACGCGGCGACCGTGCGACGCATGGTCACCGTCCAGCGCGCGGTCGGCGACCTGCTGCTCGCCGGTGAGTGGACGCCGCTCGCGGAACTCACCGACGACGCCGAGGCCACCGGGGTGTACGCATCGCGCTGGGAGCTGGGCGGTCTGACACTGTGGACGGTCGTCAACCGCGGCGAGGAGGACTACCCGGGGCCCGTGATTCCGGCGTCCGATGACGGCAGGCTGATCGATCTCTTCGGTGACGGCCTCGTGCCGGGGCGAGGCATCGGCGCGCTGCTGCACATCGCACCGGGTACCGCGGAGCCGACGTGGCTGTCTGAACTGCTCGAAGTGCTGCGCGGCATGCCCCACGACTCGGATGCGCGCTTCCCGCACCGCCTCGCGATTCGCCGCACGCCGGAACCGAGCTCCGGTGCGGCCGAACCGGGCGCCGTCGTCGTGCCCGCCGGGCCGTACGTGCTGACCGTGCGCTATCGCGCGCGCGAGACGGGCATGTACCAGGGCGCTCCCTACGTCGACGAGTGGAAGCCGCTTCCACCCAGGCTGCACGATGCGCGGACGCTGCAGCGGGACGGCGAACTCGCCGCGGCCGTCGCGGTCGCCGCGAGCGAGGTGACGAACGGGCAGTTCGCCGAGTTCCTCGAAGCGACGGGCTACCGGCCCGCCGAGGCACACCGGTTCCTCGCGCACTGGGTCGACGGCCGTCCGTCCACACCGGACGATCCGGTGACCTTCGTCGACCTCGACGACGCACGCGCCTACTGCGCCTGGCGCGGCGGCCGACTGCCCACCGAGGACGAATGGCAGCTCGCCGGCGAGACGGGCCGGTTGCGGCGCGGCGAGCCGGCCGTGTGGAACTGGACCGAGAGCGAGCACTCCGACGGCCGGACGCGGTTCGTCATGCTCAAGGGCGGCTGCGACTACCGCGCCGAGGGCGCCGACTGGTACGTGGAGGGCGGTCGGCGGGATCCGGACTTCAGCGTGAAGCTGCTGCTCCCCGGGCTGGGCCTGGCCCGCAGCGCGACGGTCGGCTTCCGCTGCGCCTGGGACTTGTCCACTGTGGAGGAGGTTCGATGACCGTATCCCGCGACCCGTCGGCGGGCGCCCTCGCCGGACTGCGCGTCGTCGACGCGTCCACGCTCTTCGCCGGGCCGATGGCCGCCATGCACCTCGGCGACATGGGCGCCGAGGTGATCAAGGTCGAGCACCCGGCCAAGCCCGATCCCTCGCGCACCCACGGCGTCGCGAAGGACGGCGTCAACCTGTGGTGGAAGACGCTGGGTCGCAACAAGCGCACGGTCACCGCCGACCTCGCCGACGAAGGCGGCCGCGAGGTGTTCCTCGCGCTCGCCGCGACGGCGGACGTGGTGATCGAGAACTTCCGGCCCGGCACCCTCGAGCGGTGGGGCCTCGGCTACGAAGAGCTGTCGGCCAGGA
This sequence comes from Saccharopolyspora antimicrobica, assembly GCF_003635025.1. Classification (GTDB taxonomy): domain Bacteria; phylum Actinomycetota; class Actinomycetes; order Mycobacteriales; family Pseudonocardiaceae; genus Saccharopolyspora; species Saccharopolyspora antimicrobica. The sequence continues at coordinate 5,865,994 of NZ_RBXX01000002.1, read as the reverse complement.
ATCCGGGGCTGGTGCTCGCCCGCGTCACGGGGTTCGGGCAGCTCGGCCCCTACCGGGCGCGGCCCGGCTTCGGCACGCTGGCCGAGGCGATGAGCGGGTTCGCCGCGACGACCGGTGAACCCGACGGCCCGCCGACGCTCCCGCCCTTCGGCCTCGCCGACGGCGTCGCCTCGCTCGCCACGGCCTTCGCGATCATGGTGGCGTTGTCCAGCCGCGAGCAGCGCGGACGGGGCCAGGTGGTGGACGTGGCGATCATCGAACCGATCCTCGCGATGCTCGGCCCGCAGATCACCCGCTGGGACCAGCTGCGCACCGTTCAGCCGCGCACGGGCAACCGCTCGACCAACAACGCGCCGCGCAACACCTACCGAACCAGCGACGGCCACTGGGTCGCCGTTTCCACTTCGGCCCAATCGGTCGCCGAGCGGGTCGTGCGGCTCGTCGGCCGGCCCGATCTCGTCGAGCAACCGTGGTTCGCCAGCGGCGCCGATCGCGCGCGTCACGCCGACGAGCTCGACGAGGCCGTGGGCGCGTGGATCGCCCAGCGCACGCGCGAGGACGTTGTGGCCGCGTTCGAGGCGGCGCAGGCCGCTATCGCACCGATCTACGACGCCGCCGACATCGTGGCCGACCCGCAGTTCCGCGCGCTGGGCACGATCCACGAGATCACCGACCCCGAGCTGGGGCCGACGCTGATGCAGGGCCCGCTGTTCAGGTTGTCCGGCAACGACGGCGTCATCGGCTTCACCGGCCGCCCGCACGGCGCCGACACCGGCGAAGTGCTCGACGAGCTCGGGTTCACTCCGGAACGGATCGCCGAACTGCGCGCCCGGGGGGCGGTATGAGCCAAGCGCCTCCCCCGCTGACCCTGCTGTACGTGCCCGCCGACCGGTCGGACCGGGTGGCCAAGGCGCTCGCCTCGAACGCCGACGTCGTGCTCGTGGACCTCGAAGACGCGGTCGCCCCGGCGCGCAAGGACGAAGCTCGCGCGAACGTGCTGCGGATGCTCGCCGACGCGCCCACCGACCGCCCCGTGCAGGTGCGCATCAACCACCCGAGCACGCCATGGCACGACGACGACGTCGCCGCGCTCGCCGACCTTCCGCTCGACGTAGGCGCCCGTGTTCCCAAGGTCGAGGCGGCCGAGGAGGTCCGGAGGCTCGCAACCGCGCTGCCGGACCGAGCGCTGCACCTGCTCATCGAGTCGGCGCTCGGTGTCGAACACGCCCTGGACATCGCCACGGCCGCGCCGCAGGTGGCATCGATCGGGCTCGGCGAGGCCGACCTGCGCTCGGATCTGCGCGTGGTCGACGAAGCGGGCCTTTCGTGGGCGCGCAGCCGAGTGGTCGTCGCGGCCCGCGCAGCACGCCTGCCACCGCCGGTCATGTCGGCCTACCCGAACGTCCGCGACCTGGACGGCCTGGCGGAATCGTGCCGAACCGGCCGAACCCTCGGCTTCCGCGGGCGCACAGCGATCCACCCGGCACAGCTGAACGCGATCCGAACAGCCTTCCTCCCGACGGCCGAGGAAGTGCAGCGGGCCCGCGAGGTCATCGCCCTCCTGGACGGCGCGACGGCAGCAGGAGTCGGAGCCCTCGCCCTCCCGGACGGCACCTTCCTCGACGTGGCAATGCTCGAACAAGCCCGCACCATCCTCGCCCTCGCCACCTGACGCGCGCTGCGATCGGCGGGTGGCTGTCCTAGCGTTGGCAGCCATGACCGCACGGAACCGGGGGCATCGCCGCAGTCGGGATTCCCGGCGGGAGCACCTGTCGATCAATCCGGTGTTCGTCGCCGAACCGGCTCAGGTGCCGCGCAACCGGCTGCCCGCGCGGGCACTCGATCCCGACGTGGCCTACCAGATCGTGCACGACGAGCTGATGCTGGACGGCAACGCGCGGCTCAACCTGGCCACGTTCGTCACCAGCTGGATGGAGCCGCAGGCCGACCGGTTGATGGCGGAGTGCTTCGACAAGAACGTGATCGACAAGGACGAGTACCCGCGCACGGCCGCGCTGGAGCAGCGGTGCGTGCGGATGCTCGCGGACCTGTGGCACGCACCCGAACCCGAGTCCACCATCGGCTGCTCCACCACGGGTTCCAGCGAGGCGTGCATGCTGGCGGGGTTGGCGCTCAAACGCCGTTGGCAGCACGCCCGGCGCGCGGCAGGCCGTCCGGCCGACCGGCCGAACATCGTGATGGGCGCCAACGTCCAGGTCTGCTGGGAGAAGTTCGCGAACTACTTGGACGTCGAGGCGCGGTTGGTGCCGATGGAAGGAGAGCGCTTCCACCTCGACGCCGCCGAAGCCGTCGCCCGCTGCGACGAGAACACCATCGGGGTGGTGGCGGTGCTGGGTTCCACCTTCGACGGCAGCTACGAGCCGGTGGCCGAGATCTGCGCCGCGCTTGACCGGTTGTCCGCCGAGCGCGGCTGGGACGTCCCGGTGCACGTCGACGGCGCTTCCGGGGCGATGATCGCACCGTTCTGCGACCCCGGCCTGCACTGGGACTTCCGGCTGCCCCGGGTCGCCTCGATCAACACCTCCGGGCACAAGTACGGCCTGGTCTACCCGGGTGTGGGCTGGGTGGTGTGGCGGGAAGCGGCCGCGCTGCCGCAGGACCTCGTCTTCGACGTCGACTACCTCGGCGGCAGCATGCCGACGTTCGCGCTGAACTTCTCCCGGCCGGGCGGGCAGGTGGTCGCGCAGTACTACGCGTTCCTGCGGTTGGGCTTCGAGGGCTTCCGCCGGGTCCAGCAGAACTGCCGGGACGTGGCGAGCTCGCTGGCCGACCGGATCGCCGGGATCGGACCGTTCCGGATGCTCACCCGGGGAGACCAGCTGCCGGTGTTCGCCTTCACGCTGCGGGAGGAGGTCACCGGCTACTCCGTCTTCGACGTGTCGGCGCACCTGCGGGAGCGCGGTTGGCTGGTCCCGGCCTACGCGTTCCCGGCCAACCGCACCGACCTGTCGGTGCTGCGGATCGTGGTCCGCAACGGCTTCACCCACGACCTGGCGGATCTCCTGGCCGGAGACCTCGAACGCGCGGTCGCGGAGCTGCGGCGCCAGCCCGAACCGGTGCGCGGCGCGGAGCACAGCTCGTTCGCGCACGGCACGGGCAGCGCGCAGCAGGGCTGATCGGTCAGCAGCCCTTGAAGCGGGTGTCCGCTGCCCAGCCGGTGTTGGCCCAGGTCCGCGGAACCGCCGGGGCGAAGCCGGGGTACTGCTCGGCCAGCTCGCCGAGCAGCCAGTTGCTGAAGCGGGCCGCGCCCTGCGGGCAGGTGTGGATGCCGTCGTCGCTGCGGTCGGGCTTGCCGTCCCTGATCTGCTGGTAGGTGCTGCCCCACACCTCGCCGGCGTCGAGCACACTGGCCCAGCCCGCCGAACCCGCCGCGACCGCTCGGGCGGCCTCGGGAGCGCGGTCCAGGTCGGCCACGTGCGGCGCGTAGAAGTCGTCGGGCTTGATCGGCGGCATCGTGACGAAGACCAGCTTCGCGCCGATCCCGGTCACGGTGGTCAGCAGCTTGCCGTAGGCGGCCTGCTGCTCGTGCGGGCTGCCCCAGTCGTAGGACGTGATCTGGTAGATGACCACGCCGGGTTCAGCGGAGCTGAGCTTCCCCGGCAGCTCCTTCCACTGCTCGTCGGCGAACGGTCCGACGACGTTCCCGCCGCCGTCGGAGGCCAGCGACTGGAATTCGACCCCGCTGGCCTCGAACGCCGCGGCCAGGGGCAACGCCTCCCCCGCCGCGACGGAGTCGCCGAGGAGGACCACCTTGGACAGTGGCTGGTCGCCCGCACCGGCAGGCGATCCGGTCGTGGTGGCGCAGGCGGTGGTCAGCAGGAAAAGCCCGGTCAGGCCGAGGACGAGGTTTCGCGTCTTGCTCATGGTTTCGACGATGCCGCCGCCGTGTCCCAGCGCCTCCGCCGCCATGTCGCGATCGTGTCGCAGGAATCCGCCACAGCCGTCGACGCCGACCGGCGTTGTCGATAATGGACCGGTGGCGTCGATTCTGCTGATCGAAGACGATCCGCTGGTCCGGCGGGGGCTCCAGCTCGCGCTGTCCAGGCACGGTCACGACGTCCGCACCGCGGACACCGGCGAGGACGGACTGCGCGAGTTCGGCTCGGCCACGCCCGACCTGGTGGTGCTCGACCTGATGTTGCCGGTCGTCGACGGGTTCGAGGTGTGCCGTCGCATCCGGGCCGCCGGTGACGTACCGGTGATCGTGCTGACGGCACGTGGTGACGACTTCGACGTCGTCAGCGGCCTGGAGGCAGGCGCGGACGACTACGTCGTCAAGCCGGTGCAGCCCACCGTGCTCGACGCGCGGATCCGCGCGGTGCTGCGCCGCAGCACCAGCACCCCGGACGGCGTGCGGGTCCACCGCGACCTCCGCATCGACACCTCGTCGCTGACGGTGTCGATGCACGGCGAACCGGTGACGCTGACGCCGACCGAGCTGCGCCTGCTGCTGACCCTGTCCCGGGCTCCTGGCCAGGTGTTCAGCAGGCAACAACTGCTGGAGCAGGTGTGGGAGCACGACTACCTCGGAGACTCCCGGCTGGTCGACAACTGCGTGCAGCGGCTGCGAGCGAAGATCGAGGCCAGTCCGGCGACCCCGGAGTACGTGCAGACCGTGCGCGGGTTCGGCTACCGGTTCGGACCGGTGTGACCCGGCGGCTGTGGCCGCGCGGGCTGCGCGCCCGGCTGCTGGCCGCCTTCGCGCTGGTGACCGTGCTCGGTGCCGCCGCGGCGGCCTGGTCCAGCGCCGGATCGGCGAGCACCGCGCTGGTCACCTCGACCGAGCAGCGGCTCGCCGAGACCGTCGTCGGCCAGATCGCTCCGATCGCTCCCCAGCTGACCTACCCGCCGGACCAGGGTGCGCTCGACCGGCTGCGCGCGGCCATCGGCGCGGACACGCTGGTGACCTACCAGGACCTGCGGTCCGCGGCCGGTGCCGGACCCGAGTTGATCACCGATGCGCTGCGCACCGCCGTGCGCGTCCAGAACCGGCTCGTCACGCAGCGGATCATCGCCGACGGCAGGCCGTGGCTGCTGGTCGGGACGCCGATCGTGATCACCGCCGCCGATGGTGCGCGCACCCCGTCGGGCATCGAGGTCTACACCGCTCGCGACCTCACCGATGTCGACCGGCAGATCGACGCCCTCGCCCGGCAAGCGGTCATCACCGCAGCGCTGGCGCTGCCGCTGGCGGTGCTGCTGGCGGTGCTGGCAGCGGGCAGCGTGCTGCGCCCGGTGCGCGAGCTCCGCGACACCGCCCGCCGGCTGGCCGACGGCGAGCTCGATGCGCGGACCTCGCCCCGGGGCGCCGACGAGCTGGCCGAGCTCACCGTCACCATCAACGAGATGGCCGAGTCGGTGCAGACGTCGATGGCGGCGATGCAGCGGATGCAGGCCGACGCCAAGAGGTTCGCCGCCGACGTCTCGCACGAGCTGCGCACCCCGCTGACCACGCTGACGGCGGTGGTGGAGGTGCTGGCGACGACCACCGACGGGATGGACGCCGACGCCCGGGAGTCCGCGCAGCTGGCGATCACCGAAACCCACCGGCTGGTTCGGCTCGTGGAGGACCTGATGGAGGTCTCCCGCTTCGACGCCGGAACCGCGCAGCTGCGGATGGAGGAGGTCGACGTGGTCGGCGGCGTGCGGAACTGCCTGCGCGCCCGCGGCTGGCTGGACCAGGTCGACCTGGTGGCGCCGGACGAGGTCCTGCTGCGCGCGGACCGGCGGCGGCTGGACGTCATCGTGGCCAACCTGGTCGGAAACGCGCTGCGGCACGGTGAACCGCCGGTGCGCGTGCGCATCTCGGCGTCCCGCGAGCAGGTGCGGATCGAGGTCACCGACAGCGGCCCCGGGCTGCCCGAGCACGCGTTGTCGCACGTGTTCGACCGCTTCTACAAAGCCGACGCCGCGCGCACCCGCACCCCGGGCAGCGGGCTCGGGCTGGCGATCGCGCTGGAGAACGCCCGCCTGCACGGCGGCGATCTCAGCGCGGGCAACGCCGACGGTGGCGGTGCGCGGTTCGTGCTGCGGCTGCCGCGTGACTTGGAGGAGCTGTGAAGCGGATCTGGTTGGCAGCAGCGGTCTTGCTGCTCGCGGGTTGCGGCGTCCAGCCCACCGAAGTCACCGCGGGCAGGCCGGCCCCGACCGGGGTGGCACCCGGGGTGACGCTGTACTTCGTCGATTCCCGGGGCGAGCTCCGCCCGAACCTGCGGCTCACCGAACGGCTGGGCACGATCTCCGAGGCCATGTCGTTGCTGCTGACGGGTCCCGGCGGCTCGGACCTGCACACCGAAATCGCGGCGATCGGGGTGACGCGGGTCCAGGTGGTCACCACGCCGGGCCTGATCCAGCTCGGCGTGCCGTTGACGATCGACGAGGTGACTCCGCGGGGCATCGACCAGCTCGTGTGCACCGCGCTGGGCGTCCACGTGCAGAGCGGCGGATCGAGGAGCGCGAAAGTGCAGGTCCACTTCGTCCAACCCACCCCGGAGTCCGACGAGCGGCGGACCTGCCCGCTGATCAGGTGATCAGCCCAGTTTCGCGATGTCGATGGTGGCCGGAGCCGGCGCGGGCAGCGCCGACCACAGCACGGCGAGCCCGATCATGACCGCTGCGAACGCGAGCGAGCCGCTTCGCCCCGCGGCCCACCTGGCGCGGAACCGGACCGGATCCTCGACGAGGTACTTCGACAGCGCGGCCAAGCCGATCGACACCGCGCACACCAGCACCGTCCGGGCCCACTCGCCGAGTCCCGCCAACTGCGGTCCGAGCAGCACGATGACGGGCCAGTGCCACAGGTAGAGGCTGTAGGAGATCAGCCCCAGCCAGCGCAGCGGCCGCCAGGCGAGGACTCTGGCGACCAGCGCGTGCGGTGCCTGCGCGCACAGCCTGATCAGCAGCGCGGCGGCCAGCGAGTGCGCGAAGAGCCCGCCGGTGAACAGCCACCACGAATCCACCCCGTCGACCAGGAACCACATCGCGCCGATCCCGGTCAGCAGCAGCGCCAGTACGACGCCTGCAGAACGACCGACCGCGCGGGCCAGCACGGCTTGCACCGGTGGGGTGGCGACCAAAGCGCCCAGCAGCAGTGAGAACGCCCTGGTGTCGGTGCCGGTGTAGACGCGGGTCGGATCCGCCGCGTCGGCGAGCACGACCATCAGCACCAGCGAGACGGCGGAAACCGCGGCCGCGGCCACCGCGACCCGGCGGCCGACCCGCCCGAACCGGGCGATGACCAGCACCAGCACCGGCCACACCAGGTAGAACTGCTCCTCGACCGCGATGCTCCACAAGTGCTCGAAGACCCGGTCGGTCCCGAACCGGTCCCAATAGCCGGCCGACTCCGCGAGCAGGTGCCAGTTGAGCAGGTTCAGCTGAACCCACGGACCGTCCGAGAGGGTCGTCCGCACCACGTCCGGCGAGCCCACCGCCCACACCAGCACTGTGACTACCGTCAGCACCACCACCAGCGCGGGCAGCAACCGGCGGATCCGCCGCCCCCAGAAGGCGATCAGCGACACCGCCCCCGTCACCTCGATCTCCCGCAGCAGCAGATCGGTGATGAGGTAACCGGACAGCGCGAAGAACAGGTCCACGCCCAGGAACCCACCGGACAGGTGTCCGGTGTGGAACAGCAGCACCCCGAGGATCGAGATCCCCCGCAACCCGTCCAGCGCGGGCAGGTGCGCTCCGCCCCGCGTGGTCACCCCGGTCTTGATCGGTTGAACCTGCGTCATGGAGCCGACTTTGCCGCCCCCATGTCGAAGCACCGTCCACGTCACGTCCCAGCCCTGTCGCAACATCCGGACCGTCCACTGTGGCGAGGCGCGAGAAGAGCGCTTGCCGCGCAGCATTCCGTGTCCGAACCGGCACTGTCGGTCATCTCGCTTCGCCGCCGTCGATCGCTCCTCTCCGCATCCGCCCGAACACTGGGAATTACATTCCCATTCACTGGGAGAACGGACTGGGCAGCCGCACGTCGCCGACGTACTGTCCCCGCCGTGACCAGCGCGGAAACGAACCGGAAAGCCGGTGGACGGGCAGCGCGGATCCTGGCGGTGTTCGCCGAACAGGAGAGCGCGACGGCGGAGGAGATCTCCGCCAGCACCGGCATTCCCTCGAGCGCCGTGTACCGGCACCTGACGGCGTTCGTCGAGATCGGCCTGGTGCATCAGGGACGCACGCGCGGCCGCTACTGCGCAGGATCGCTGACGGTGCAGATGGCCGAGAACTACCGGCGGGAAGTGCTCAACCAGGGTGGGGTGCGGGCTCGCCTCCGGCGGCTGGCGACCGACACCGACGAACTCGCCGCGTTCCTCGTCGCCCGCGACAACGACGTGCTCTGCATCGAAGCCGCCGAGGGAACACGGGTCATCCGGTGCAGCTTCTCGCCCGGGCTGAGCAAGCCGCTCACCTTCGGTGCGAGCGCCCAAGCCCTGCTGGCGCACCTGCCAGGGGGCCGGGTCGCGCGGGCCGCCGCGACGCACGGACTGACCACCGCGCAGGTCGAGAAGTTGCAGAGCGACCTGCGGCGCGTGCGGGACCAGGGCTTCGCGGTGAGCGTCGGTCAGGTCGATCCAGGCGTGTGGGGCGTGAGCGTGCCCGTGCTGGGCCGCAACCACGACCTCGTCGGCGTGGTCAGCACGATGGCCCCCGATTTCCGCGTCCGAGCGCGGCGTGAGTCCCTCATAACGCTCACTCACGCCGCGGCGCAGGACATCAGCAGACTGGAGGCGTACACGTGAGCACATCCGCTCCCGAGTGGACCGGGCGGACTGACGGACCCGGACCAGAACATCGCAGGTGGCACAGCGCGATCAACGAGTCACCCGGTGCTGCCGGCGTCTCGCTGATCGGTTTTCCCAGCGACATCGGAGTCCGCCGCAACGGCGGCAGGCCCGGGGCGCAAGCAGGCCCGGGCGCGATCCGAGCTGCGCTGGGTTCGTTCGCGATCCAGCCGGAGGTCGTCGTGCACGATGCCGGCGACGTCGCGGTCGCCGGTGATGCCCTCGAAGCGGCGCAGGACGGCCTCGCCGAAGCCGTCGCGGCGCAGCTGGGCGCCGGGAACCTCCCGTTCGTGCTCGGCGGTGGACACGAAACGGCCTACGGCTCCTACCTCGGGCTCGCGCGGAGCGGCCTGCTGGACGGGCGGCGCCTGGGCGTGCTCAACCTCGACGCGCACTTCGACCTCCGGCAAGCCGAGCGCGCGACGTCCGGCACCCCGTTCCGGCAGATCGCCGCCGGGGAAGCCGAGCGCGGCGCCGATTTCACCTACGCGGTCATCGGAATCAGCCAGCCGAGCAACACCGGTGCGCTGTTCGCCACGGCGGCCGAGCTCGGCGTCCGCCACCTGCTGGACCTCGACTGCCAGGAACGGCACGTCGAGAACGTCGTCGAATTCGTCCGGGCCTTCATCGCGGGCGTCGACGCGCTGTACCTGTCGATCGATCTCGACGTGCTCCCCGCCGCGCAGGCGCCCGGAGTCAGCGCCCCCTCGACCCTCGGCGTACCCGCCGGTGTCGTCATCGAAGTGTGCCGGCTGGTCGGCAGCGACCCGAAGCTCGTCCTGGCCGACGTCACCGAACTGAACCCCACCTACGACATCGACAACCGCACCGCTCGGATCGCGGCCCGCCTCGTGCACACGATCGCGATGAGCGCTGCCGACCGATCTGTCCTGGAAGGACGATGAGATGCCCCGTCAGCGGATCTGGGGGCGGCTAGCGACCGCACTCCTCACCGGTCTGGCCGCCTGCCTGCTCGTGTTCGTGCCCACGAACGCGGCGACCGCGGAAGAACCTCCCCCCGCCGACAAGCTCGCGGCGCTGCGGTCCGGTCAGCTCGCACTGCGGGTCGGCACCGACGCCACCTTCCCGCCGTTCGAGTTCACCGACGCCGGGGGAAATCAGCTCGGATTCGACATCGACCTGATCCGGGCGCTGGCCGCGCGGGCCGGGATCAAGAACGTCGAGTTCGTCCAGATGCCGTTCGGCAACATCGTTCCCGCGCTGCAGGCCGACCAGATCGACGTGGGCGCCTCGGCGATCTACATCAGCGTCGAACGCGCCAAAGCCGTTGACTTCACGGACGTCTACTACCCCGGCGGCCTCGCCATCTTCACCAACGAGAAGGACAACTCGATCTCCTCGCTCGAGGACCTGGCGGGCAAGCGGGTCGCCGTCCAGGTGGGCACGAAGTCCGTCGAGTGGCTCAAGCAGCACCAACCCGCCGCACAGCTGGTCACGGTCCAGACCAACGAGCAGATGTTCTCCTCGGCGCGGCTGGGGCAGGCCGACGCCGTCGTGACCGGCGCTCCCGGCGGGAAGTACTTCATCGCCCAGCAGGGCGGTCTCAAGCAGGTCGGTGACCGCTTGACCGAGGAGAACTACGGCTACGCCTTCCAGAAGAGCGATTCGGACCTGCGGAACGCGTTCAACGCGGCGCTCAAGCAGATGCACGACGACGGCTCCTACCAGCAGACCACCGACAAGTGGTTCGGTGCGGAGGCCACCGCGGCCAAGCCGGGCGAACGCCCCCTGTTCAACGTCGCCACCATCGTCGAGTCCTCGGGGCAGATCTGGCAGGGCCTGCTCGTCAGCCTCCAGGTCATCCTCAGCGCACTGGTGCTGAGCCTGCTGCTCGGCACCATCGGCGGCTTCGCCAAGCTCAGCCGGATCGCACCGCTCAGGTGGCTGGGCACCGCCTACGTCTCGGTGATCCGCGGCACGCCGTTCGTGGTCCAGCTGTTCTTCATCTACTTCGGACTCCCCCAGCTCGGCCTGCAACTTCCCCCGATGGCCGCCGGAATCATCGCCCTCGGGCTCTACAGCGGTTCGTACGTGACCGAGATCTTCCGCGGTGCCGTGCAGTCCGTCGATCGCGGTCAGCTGGAGGCGTCGCGGTCGTGCGGGATGTCGCACGCTTCGGCCATGCGCCACGTGATCATCCCGCAGGCGTTCCTGCGCATGCTCCCGCCGCTGGGCAACGAGTTCGTCTCGATGACGAAGAACTCGGCGCTGGTGTCCTTCGTGACCATCCACGAGCTCTTCCTGGTGGGGCAGACCATCATCTCCCGCACGTTCGACGCGCTGACGGTCTACCTGTTCATCGGCCTGCTCTACTACCTGATCACCAACCTCATCGGTTTCGCGACGAGCACCATCGAGAAGAAGATGGCGGTGTACATCTGATGGCACTACTCGAAGTCAAGGACCTGACCAAGAGCTACGGCGATGTCGAGGTGCTGCGCGGGATCGACTTCACCGTCGAACCCGGCCAGGTGGTCGCGGTGATCGGTCCCAGCGGCGGTGGCAAGTCGACCTTCCTGCGCTGCCTCAACCTGCTGGAAGTCCCGACCTCCGGCAGCGTGCGCTTCGACGGCGAGGAGCTGACCGGCAGCGGTGTCGACCTCGACCGGCTGCGGTCCCGGATGGGCATGGTCTTCCAGCACTTCAACCTGTTCCCCAACATGACCGCGCTGCGCAACGTCGTGCTGCCGCAGATGAACGTGCTCAAGAGGTCGAAGGCCGAGGCCGAGGCGAAGGCGCGCGCCCTGCTGGAGCGCGTCGGCATGCTCGAACGCGCCGAGGCCTATCCGAACCGGCTGTCCGGCGGGCAGAAGCAGCGCGTGGCGATCGTCCGCGCCGCCGCGATGGACCCGAAGCTGATGCTCTTCGACGAGCCGACCTCCGCGCTGGACCCCGAGGTCGTCCAGGACGTCCTCAACATCATGTCCGAGCTCGCCGACGACGGCATGACCATGGTCGTCGTCACGCACGAGATGGGCTTCGCCCGCAAGGTCGCCGACCGCGTCGTCTTCGTCGACGGCGGGCACATCGTCGCCGACCTCCCGCCGGACGAGTTCTTCGCCGACAGCAACACCCACCCCCGCATCCGCACGTTCCTGGACAAGGTCCTCTGACCGGCGCGGACCAGACCGGAGCCGTCGCTGCGACCAGCAGCGGCGGCTTCGCTCCGCGGGCACCGAGCCCCTGCACCTGACCTGCCCGGGCAAGCCCCGGTCAGGTCAGCGCGCGGCAGCTCCCGCCAGTGGCCCTGCCCGCAGGTCAGCGCTCTCGAACAGCTCAGCGACATGGAACGCGACAACGCACTGGTGTTCGTGCGGCGGACCGGCGACCTGCTGATGACGCACGAGTTCGGCGTCGACGAGCTCATGACCAAGCTGCGGATCTGGCGCGAGCGCCATCTGATCACCGTGGCCGAGGGCACCCGCCGCGACAGCACCTGCTCGGCCGTTGCGGCATAGGCTGGAGGCGAGTAGTCCGGGTGGAGTAGGAGCGTCGATGAGTTTTGAGGCCAGGTCAGCGCGCGGCAGCTCCCGCCGGTGGCCCTACCCGCAGGTCAGCGCTCTCGAACAGCTCAGCGACATGGAACGCGACAACGCACTGGCGTTCATACGCCGGACCGGCGACCTGCTGATGATGCACAAGTTCGGCGTCGACGAGCTCATGACCAAGCTGCGGATCTGGAGCGAGGAGTTCGACTACGCCCACGAGCACGATCCGATCGAGCACATCACCTCGCGGATCAAGCGCCCGGAGGCGATCGCGGCCAAGCTGGCCCGGCGCGGGCTGCCGGTCAGCCCGGAGTCGGCGCGCGAGAACCTCACCGACATCGCCGGCGTGCGCGTGGTGTGCCCGTTCGTCTCCGACGTCTACCTCCTCCGCGACGTCATCCGCCAGCACGAGATCGAGATCGTGCAGACCAAGGACTACATCGCCGAGCCGAAGCCGAACGGCTACCGCAGCCTGCACCTGATCATCAAGGTCCCCGTGCACCTGTCCGACCGCACCGAGCTGGTCAACGTCGAACTCCAGCTGCGCACCATCGCGATGGACTTCTGGGCCGCCGTCGAGCACGAGCTGCTCTACAAGAGCGGAGGCGAGGTACCGGAGAACTTCGCCGCCGAGCTCAAATCCGCGGCCGAGACCGCAGCCGGGCTCGACGCCCAGATGGCCTCGCTGCACAAGCTCAGCGAGAGAACGTCCGACTAGAGCTGCGTTCGAGCGGCACCGTCGAGAAAGGCGGTGGTCGCGGCGGCGCTGACCTGTTCGACGCCCTGACCGCCGCGAATGGACAGCTTGATCAAGGACCTCAGGATGCCGAGGAACGTGGCGCGCAGCGTTTCCGGATCGAAGTCGTCGCGCAGCGTGCCGTCCGCCACGCCCCGGGCGAGCAGGGCACGGATCGGCTCCACGATCTGCGTTTCGACGGCCCGGGCGTCGACGAGACCGGGCGGCAGCTCCACCAGCGCGATGTACTTGCGCCCCGTCGTGACGATGGCGCGGCTCAACCGCGCGATCCCCTCCCGGACCGGGAGGGCGTCCAGGCCGGCCTCGACGATGCGGCGGCCCAGCTCGTCGATCCCGGCCCCTGCCAGCACGCGCAGCAGGGCTTCGCGGTTGGGGAAGTAGCGGTAGAGCGTTGCGCGACCGACACCGGCGGCGGTGGCGATCTCGGCCATGCTGGCGTCGCGGCGCTCGGCGAGCACCTGGGCCGCAGTGTCGACGATGCCGGTGGCCACGTGGTCCCGCCAGGCCGGTCTTCCACTCACCGATCGAGCGTACCTCTCCGTCCAGGTTCGAGATGTGCACTCTTTTACTGAGACATCTCTGTCTCAGACGAGTTGGACGTGGACCGAAGCATGGTGGGCCTGGTCCGCGACATCGGGCACGCCTGCAGGCTGGGGCCCGAAGGCCTGCGGATGCGGCAGCGCGGACGCACTCGCCGTACTACCGAGACCTCGTGCACCGCCATCGAAGGCCTGTTCCACGAACACCACCTCGGCAACATCGCGGTGGAACGCGCGACCGAATCGCCGCGGCAAGCCCCCAGCGGCGAATACCGCAGAATCATCCCGCTCCGCATCACCGGAACCCCGAGGCCGCGCCGTCACCACCGGCACGGCTGTCCTGAGACTGCGACCGCCTGCAAATGCTGAATACACCTTGCAGAACAAGGGAATCCGCCCACCCACCCAGCCGAACGAGCCACCTGCCGCGGAACGGGTTCGCAACGCGCCGAGATCCGCGAACGACAGAGTGCCAGAGGTGGGTGAACAGCGACGGCTGGAGTTGGCTCGCTGCGTCCGTGCATGCTTCCCTTACCTGGAATCCCTTCCACAGCAACGAATATGAGGAGAATACGGATGTTCCGACGAAGCAGGATCGCCGCCGTGGTCGCCTTCGCGGCCGGACTGCTGGGAGGGTCGTTCTCCCCGGTTCACGCCCAAGCACCTGTGCCCGCTCCCGGGCACTTCACCGCCGACGGTGTGTACATCCACGCCGAACCCCGCCTCAACTCCGCCAGACTCGGCGAGGGCTTCAAGAACCAACCCGTGGACGTGCACTGCTACGCGCGAGGGGACGTGGTGGACGACACCGACTTCTGGTACTACCTGACCGACCAGGCCACCAACGTAACGGGCTATTCCACGGCGACACTGGTCATGTTGAGCGGCCAAAGCGTGCCGCCTTGCCCTCGTCCCCTCTCCCCCGCGCACTCCGGGTGAGGATTTGCCTGATGGCAACAGATTCCGCGCAACTCATCGGTATGCTCTGAAGCGACCGGTTACAGGTACGGACATGACCTGAGCACGCCGCGCCTCTTTGGAGCGACGAGGGCGCGCTTCAGCCGGCGGGACCGAACAGACATAGTCCTAAAAGGACACCTCGACGCGGCCTTCGGCGCCAGGCGCTCCGCGAACACCACCGCCGTGGAACGCGCTACCGAGTCGCGCCAGCGGCAAGTTCCGCAGAATCACCCCTCTCCCGCCGACGACCTGTCCCACGGCGGCCGGTTCACGCCGTGCGGAGTTGCTTTTCCAGCGGTGTCGGGAAGGACGGGACCACGGGGGTTCCGTTCAGGCGGGGTTGCAGCGCGTCAGCGGCGTCTCGCACCGCGCGGGCCGCCGCCGCGCCGCGGTCGACCAGCAGGCTGGTGGCGATCGTTCCGTCCGGGCGCACCGCCCAGCCTCCGATGACCTCGCCGCCCCACCAGATCGTCGGCCCGATGTTGCCGTTGCGGTCGAACAGGGGCCGGGAATCCTCGGGCAGGTACCAGTCGCGCTCCTTCCAGCCCATCGGCGTGGGATCGAGCGCGGGCAGCAGCGCGGCGGTCGGGGCTGCTGGCTCGTCGGCCGCGATGTCGTCGGCCATGACCAGCCCGCAGCCGACGTCGACGGTATCTAGCGCGGCGAGGGCCTTCCTGGTGGCGCCGAGCGTCCAGCCCGTCCACCACTGGACGTCGGCGACGGTGGCCGGGCCGAAGCGCCGCAGGTATTGCTCGACCAGGCGGGCCTTGGCATCGGGCAGCTCGGGGATTCCCCGTGGCCACCAGCTCGACGCAGGTTCCCAGGTGTGCGCGCGGGAGGTCCACGATCCGCGCGGTTGCGCGCGGACCATCCGGCCCTCGGCCGCCATCATCACCAGCACGTTCGTGGTGATGTTGCGCTTGACGTCCCACTTCTTGCCCGACGTCGGCAGCAGAGCGGTCCGCAGCCGGGGCTCGTCGGCGGACAGCTGGGCCGCGGTGGCCGAGCCGCGCTCCGCCAGCGCCTGTTCCACCGAGGACTCCACCGATAGCAGCCAGCCCTCGACATCTGCGGGCAGTTCCGGGTCGGTGGGGATCGTGGTGAGCTGCTGGACCAGCCGTTTGCGCTGCCGGTCGGCGACCTCCAGCGACGCGGCGTTGTGCACCACCGGCACCAGATCGGTCGGCACCACGAACAGCGTGCGGCGCATCGCCAGCATCCGGACCAGCTCGCGGTCGTCGTACATCACCTTGGCGACGTCCTCGACCGACGCCGACGGGCATCGGGCGAGCACCGACAGGAAAACCGTGGCCGGGTCCGTCGCGTGCAGCACCACCAGGTCGGCCGCTGCCTGGGCCGGGTCGCTCGCCGTCCCGGCGAGGTGGTGCCGGGCGACCAGCCGGGCCCGCCGTCGGTGGATGTCTAACCGCACGATCCCATTGCTACCAGCAGGCACCGACACGCACCGCGCTGACCCTGGCATCCACCGATCGGTGGCGGGCATGCGACAGCGGGTGCAGCGCCTCGCGGGCAGGCTCGACATCGAGTCGGAACCGGGCGGCGGCACCGCGATCTCGGCTTCCGTGCCGGCCATCCCGGCCGGAGGTGAGCGGTGATCTCGCTGCTGATCGTCGATGACCACCCGGTGGTGCGGGACGGGCTGCGGCCTGACGTGATCCTCATGGATCTGCGGATGCCCAGGACCGACGGCGTCACCGCCATCGAGGAGCTGGCGAAGCGCGGGGTAACGTCACGGGTGCTCGTGCTCACCACGTACGACACCGGCCGCGACGTGCTCCCGGCCATCCAGGCCGGCGCCACCGGCTACCTGCTGAAGGACGCGCCGAGGGAGGAACTGTTCCGCGCGGTGGAGGCCGCCGCTCAGGGGCAGACGATGCTCTCCCCTGCCGTCGCGACGCGGCTGATGGGCCAGATGCGCCAGCCTGCCTCGGAACCGCTCCCGCAGCGCGAACTGGAGGTCCTGGAGCTGATCTCCCGGGGATCGACCAACCGCGAGGCGGCGAAGCAGCTGTTCATCAGCGAAGCGACGGTGAAAACGCACCTGCTGCACGTGTACGCGAAGCTCGGCGTCAACGACCGCGCAGCGGCCGTGGCCGCCGCGTTCACCCGCGGCTACCTGACACCACGCACGTGACGGGTCAGCGGGCATCCGGGGCCGGGGACAGGAACTCCAGGCGGTTGCCGAGGTTGTCCTTCGCGTAGAACCTCCGGTGGCCGGGGAAGTCGTCGTCCCAGAAGACCTCGACTCCCCTGCTCTCCAGCCGCTTCGCGAGGCCGTCGAGGTCTGCGACCAGGATGCCCGGGTGTGCCTTCTTCGCCGGGCGGAAGTCCTCCTCCACGCCTAGGTGGATCTCCAGGTCGTCGGCCCGGACCCACAGGCCGCCGCGGGCGGCGAGCACCGGCGGTTTCCGGATCTCGGTCATGCCCAGCACGTCCACCCAGAACCGGCGGCAGTCGTCCTCGCTGTTCGGCGGGATCGACAGTTGCACGTGGTGCAGACCGAAGCCCAGCCCGGAAGTGGTCTCGGCGGTGTCATCGGGCTGAGCCGGCATGTTGTCGGTCAATTCCGCGGTTCCTCTTCCATCGTTGCGATTCGGGGCGGCGCCCAGTGAATCAAGGCCGCTCGCCCAGCGCTAGGCCTTCACCGCGGCGGGTCGTTCACCTGCTGCTGGGAGGCTCCTGATGCTTGGGCGTAGCCGGCGATGACCGCTTCGAGCGTTGCCGGGTCGATCACGTCGTCGATGTGGGAAAAACCGTTCGGGTCGCTGCGTTCGACCTCGTCGATGACGTTCTCCGGGCCGCCTCGGCGGTTTCGGAGCACGATCTCGCTGGTGGCCGCCAGGCGGTCGTCCTGGTAAGTCAGCAGTGCTTCGGCGGGGTCGGAGCACTGCGCCAGGTGGCCACTGAGGCTGGTGGCGTCGAGGATCGCCTGCCCTGCTCCGTTGGAGCCCATCGGGTGCATCGGGTGGGCCGCGTCGCCCAGCAGCGTCACCTGGCCCGTAGGTCCAGGCGGGCAGCGGGTCGCGGTCGCACATCGGGAACTCGAAGATCTCCTCGGTGGCCTCGAACAGCCCGGCGTGGTCGACCGCGGGCGACCGGAACCGCGCGATGTACCGGGCCAGCTCCGCCCGGTCGCCGGGTCTGGCCCAGTCCTGGCGCTTCGGCGGTGGGGCACCGGGCTGCCCGGTCTGCACGCAGATCGCCCAGTCGGTGAGCCTGGTACCGGGGCTCCGGCCCGCCGCGATCGGGTAGACGACCAGTTTGGCCGCGGTGCCGCCTGCGACGATCATGGAGCGGCCGCCGTCGAACTCCGGCCAGTCGGTCGCGCCGCGCCACATCATGACGCCGTTCCACCGGGGCGGTCCTTCCGCCGGGAACAGGATGGATCGCACCGTCGAGTGGTGCAGGCGCAGGGCGGTGGTCAGGCCGCCGATTCCGGCTCCGACGATGATGACCTTCACAGTCGCCTCCTGTGCAGACCCTCACCTCCAGGGTGGCCGAGGCGGGTGGAGGGCACTACCGCCGGTCGGCGTCTGGGTGCTTGGGTGGGGGTTGTGTCGGCGGTTGGGTTTGACTGATCTTGCGTTGCCTTTCCGTGGTTGGTTCGGGTTTCTGGGGTGGGTTTTCAAGGTGGTTGGGGCTTTTTCTGTTGTGTTGTGGTGGGGGTCATCCCCGTGGTTTGGGGGATTGTGGGGGCTGTGGTCCGTTTTGGCTTTACGTCACGGGGATGACCCGGTATGGAACGGGCCCCGGTGTGTGCTGGTAGCTCGCGGGGAGCAGGTAGCCGGGCCGTAGCAGGTTGAGTCGTGGGTTGTTCCGTCACCGGCAGGTGGTGCGTCGGGTTGCTGTGGTGTGCGGGCTGCCAGCTGGTCAGGGGTGGCGACCGCTGCAGTGGTGGCCGCCGCTTCGGGTTGGATGGGGTGACCGAAGCATCCTGTGCGCCGCAGACTCCGCCTCGACCACCACGTTGGCCACCTTGCCACCAGCTGCCGAATGAGCGCCCTGCGAATACGCAGTGATCCCATTCCTTGGTAACTCCTGGTACCCGTTTCTGCTCGAAGGAAGCCGGGCGGTTTCCGGGGATGTGGTTCCAGTGGGTCCTAACAGGACGTTTGTCGTTTCGCGCTTCCAGCGGTAACACGCCACCACCGTCTTACTCCCGGTCCGACCAAGACTGCTGTTCGCCCTGTCACGTAAGGGTTTTCGCGTTTTCCGGTGTTGTGATCACCTGATCGAAGGACGTTTATTTGCTCGAAATCTTGTTCGATACTTGGGAGGATGGGTGACATGGATGTCATGGGGTTGGTTTCCGGGTCGGGTGCGGGTGGCGAGAGCCCGCAGTCGGCTATTGCGGCCTGCTCGGACTCGGAGCTGATGGCCGTGATCAGTGATGCCGAAGCCGTGATGCGGGCCGCGATGGCAGTACAGGTGCGGGCCATCGCTGAAGCCGAGGAGCGTCGCATTCCCACCGCGCATGGGGCGCGGAAGACCGAGACGTGGTTGCGGGAGAAGCTCAACATCGCCGCGGGCGAGGCGAAGAATCGGGTGCTGGTGGCGCGGATGGCCACCGAGCGCGCCACCCTGCAGGGGGAGCCGATCCCTGCCGAACTGCCCGCCACCGCCGAAGCCATCGCTGCTGGGGCGATGACGGTGGCTCATGCGCGGGTGATCATCGACGGTGTGCGCCGGATGGCACCGGTGTGCACTCCTGTCGAGCTGGGTCAGGCCGAGTCGATGCTTGCCGGATACGCCCGCGACTACTGTCCGCACGACTTGGCGAAGCTTGCTGAGCGGATCCGCTACTTCTTCGACCAGGACGGCGCGTTCCGCGCCGAAGAAGTTCAGCATGCGCTGAGGGAGTTGCACTACGGCACCGCCGCCGACGGGATGACCGTGATCAAAGCGCGTCTCGACCGGGAAACCGGCGCGAAGTTCCGCGCTGCGCTGCAGCCGCTCGCTGCGCCCCGCCCCACCGTGGACGGTGAGCCTGACCAGCGCAGTCCCGGCCAGCGCAACGCCGACGCCCTCAACGCGCTGCTGGACATCGCCATCGCTTCCGACCAGCTGCCGCGCTCCGGTGGCCAGCGACCGCACATCACGGTGACCATCGACTTCGACGACCTCGCACGTGCGCTCCAGACGCCTCACAGCGGCGTGCTTCCGGGAACTCTGACCGCGACCGGTCAGCCGATCACCGCCGCCAACGTTCGACGGTTGGCCTGCGATGCCGAGATCCTCCCGGTCGTACTCGGCGGTGACGGACTCCCCCTCGACGTCGGCCGTGCCGAGCGGACCGCGCCTCCCCACGTCCGGGCTGCGCTGCTGTTGCGTGATGGCACGTGCGCTTTTCCGGCATGCGACCGACCGCCGGGGACGCCGGAGGCACATCACATCGAGAGCTGGATCGACGGCGGGGCCACCGATCTGGCCAACCTCGTCATGCTCTGCGGCCACCACCACCGAGCCATCCACAACCAGCACTGGACCATCACCGTCGAAGACAACCGACCGCTCTTCACTCCACCCACCACAGTGGACCCCGACCGGAGACCGAGACCGGGCGGTCGGTCCGTGGGGGCCGAACACAACACCCTCCTCCACCAGGTCATCCCACGACCACGCCGATCCGAGGAGACAACACATGTCGCCTGAGCCGCCCACCTCGGGCGGCCACCCCCGCACGCCCAAATCACCCGACGATGCGAGTGGGCCGGGGTTCAAGTCGCACCGCGGAAGCGGGGCGGGCCGCCGGCGACTGGTGGCCCGCCCCGCACGATGAGACGTCGAACGGTCTGCGTCACACTCGCCGATCAGGCGGCACAGCAATGTTCTCGCTGGCTTCAGCGGTCCAGACGCTCGGCAGCCTTGGTGGCCTTCTCCTTGACCGAGCGGCTGATGCGCTGGTCCGCTTCGATGTCCCGCAGGGCTGCCAACCCTCTGCTGCGGTTGATGCGAGCGAGCGCAAGCGCCGCTTCGAGACGCGTCTGGTCGCTCTTCCCGCCTGCCGCCATGGCGGCCAGCAGCCGTTCCGACGTCTTCCGGTCGCGGACCTTCTGCACCGCGAGGAGCCGAACGGATTCCGCCCAGCGCCTCCATCCGGAGCGTGCCCGGCAAGCTCCGATCCTCGCCGATCACCACCAGCGCTTCGGATCCCTTGTTCCCGTCATGCCGCGACAAGGCCAGCGCGGCCTCGTACCGGGCCTCTGGCTCGGCTCCGGAGTCCTTGGCGATCGCGGTGAGCAACGGAGCACCCGTACTGGCGTCCTTCGCGAGGGCTGCACGTGCCGCCTTCACCCGCAGCGCGCTGTCCACGTCGGAAGATGCGGCCAGTTCGCCGTAGAGCCCGGCAACAACGGCTGGTCCCGCACACCGGGCGGCGATCTCAACGGCGCGGAAGCGGTCGGAATCAGCCTGGTTCGGAGTGCGCACGAAGTCGCGGAGGGCGGGGAAAGCTGCGGCACCGTCGACACCTGCCAGGTACGTCAGCGCTTCCAAGCGGTACGAGTCGGTCGCTCCGCAGCTGGCCACGATGTCCAAGACCAGCGCGACCGCGGCCTCGCGGTCGTCTCCCCTGGCCATCTTCGCCGCGGTCAGCCGGAGATCGCGGTCGAGCTCCCGGCTCTTGGCGATCGCCAGGACCAGCCCGACTTCGCGCCCGTGATCCTGGACCAGGAGTCTCGCTGCGTCGAACCTGCGGTCGATCGGTGCTTTCCCGGATTCGGCGAGGGCCGTGAGATCGGCTTCGGCCCGACCCGGCTCGTGCTCTTCGAGCAGGCGCACGGCCTGGTACCGGATCACTGGTTCCGGTGTGGAGCGAACCAGTGCGGAGAGCGCTTCCAGTCCGCGATCGGCATCGTGTGCCAGCACTTTCTTGCCGGCGTCGAGCCGCTGTTCGTCGTCGAGTTCGCGGTCGAAGGCCAGTCGGTCCATGACGGTGAGATCGTGTCCCAGCACCGTGGTGAGGATCTCCGCCGCCTCGACGCGCAACGCGCGGTTCGCCTTGTCCTCCGCGACTTCGGTGAACAACGCGTGCACCTGCGAAACGCCCAGATCGCGCAAGTGCCTGGCCAGCGCGGTCCGGGGCATCTTCCCCACCCGCGCATCGTTGATGAACAGCCGGATGCTCGGTATCGCCCGCTCGGCGTCGAACGAGGCGAACTCGCGGACGGCTTCGTAACGCCGGTCCACCGGGCCGGTGGTGGCCAGCGCCTCCAGTTCTTGAGCGGCCCGTTCCTCGTCCAGAGCCGCCAGCCAGGTCAGGCAGTCCTGCCATTCCCGACTGGCGCTCGCCGGATTCGAGACGACCTTGCGCAGGATCCGCACCGCTCGGTCGACGAGCGCCGGATCGAGCTCCACGCCGTGCCGAACCAGTTCGGCGAGGAATCCGACGTTGTGCCGCCAACGGCCCCGGCGCAGCAGCCTCCGGAGCATCCGCGTCAGATCGACACCTTCCTCCGCCCACCTCGCGGCGAGGAACGTCTTGACTTCGAGGTGCGGCCATGGCCAGCTCGGCTGCGGGGCGAGCAGTCGCCGACCGGACCGCGTGCGCGGATCGCTGCTGGCGGCGAGACGACAGGCCGCCAGGTACTCCTCGACGGTCTGGTGCAGGAACCGGAACTCGCTCCCGGGCTGGATGACCAGGCCGCTGATCCGCAGCACGTCGGCCAGCAGCTCGGCCCATTCCTCGGGCGACATCGAGCCCGTCGGGCGTTCAACCCCGGTCCAGGCCAGTGCGTGCTCGAACAGCGGCAGATCCCGTTGCTCCGCGCCGAGTTTCTGCCGCCCGAACGCGATCTCCTGCAGCAGGGGCTCGATGTTCTCGATCAGCTGGTCCGGTGGACCCGCGCCAGGAATTCCGCCGCGGCGTCCTCCGGGCCCGGGTGCTGCCGCTCGCGCAGCATCCGAGCTGCGAATTCACGGAGCTCGCCGTCGGTGAACGGTTCGATGCTGAAGGTCGGGAACCTGCTCTGGTCGACCTTGCCGAGGAATCCACGCCGGTCCAGCGGCCTGCTGGTGATGAGCACCTGGTACGCCGGGAGCTCGCGCAGCGCGCCGATCGCGCGCAACACGACATGGCGTGCAGCGGTATCGAGGACTTCGTCCAGCCCGTCGACCAGCACTAACCAGTCGACGCCGGGCAGCGGCTTCGGTGCCGAAGAGCTCGACCAGCTGCGAGCGGCCCAGCTGGCGGCTGAAGCCGTGCACGACGCCGTCGGCCCAGCGCGTCCGGCAATGTCGCATTCGTGGTCAGCGCCGCGGCCGGGATCAGCACCGGCACGAACGCGCCGTCGCCCTCGGCGAGCCACCGCCGGGCGGGTCCGGCGGCCAGCCGCCGGACCAGGCTGGATTTGCCCATGCCCGGCAGACCCAGGCGCTGCGCAGCCGACGCACCGACTCCTCGGACTCCGCCTGGTGCACGTGAACACCGCCCTGGATGCAACCCGCTTGCACCACGTGGCCGTGTACTGGGCCGTTGATCTCGTTCCTGTGCACCCGGAGACGTTAGGACGCACACCCGTTCGCACGGCAGCGATTGGAAGAAATGATCAGGCTCTGGGCACGCCGACGTCATCGAGAACCGAGGTGTGGGCACAGAGGCTGGCGGTGTGGTACCGGGCACGGCGAGGCACTCGTCCAGGGAGTCCACGCCACCGACGGATGCGCGAAGTGCTGCTCGTAGCCGAACGTGCTGAACAACTTGGCCGCGTCGCGCGGTGCGCCCATCATGGCCGGTGAGTCCGCGGGAGGTCGGCATGCATTCAGGTGGGCAGGTGGTCGTCGGAGTGGACGGTTCCCCGGCATCGCTGGCAGCTGCCGCGTGGGCCGCCGATGAGGCCGAGCTCCGGCACGCCGAGCAGGTGCGGTTCGTGATGGTGTCCGGCGATCGAACGACCGACGACGAAGCCCGGGCGACCGTCGGCCCGGTGACGAGCAGATTCGCCGAGCGCCGGTCCGGCGTGGAGGCGACCTCCGACGTCGTGCGCGGCGACCCCGCCGACGTGCTGGTCGGGCTCTCCGGCAGCGCGGAGCTGGTCGCGGTCGGTTCACGCGGGCGCAGCCCGCTGGCCGCGACGCTGCTCGGGTCGGTCAGCGCCAAGCTGGCCGCGCACGCGGTGTGCCCGGCCGTGATCGTGCGGGAGCACCGCAGCAGCGGGCCGGTGGTGGTCGGGCTGGACAACTCCCCGCACAGTCGAGCCGCGCTGCGATTCGCGTTCGACGCCGCAGCACGGTACCGGTGCGAGCTCGTGGCCGCGCAGGTGTGGCAGGACTTCGAGTACGCACCGGTCGTACCGCCCCTGGACTACGAACTGGCCGAGCTGCGCGATGGAGCTCTGCGTGCCCTCGCCGAGCAGCTGGCGGGATGCGCCGAGGACTACCCGGACGTCCCGGTCGAGCGGATCGCGCCGCGCGGGCACCCGGTGGCCGAGCTCTCTGCCGCAGCGGAGCGGGCGCGGCTGCTGGTCGTCGGGCACCGGGGACGTGGCGGGTTCACCGGCCTCCTGCTGGGCTCGGTGGCGATGGGCGTGCTGCACCACGCGCAATGCCCGGTGGCCATCGTCCGGGATGGGCGCTGATGGGCTCGTCCTGCTCAGCGGGATGAGCCGCCGACGCCCGTATCACCGCTCGTCCCCGGACTCCGCCAACCTCCCGAAGCGCATCATCACCTGCGGCATCGCGGGGAAGCCGAGACCGGCTGCCAGCCCGGATCGGACCTCTGCCAGGTGCAGCGGTTGTGTCATGACGGAGACGACCAGCCCGGGAGCGGTCGCCTCCAGCCAGGTCTGCTCCACCGCGGCACCCACGCGGACCTGTTCTGCCGGCCCATCGGCCTGGGTCCCCACGAGCAGCACCGCTTCCCGCTGGATGCGCGTGGCCAGCACGTGCTCGTCGGGCAACCGGGTGCGGCCGGTGGTCAAGCCCACCGCGGCCAGTCCCCGCTCACCGAGCCCCTCGCGCCGCAGACCGTCACCGGTCACCGTCGTCCACGAGGAAAGCTCCCGCTGGTAGTCGGCGTTGCCGCGGAACACCCGCCCCGCGTAGGTCAGCAGCCTCGCAACGCCCAACGCCTCGTCGGCGCCGGAGACCCAGCGACCGGTGACACCGGGAGCCGCGATCGCCTCCAGCAGCACGTCCAGAGTGCTCGCCGGAAGCCCAGGTCCGTCGAACGGACGTCGGCAACTCCAGCGGTCGAGCACCGCTGCGCCGCGACGCCGCTCCGCTTCGCTCGGCTCAGCGCGCCCGGTCGCGGTGACCGTGGCGGTCACCAGGCCGGCGCTGGAGCCGAACGCCACTTCCGTGGTCCACCTCAGGCCGCGGATCGCCAGCACCAGGTTCGCCAACGCCGCGCCGCAGGAGATGCGGCGGTCCCGGCCTTCCGGGTCGTGCTGCGCCAGCAGGGTCGGACGTTCGCGCAGTTCCGCACTCCGACCGCGCAGTGCGAGCGACCAAGGACGCGAGTTGTGCACTGATGGCGCGTTCTGGACCGCTCGGTTGATGACCACCGATTCCGCCGCCGACCACTCCCCCTGCCCGTGGCGGCCTTCGACCTCACCCGCGGCCGTGTTCATCCGGTTCCCCTTTCGCCTCGAGCTGCTGCGGACTCGTCCGGTGCACCCGGCTCCGGCCGCACGTCGACGACCGCGTGCTCGCGAGTCCCAGGGAGTTCGTCCGGTCGGTCATGTTCCACCTCGCAGACCCGACTATTCCCCGTTTCACCCCGACCGGACCAGGGAAGTTCGTCACGGAAATCCCTCCACAGTGGATAGACAGACGGGTGCCGGCCCGGTCACGCGCGGCGTCTTCGCTCGGTCAGCGTCTCCAGCCGCCTCCGGTACTCCTCCTCATCGATCTCCCCGCGCGCGAAGCGCTCCGCCAGCACCTCCTCGGCGCGGGTGCTACCGGAATCAGCCCGTCCGGTCCGCTGGAGGTAGCGCACCAGCGCGATGATCGCGACGACCACGAGCACCCAGAAGAGGACCATCCCCACCGTCATCACCAGCATCCCGAGAAGGCCCCATCCGCCCCCGTAGTACATCGCGATCCCTCCCGCAACAGCGCGTGCCGACGCCCTGACCCCACTGTTCGACGGGCTGCGGCACCGGTAAAGAGGCGATGGTCACCGGACTGTCCGGGAGGCCGAGCCGGCTGCGGGGAGTGACGGCCTCGCCACGGGCGGGGTGACCGGGCAGGAATCCGTATGGGCGGGGACTGCCCCGGGTAGCCCCGACAGGATCGCGCCCGGAGCGCGCTTGGGGGTCGCCATGGTTCAGGGCTTCTGGACTGAGCCGGGTACGCACGGGCCGATCGCCGACGTCGGCGTGCCGCCGTGCGCAAGATCTGGGTCTGGGCGGTGATCATCGCGGCCGGTGGTTTCCTGTTCGGGTTCGACACCGGCGTGATCTCCGGGGCGCTGCTCTACATCGCGCCGGAGTTCCACCTCAGCCCGGCGATGCAGGGCGGCGTGGTCAGCGTGCTGCTGCTCGGCGCGATGGTCGGCGCCCTGTGGATCGGTGGCGTCGCGGACAGGCTGGGGCGGCGGCCGGTGCTCGGGCTGGAAGGCGCGGTGTTCCTGGTCGGCACCGCGCTGGCCGTGTCCGCCCAGAACTACGCGACTCTCATGGTGGCCCGCGTCATCCTGGGGCTGGCGGTCGATTCAGCCTCGGCCACCGTGCCTATCTAGGTGCGCGGGAGCCTGAAAATTCAACCCTGGGGACGAGCAACGGGAGGTTCCGGTGAGAGCTATGACGGTGGTGCCGGGCGTGCCCGGTACGGCGGGTGTCAGCAGCAGGCCCGAACCCGCGGTCACCGACGGCGACGTCCTGGTGGAGGGGCTGTCGGTCGGGATCTGCGGTACTGACACCGAAATCGTCAACGGCCGCCACGGTGCCGCGCCGCCGGGGCGCGAAGAGCTGATCCTCGGGCACGAATCCCACGGCCGCGTGCTCGAAGCGCCGGACGGCAGCGGATTCGCCGCGGGCGACGTCGTCGCGGGCATCGTCCGGCGGCCGGACGACTGCCCGTGCTGCCGGGCCGGGCAGTGGGACTTCTGCCGGACCGGACGCTACGTCGAGCGCGGGATCCAGCACGCGGACGGCTACGGCAGCCAGTACTGGCGGGTGCCGGAGGAGTTCCTGGTCAAGCTCGACCCGGGCCTCGGCGAGACCGGCGTGCTGATGGAGCCGACGACGATCGTGACCAAGGCGTGGGAGCAGGTCCAGTACATCCGCCGCCGCGCCTGCCACGTCGGCGAAGTCGCGCTGATCACCGGTGCCGGCCCGATCGGGTTGCTCGCGGCGATGATCAGCGTGCGGCTCGGCTACGACACGCACGTCTACGACCGCAGCGACGCCGGTCCCAAACCCGAACTGGTCAGAGCTCTCGGCGCCACCTTCCACGTCGCCGACGCGGTCACCGACATCGGGATCCGCCCGGATGCGGTGGTGGAGGCCACCGGCGCCGGGACCGTGGTGGCCGACCTGATGAAGGTGGTGGCGCCGAACGCGGTGCTCTGCCTGACCGGCCTCGGTTCGGGCACGCACCGGATCCCGATGGAGATGGACCGGGTCAACAGCTGGTTCGTGATGGGAAACCAGGTGGTGGTCGGCTCGGTGAACGCCAACCGCGGCCACTACGAGCAAGCGGCGGACCACCTGGCGGGAGCGGACCGGGGTTGGCTGCAGGCACTCCTGACCCGCAAGGTCCCGCTGACCTCGTGGACCGACGCTCTCGATCGCGGACCGGGCGACATCAAGGTCGTCGTGGACCTGCAAGCCTGACCCGGCCCGCACCTTCCGCGGTTCGTCGCCGTGCTGGCACAATCACGCGATTGTGACCACCCAGCAGATCCTGGAGCGCGAAGCGCGCACCCGTTCCGAAGCGGACGCACTGGTGGCCGAGCTGGGACTGGAGGCCGAGCTGTCGGCGATCGGCTCCCCGACCCGGGTGGGCAGTTCGGCGCTCCGCGTGATGGTCCGTCGCGACGTCGACATCACCGTGACCTGCGCCGAACTCGACCGGGCCACGCACCGGGCCGTCACCCGCCTCGGCGCGGAGCTGGCGCTGCACGAGCAGGTCCGCGAGGTGCGGCTCCGCGACGACACCGGGCGGTGGAACACCGACCCGATGTACCCCGACGGCCTGTACCTGAACATCTCCTGCCGCGACACCGCGGATCACGAGTGGACGCTCGACATCTGGTTCGTCGACGAACCGGAGCGCCAGCCCGACTTGACGCACCTGCGCACGCTGGCCCCGCGGTTGGACGACGCGGCACGCGCAGCGGTGCTGGCCATCAAGCACGAGCTGGCGACCCGGCCCGAGGACCCGATCGCCAGCTACGAGGTCTACCGCGCGGTGCTCGACCACGGCGTGGTCACGCCCGAGGAGTTCGCCGCTTGGCGGGCGCGCAGCTGAGGCGGCCGACGCGGCTTCTGCTCAGGAATCGGCTGCTTTCCGGTGGGCAGCGCGGATCGCGGCGAAGGCGAAGGCCACCGTCGCCGCCGCGCTCACCGGCAGCGTGATCGACATCCGGGGCGGGTCCAGCAGGTTCGCCCAGGCCCACGGGACGAACGGCCACAGGTGCTGCTGGAGCCCGGTGCCGCCGATCAGGATGCCGAGCAGGACACCGATGACGGCGACCGCCACGCTGATCACCAGCGAGGTCCGGATCGCCAGCCAGAGGCCGGCAGCGGTGAGCATCGCGCCGACCACCGCACCGGTGAGCGCGATCGGCCAGGTGTGCGCGAGCGGCAGGCCCGCCGCCAGGTACACCAGCGCCGTGGTCAGCGAGACGAGCGCGGTGATGGTGAGCGCGATGCCGGTCAGCGCCAGTGCCGGCCCGGTGGTTCCGGTGGACCGGGCTGCGACCGCTCGCCAGCCCTGGCCGGTGGCCTGCCAGATCACCATCCCCAGCACCGAGGTCCCGATCGGCAGGACCACCAGGGTGAACAGCTCGACGCTGCGCGCCGGGTCGTGCCAGGGCAGCCACAGAGCAACCAGGCCGACCGCCGCCGGGCACAGCCACCACAGCGCGGTCCGGTTCAGCGTGGTCAGCATCGCGCGCAGCACCCGGGGGTCGCCCGGTCGCTCCGCTTCGGCCGCTACTTGCGCGGCTCGCTGAGGTTCAGGCTGTCGAGGTGCCCGGGAAACCGGCCGGTTCAGGCGCGGCAGGAGCAGGAACGGCACCGCGAGGACTGCGCCCAGCAGCATCGGTGCCCACGGCGAGGCCGTGGCCAGGGGATCGCCCGGCGGCAGGGTGATGCCGTTCGCGTGGGTGCCCATGATCGGCAGCGCGCCGCGGAGCATCCACGTGAACGGCAGGAACGGCCACGACGGGGATTCGGCGTAGAGCACGCCCAGCACCGTCCACACCAGACCGCCGCCGAGGACCACGAGCCAGCCGACGTGCATCGCCAGCCACAGCAGCATCGCGACGACGCCGAGCTGCGACGCCCACAGCACGACGACGAGTTCGACGGCGCGTCCCCACGGGATCCGGGTCACGTCGGTCAGCAGGCCGATCACCAGCAGCATGGGAACGACAGCCAGGAAGTTGAGCAAGAGCACCCGCGCCGCCAGGTCGGTGAACCGGCTCAGGCGGCGGAAGACCGGGCGCACCGGCCGGTACCAGGTGCCGCCGCCCCGGGCCGCGCGGTCGATGCGGGCCGAGCTGGCCACCAGGAGTGCGGTCAGCATCGGGCCCGCGAACACCGCCCACAGGTTCTGGTGGGCGAAGACTCCCTGCCAGCTGGCACCGCTGCCGATGCCGAACAGCACCACCGTGTTGACCAGGCCGAACGCGAGCCCGGCCAGCGGCAGGCGGGCCACCGCGCTGCGCCGCCAGGTGGCGAACTCGGCCCGCAGGGCCTGCGGCAGCCCGGCCTGCGCCGTCATGCGCGCACCCCGGTTCCGGTCAATGCGAAGTAGGCGCGTTCGAGGTCGCCGTCCGGGGCGAAGTCGGCGATGCTGCCCTGGTACCGGAGCTGCCCCGCGGCGATCAGCCCGATGTCGTCGGCGAGCGACGCCACTTCGCCGAGCAGGTGGCTCGACAGCACCACGGTGCGGCCGCCGTCGGTGAACCGGCGCAGCATGGTCCGCAGCGCCGCGATCCCCTCCGGGTCCAGCCCGTTCTGCGGTTCGTCGAGGATGAGCAGGTCCGGGTCGCCCAGCATCGCCATCGCCAGCGCGAGGCGGCCCTTCATCCCGGTGGAGAAGCTCTTGGCCTTCTTGCGGCCGGCGTCGCTCAGCTCAACGGCGGCCAGCACGCGCTCCACCTCCGCCCCGGAAACCCCGAGCAGGTGCGCGTGCACCGCCAGGTTCTGCCGCGCGGAGAGGTGGCCGTAGTAGCTGGGGCCGTTGATGCTCGCTCCGATGCGCGCCAGCGCTCCGCGGTTCCACGGTTGCCCGAACAGCCGGATTTCCCCGGAACTGGGCGGAAGCAGGCCGAGGAGCATCTTCAGCGTGGTGGACTTGCCCGCGCCGTTCGGGCCGAGCAGACCGTAGATCCGGCCCGGTCGCACCGCCAGGTGCACCGAGTCCACAGCGGTCGCGGAGCCGAAAGTCCTGGTGAGACCGGCGGTCTGGACGACCGGGACCTCCCCGGCACCGGACGAGGGTGGACGCATCGACGAGCTCCAATCTGCTACGTCGTGTAGCAATTCGTGGCGCGCGAAGTCCCGCGCCGGGAGGGAGTGCTGATCAGGAAGTCACAGCAAAACGACCACCAGGCCGGCGGCCAGTGCTGCGGCGGCGCGGACTGCCCACGTCCGCCACGCCGGGAGGTTCTTGGGCGCAGCAGCCAGCGCATGCGCCCGGTGGACGAGTTCGACGTGCGGATCGAGGAATCCCGTCCCCGTCGGAACGAGATCGCGCCCCGCCATGGCATCGACCTGAGCGCGCAGGGCACGCGCGACGGCGGGCGCGCCCAGGGCAGCACGCGCCCGCTCGTCCGCCCAGAGCTCGGCCGCCAGCCGCACCTCGGCGAGCACCGCGCGCCTGCCCGGAATCCACCACCAGGCCCGCAGCAGGCAGGTGGCCAGGAAGATCCACAGTGGATGGCGGGCTCTCGCGTGGGCGCGTTCGTGCTCGATGATCGCGGGCGCGGCCGCGGACTCCGCGGTCGCCCGGTCCAGGACGATGTGCGGGCGGAACAACCCGACGGTGCAGGCCACCTTCTCGCGTGAGCGGACGAGCCACAGGTCATCGCGCCGCTCGGGCGCCAGCGCGGCGACCCGGCGAGCACCGCGGATCACCTGGGCGAAACCGAGCGCGAAAGATGCGGCCAGCGAAGCGATCGGCAGCACGAAGAGCAGCAGCAGCACCTCGCACGCCACGACGGTCAGCAGATCGTCGCCGTCGACCAGGACGGGGTTGCTGATCCCCCACGCCAGCGGCGCGCGCCAGGGCACCGCGTCGCGCAACGGGCTCTCCGGGAGGTACGGCACCGACATCGCCAGGAACGGCGTCATCGAGACGAGCACGGCGAGGAAGAACCGCTCGCGCGGCGGCAACCGCCGGATGACCCGCTTCGCCGCGTGCCACCCGGAGAGCACCGCCAGCGGGCCCCACAACGCGATGACGACCTGCGGATAGCCGAGCCAGTCGATGCTCATCGCGCACCACCGGGCTCGTCCTGGTCCTCGATCTCGGCCAGCAGGGCGCGCACCTGCGCGAGCTGGTCGGTGTCGTCGCGCACCGCGCGGACGAAGTTCGCCACGGCGAGGTCGCCGAAGCCGTCGACCAGCTGCCGCACCTGGGTGGCCGCCACCTCCTGCTCCACCTCGGCCCGCGACCGGCTCGGCCAGTACACGTACTGGCGGCCTTCCTTGCGGCGAGCCAGGAAACCCTTGCCGACGAGCCGCTCCATCACCGTCTTCACCGTGGTGTAGGCCTGATTCCCGCGCAGCCGCTTGACGCACTCGGCCACGTCCATCTCGCCACCGGACCAGAGCACGTCGAGGATCGCCAACTCCAGCGGCCCGAAGTGCGCCGCCAGCCCCTGCCGCTTCGACATGCTACGAACCGTAGCAGAAGCCGGAGCGGCGACGGCCCGCAACTCCGCAGCCCGCCAGACCACCGTTTCCGCAGCCCGCAGGAGCTCGCGAGGAGCGGCGACCCGACGCGCCCCGTTCTCGCTTTTCACCAGTGAATGACGGCAATTACCGAAACCCGACCACGACTCGCTCATCGATCCAGAGATGGGAGAAGCACGCACACCCGGACACCGCCGAAATGTCGTTACCCACTTTCAGCCGGTCCACATACGACGCAGATCGAACACCTCCCGAACCTGGAAATCGCGCCCCCACGGGGAACCCTCCCAGGCTCACACACCAATCAGCACTCGCCCAAGCACCACTCGAATAACGGCACCGAAGCAAACAATTCAACCCGCCCGAGCGAGCCGAACCAGCCCGCAGTCCACAATGAACGCGACATGGCGGGCACGTTCGCGCTCAACGCCGAATCGATCCGTCACGTGCCTTAATCGACCACAATGGAAGACCAGCACCGCAGATCCGAATCACCGGCATCACCGGCAGCGACCCGGGAAGCCAGACGAAGGCCCTAATCTGCACAAATGCACCAAGGAAACCTTCAGCACCCGCATTTGCGCAGGTGAAGTGAGGTGCCATTATTACCGACAACAGTGGCCGGAAAATTGATAATGTGTGAATAACAGTTAACCGAACCTGTGATGCGCGTCTCACCCATCCTGCCGATTGAGCGGAATGCGGCGGCCGGTAGTCTGAATTTTGGTCAGCGATGGACCGTGCGGTCGATCGATGCAACTGGGGATCTCATTCGAATAGGTTTCGTCGCTCATTCATGGCGCGTCAATGCAGCCGCGCCGAGCGCGTGAGTCGCTGGCTTCTATTCGCACGATTCGACTCGGCGGACTTCTCGCGCAGACGCGGGCCGGCCGACCCCGCACCTGCTTCACCGAACAACTCAGCCGAACCGAGAAGCAACCCGGATCAGACGATCAGCGCAATTCCGGTCCGGCATCAGCAGTAATCCGGCAATCGTTTCCACGAATTCACGGACACCTGGATTCCAAGGACGGTGGTGCTCGGACGCACCCCGAAAGCCCGCGGACGTGAAGGAGAGCAGGTGGCAGAACAGCTGGTGATCGCGGACCTCGACGAGACATCCGTCGTGCACGGCGTGCACGGCGCGGCCGGTGCGTCGGAGTGGAAGTGCTTCGCCCGGCGCGACAACCTCTTCGGGCGTTGGGAGGCGGTCGAGTGGGCCGCGCTGCCGCCGGGCGGGATCAGCGGCGCGCACGTCCACACCCGCACCGAGGAGCTCTACTTCATCATCTCCGGCACCGGGGTCATGCTCCTCGACGGCCAGGAGCACCCGGTCGAGGCAGGTGACCTGATCCTCAACGGCCTCGGCACCCGGCACGGCCTGCGGAACGCCGGCGACGACCGGCTGGAGTGGCTCGTCATCGAGGTGGTGGGGCCACCGATGGCAGCCGTCTACGCCCATCACCAGCAGCAGATCGACGTAAGGGGATGACGATGAGCAACGCCGTGGTGATCAACCTCCGCGAGGTGCGGGAGATCGACGCCGGGGACTTCCTCAGCGGCCCGCTCGGGCGCGTCCGCCTGCCGCAGCTCCAGCCCGGCCAGCAGGAGACGCTGGTCGCCGAGGACCAGGAGCACACCCTGTTCGTCGTGCGGGGCAACGGGAACGCGGTGTCCGGGGCGGCGACCGTGGCACTGCGGCCCGGCGTGGCGCTGACCCTGCCGCTGGGCAGCGAGGTCTCGGTCGTCGCCGGCGACGAAGGCCTCG
The DNA here is from genome assembly GCF_003635025.1 of Saccharopolyspora antimicrobica. Taxonomy (GTDB): domain Bacteria; phylum Actinomycetota; class Actinomycetes; order Mycobacteriales; family Pseudonocardiaceae; genus Saccharopolyspora; species Saccharopolyspora antimicrobica. The sequence continues at coordinate 5,832,600 of NZ_RBXX01000002.1, read as the reverse complement.
AGCTGTTCACCGCCAGCCTCGCCATCCCGCAGAGCCCGGGAGCCGCCGAATGATCGTCACCAACGCCGGCGGCCTGAGCCGGACGGCGGACGGCAGCGCCTGGCGCTGCCTGGCCCGCCGCGGCATGCTGCACAGCGAATGCGAGGCCATCGACTACCACCGGTTGCCGCCGGGCGCCACGCGGGACGGGCGCGGCCGGGACGGCGTCGAAACCGCCTGGTTCGTCCTCAGTGGACAGGGCCGCTTCGTCGACGGCGCGGAACGCTCCGCCGCACTGCGCCCCGGAGATCTCCTGTTCGCCGCCGGCGGTGCGCGCGGAGCGGTGCACAACGATTCCTCCGGTGAGCTCGAACTGCTCTCCCTGACCGTGCTGCCCACCGCGGTGACCGATCGGCTGCCCGCGCGGGTTCCGGTGGCGCCTTGGCTGCTGGCCGGGGGTGACCATGACTGACCGGCTGGTGATCACCACGCTGGACGAGCCGTCCGAGGTCCACGAGATGCACGGCGGCGAGCTGGTCGCGCGGTGGAAGTGCCTGGTGCGGCGGAACAACATGTTCGGGCCGTGGGAGGCGGTGGAGCGCTCCTCGCTGCCGCCGGGCGCGGCCAGCGGCGTGCACCTGCACAGCCGGACCGAGCAGTTCGACTACGTCGTGTCCGGGCAGGGCGTCATGACGATCAACGGCGCGGACCACCCGGTCGCCGCCGGCGATCTCATCACGACCTGCCTAGGCACCCGGCACGGCATCCGCAACACCGGCACCGAGGACCTGGTCTGGTTGGTCATCGAGGTTTCCGGCCCCGGGATGGCGGAAGGCGTGCCGGACTCGGGCACCGAGGACGTCCGCGCCGAGGTGATCGACCTCCGCGAAGCCCGCGACGTCGACGCGCTGGACTACCTCGCCGGCCCGCTGCGCCGGGCGCGGCTGGTGCACCTCGACCCGGGCCGCACCGAGTCCTTGGTGGCCGACGACCAGGAGCACGTGCTCTTCACGCTGAGCGGCACCGGGACCGCGACGGCCGGAGCCACCACCGTGCCGCTGCGCCACGGCGTGTCGGTGGGGCTGCCGCACCGCGGCGCCGCGTCGATCGAGGGCGGGCCGGATGGAGTGGAGTTCTTCGTGGTGAGCCTTGCCGTTCCGGCGAACGCGGGAGGTGCGTCGTGATCGTTTCCAGAACCCACGACGGTCTCACCGAGACCTTCGACGGCGAGCTCGGCAACGCCGTGTGGCGGTGCCTCGGCCGCCGCGGGATGTTGTTCAGCGAGTGCGAATCCTTCGACTTCGTCCGGCTCGCACCGGGAGCCGCCCTCGACGAGCGCGGCCGCGGCGACATCGAGGAGGCGTGGTTCGTGCTGCGCGGCAGCGGCGAGTTCGTCGCCGACGGCGAGGCTCCGCTGCAACTCCGCGAGGGCGAGCTCGTCCTCTGCTCCCACGGAACCGGCGGCAGGTGGCGCGCTACCGCCGACTCCCCGCTCGAACTGCTCGTCCTGGCGCTGATGCCCGCTGCGGTGAGCCGGCGGCTCCCGAGGCGCACCCCGGCCGACTGACCCGAGCACCGACTGACACCAGAAGGGAGGGGACGCGTGAGTCACCAGCGCATCGAGGTCGACGTCCTCGTCGTGGGTTCCGGGCCGGTGGGCGCCACGTTCGCGCGCACGCTCGTCGACGGCGGGCGCGAGGTCATGGTCGTGGACGCCGGTCCGCAGCTGTCCAGCAGGCCGGGCGAACACCTGAAGAACCACCTCGCCTACCAGCACAGCCACGAGCGGTTCGGCGCGCTGATCCGCGGCCACCTGCACCCGTTGTCGCGCCCGGCCCGCGCGGTGGGCCCGCCGGAGGAGCTGATCAGCCTCGCCGCGGGCGTCGCCACCTACGCGGTCGGCGGCATGGCCACCCACTGGACGGGCGTGACGCCCCGGCACCACCCGACCGTCGAGCGCTCCAATGCCATCCCGGCGGCCGACTGGGATTCGCTCTACGGCGAGGCCGAGGCGCTCCTCAACACGCGCACCGACCTGACCGCGAGCGCGATCTCCCACCAGGTCGTGATCGACGCGCTCGCCGCCGAGTACGCGGAACTGCCCGCCCCGTACGGCGTTCAGCACCTCCCGATGGCCGCCGAACGCCGCGCGGACAATCCCGGGCTGGTGCGCTGGACCGGTGTGGACACCATCCTCGGCCCGCTGGCCGACGGCGACGCCGACGGGTTCGTCCTGCGTGAGCAGCACCAGTGCACGCGGCTCGTGCCCGCGGCGGACGGGTCGCGCATCGAGTACGCCGAGATCATCGACCACACCACGTGGCGGACGTTGCGCGTCGAGGCGAGCACGTACGTCGTCGCCTGCGGCGCCGTGCTCACCCCGCAGCTGCTCCACGCCTCCGGCATCCGCCCGCCGGCGCTCGGCCGCCACCTCACCGAACAACCGGTCGCCTTCTGCCAGATCCTGCTCCGGGACGACCTGGTCGAGGGTGTCGCGGCGGACCCGCGCTTCGCCGAGCGGGTGGCGGCGCACCGGACCGGCCACCCCGACGACGCGCTGCCGATCCCGCTGGACGACCTCGATCCGAACGTGTGGATCCCGGTGTCGCAGGACCGCCCGTGGCACTGCCAGATCCACCGCGATCTGCCCTACGACGACATGGTGGTGGACCCGGACCTGGACGGCAGGCTGGTGGTCGACCTGCGCTGGTTCGGGCTGGTCGACCCGAGGCCGGAGAACCGGGTTCTCTTCTCCGACACCGCCCGCGATCGCTACGGCATGCCGGAGGCGGGCTTCGAGTTCTCGCTCAGCGACTCCGACCGCGCCCGGCAGCACCGGATGATGGCGGACCTGCGGCGAGCCGCCGCCGCGCTCGGGCCGTACGTGCCCGGTTCCGAGCCGAGGTTCATCCTCCCCACGCTCCCGCTGCACATCGCGGGAACCACCCGGATGGGCACCGACCCGGACACCAGCGTGGTCGATCCCGGCTCCCGGGTCTGGGGCGTGGAGAACCTCTACCTCGGCGGCAACGGCCTGATCCCGACCGGCAACGCGAGCAACCCGACGCTGACGAGCGTGGCGATGGCGCTGCGCGCCGCACGCGGGATTCTCCGCGCCGGGCAAGCATTCCCAGCAGAAAGGGCGCTCGCGTGAACAGCCCTGCGCAAACCACAACCCTGCTCAACCGCACGTCAGAGGAACGTGGCGCAACCCGGCCAGAAGAAACCCCGAAACGCACGATCGATCGCGAGCGCATCGGTGAATCGCGGAGAAACATTTGCGGAAAGGCGGCACAGCACCCATGAGCGGCCCTGGATACCTGTTCCTCGGTGACGAAGAGAAAGCGCTGGTCCACCAGGCGCTGGACGAGTGGCACCTGAACCGCTACCGGTTCGACGAAGCGGCCGGACCGTCCATGGTGTACGCGCTCGAGCGCGAGTTCGAGCAGCGCACCGGCGCCCGGCACTGCCTCGCCGTCAACAGCTGCACGTCCGCGCTGCTCACCGCGCTGGTGGCGCTCGGCGTCGGTCCCGGCGACGAGGTGATCGTGCCCGGTTACACGTTCATCGCCTCCATCGCCGCGATCGTGCACCGCGGTGCGGTCCCGGTGCTCGCCGAGATCGACGAGTCCCTCACCCTCGACCCGGCGGACGTGGCGCGCCGGATCACGCCCGCGACGAAGGCCATCGTCGCGGTGCACATGCTCGGTGCTCCGGCCGACATGGGAGAGCTGCGTCGGATCGCCGACGAGCACGGTCTCCTCCTCATCGAGGACGCGGCACAAGCTTGCGGTGGCCGGCACCAGGGCCGCGCGCTCGGCACCATCGGGGACGCCGGGGCCTTCTCGCTCAACCTGTTCAAGATCATCACCAGCGGCGACGGCGGCCTGCTCACGTTGGCCGACGACACGGCTTACGAACGCGCCTTCGCCTTCCACGACCACGGGTTCAAGCCGCTGCGGCAGGGCATCGCCGACGCCGATTCGCTGTTCGGGATGAACCTGCGGATGCACGAGCTCAGCGGTGCCGTGGCGCTGGGCCAGCTGCGCAAGATCGACGACATCCTGGGCGTGCTGCGCAAGCAGAAGACGGCGTTCCTGGAGGCGATCGGCGAGCTGCCGGGCGTGACCCGCAGGCGCATCAACGATCCGGACGGCGAGTGCTTCTCGTTCCTGGTCCTGCAGTTCGAGACCGTCGAAGCGGCGCGCGCGGTGGCCGAACGGCTGGGCACCTCCACGCTCATCGACTCGGGCCGCCACTACTACGGGAACATGCCCCAGCTGCTCGCGCGCCGCACGCCCACGCCCTCGGAACACCCCTTCGCCTCCAGCGACCGGCGCTACGAGGCGAACATGCTCCCCCGCACCGACGAGATCCTCGGCCGGTCGATCGCCCTGTCGGTCGGCGTGGTCGACGCCTATCTCGGCTCGGGAGTCGGCATCAACCCGCTCTCGTCACCGGACGAGATCGCCGCCGCCGCCCGCGCCGTCCAGTCAGCAGTCGACGAAGTGGTTGCGATGAAATGAACACACATGCGGTCGAAACCGCACTGACGGAGGCGACAGCCATGGCCCATCAGTGGCAGGCCCAGGCCGAGCAGACCATCACCTACGAAGTCCGGATGACCGACGGCGTCCTCGATCCGTCCAACCGAGCGCTGCTGGACGCGGGAGCGACCGTCCGCACCGATGAGCCCCGCCGGTTCATCGTGATCGACGCCAACGTGCACGAGATCTACGGCGATGCGCTCCGAAAGTACCTCGCGCACCACAACTGCGAATACCGGCTGTGCGTGCTGTCGGCCTCGGAGGAGGCCAAGACCATGGAGTCGGTGTTCACCGTGGTCAACGGCCTCGACTCGTTCGGCATCTCGCGCAGGCACGAGCCGATCATCGCCATCGGCGGCGGGATCGTGCTGGACATCGCCGGCCTGGCCGCCAGCATGTACCGGCGCAGCACGCCCTACGTCCGGGTGCCCACCTCCCTGATCGGGCTCGTCGACGCCGGCGTCGGCATCAAGACCGGGGTGAACTTCGGCTCCCACAAGAACCGGCTCGGCTCCTACTTCGCGCCGACCGCGGCGCTGCTGGACCGCGGCTTCCTGGCCACTGTGGACGATCGGCACATCAGCAACGGGCTCGCCGAGATCCTCAAGATCGCGCTGATCAAGGACGCGGTGCTGTTCCGGCTGATGGAGGAGCACGCCGAACTGCTGCTCGCCGAACGGCTCACCGGCCAGACGCCGACCGGCGACGTGGTGGCGCGGGAGGTCTTCAGCCGCGCGGTCGGCGGCATGCTGGAGGAGCTGGAACCGAACCTGTGGGAGCAGAAGCTGGAGCGGCTGGTCGACTACGGCCACTCCTTCAGCCCCACCCTGGAGATGCGCGCTCTGCCCGCGCTCCTTCACGGCGAGGCCGTCACCGTTGACATGGCGCTCACCACGGTGCTGGCCGAGGCGCGCGGCATGGTGTCCGCATCGGACCGCGAGCGGATCTTCCGCCTGATGCGCAGGCTCCGGCTTCCCGTCTGGCACCCGTTGCTGGAGACCGGGTTGCTGGAGCACGCGCTGCGGGAGACCACCCGGCACCGGGACGGGTTGCAGCGGATGCCGGTCCCGGTCGGCATCGGCGGAGCCCGCTTCCTGCACGACCTCACCGTCGCCGAGCTCACCGGCGCGGCCGAGACCCTGCACGAGCTGGGAGGCGACCGATGACCCGGCGAGGCATCCCCGGCGCGGTCGCGGTGCACCACGTCGCCTACACGGTGCCCGACCTCGACCAGGCCGTCGAGTTCTTCACCGAGGTCATCGGCGCCGAACTGGCCTACACGCTGGTCCAGGACGCCGCGGGCGACTGGATGACCCGCAAGCTCGACGTGGACGCCACGGCCACCGCCCGCATCGCCATGCTGCGGCTGGGCCCGGTGACCAACCTGGAGCTCTTCGAGTACACCGCGCCCGACCAGCGTCGGCAGCTCCCCCGCAACAGCGACTGGGGCGGTCACCACCTGGCCATCCACGTCGAGGACGTCGACGCCGCCGCGGAGTACTTGCGGGCGCAACCGGGCGTCCGGGTGCTCGGCACCCCGGAGACCATCTCCGACGGCCCCATCGCGGGAGACCGCTGGGTGTACTTCACGACGCCGTGGGGGATGCAGCTGGAACTGATCAACCTGCCCCCTGGGGCACCGTTCGAGCAGCAGACGGACGTGCGGCTGTACCAGCCGGACGGATCCTGGTCCGATCGCATAGGAGTTTCATGAGCCAGCAGCACAACGTCTCTCCCGAGCAGCCGGCGATCGTCCCGGCCGGCGAGGGCGAGACGATCTGGTTCGACGGCAACGTCTACACCGTCAAGATCAGCGGCAAGGCCACCAACGGAGCCCTGTCCGTCCTGGAATCCTCGATCCTGCCGGGATGCGGCCCGCCGCCGCACGTGCACACCGAGTCCGACGAGGTGTTCCACGTGCTGTCCGGCCAGCTGGAGTTCCAGGTCGGCGACGCGCGGTTCACCGGCAAGGCCGGGGACTACGTCTTCGTCCCGCACGGCACGCCGCACTGCTTCAAGAACGTCGGCGTGCACGTCGCGCACACGATCTTCGCCTACACCCCGGCCGGGTTCGAGGAGTTCTTCCTGGCCTCGGGCCAGCCGGCGGTGCCGAGCACGCCGGTGCCGCAGTGGGGTCCGGATGAGTTCGCGAAGGCGGTGGCGATCGCCCCGCGCTTCGGCTGGGAAGGACCGAGCACCAAGTAGTTCGCCCGAACGCACCGCGCGCCGTCCCGGGCCGGGACGGCGCGCGGTGCGCGCTCACGACAGGAACCGAGGGTAGGACCATGACGTTCACCGAGCTCAACCCGTTCCCGGTCACCGACCCGGTGGCCGGCTTCGACACCACCGCCTTCGACCTGGACGCCTACCTGCGGCGGATCGACCACCCGCGCGTCGAGCCGTCCGCGGCGGCGCTGCGCTCGCTGCACAGCGCGCACGTGCGGGCCATCCCGTTCGAGAACATCGACGTCGCGCTGGGCAGGCACCGCGGCATCGAGCTGCCCGCCATCATGGACAAGCTGGTCCGCCGCAACCGCGGCGGCTACTGCTTCGAGCACGGCCTGCTTTTCGCCGCCGCGCTGGAGAAGCTCGGCTTCACCGTCCGGCGCAGCTTCGCCCGGGTCAGGCCGAACCACGAGCGCGGCTCGTACACCCACATGCTCGCGGTGGTGCCCGTCGACGGGACGGACCACCTGGTGGACGTCGGCTTCGGCGCCTGGGTGATGCAGCCGACGCCGCTGATCGACGGCGCCGAGGTGGACCAGGCCGGCTGGCGGCACCGGATCCGCCGGGACAACGGCCACTGGGTGTTCGAGAAGCACACCGACGACGGCTGGGAGGCGCTGCACGCCACCCTCGGCCTGCCCGCCCGGCAGGTCGACTACGAGGTGTTCCACCACTACACCTCCACCCACCCGCGCTCCCCGTTCACCGGTCAGCTGGTGGTGATGCGGCTGACCGACGGCGTGGTGCGCAAGTTCGTCGGGCACCGGCTCATCACCGAGCACGCCGACGGCCGCGTGGAGACCGCCGAGATCACCACCGACCAGCTGGCCGGCACCCTGCGCGCGCTGGACGTCGAGCTGACCCCGGCCGAGCTCTCCGCACTGCAGGAGTTCTACGAGTCCGCTGAGGACACCGAAGCGCTGTGATCGCGTTCGCCGATGGACGCGGCCACCGGCTGCCGCTCCGAGAGGCGGAACAGCACCGCGACGAGCACCGCCACGCCGACGCACAGCGCACCGAGCACCCACAGCGAGAGGTCCATGGCGGCCGGGTACTCCGGGCCCGCCAGGGTTCCGGAGGTCCGGGCCGCCAGCACCGCGCCGATCACGGCGATGCCGAGGGTTTCCCCGGTCAGCTTGGTGGTGTTGAACAGGCCCGCGGCCATGCCCGACTGCTCCGCGGGCATGCTGCTGACCGCCAAGCCGTCCAGCAGCCCGGTGGCGATGGCGATCCCCACGCCCATCAGCAGCAGCGGTCCCGCGTACTCCTCGGTGGCGGCGAACCAGGCCGCGCCCGCACCGACCAGCACCAGGGCCGCGATCACCTGCACCGACGGGCTCACCCAGCGGGTGACCATCCCGCACAGGATCGGCACCACCAGCATCGGCCCGGTCAGCAGGATGACGAGCGCACCGGCCTGGGCCGCCGTCACGGGCTGCGTCGACATGAAGTACGACGGCAGGTACACCACCAGCGGGCCGAACACCGCCACGATCGCGATGTTGGCGGCGCACAGCCCGAGGAACCGGGAGGAGGTCAGCAGCCGAAGATCCAGCAGCGGGTCGGCGGCCCGCCGTTCGATCCTGATGAACAGCGGGAACAGGACCACCGCACCCAGCAGCGCCAGCAGCACGAGCGGAGACGTCCAGCCCAGTTCCGGGCCCTCCACGAACACCAGGATCAGCAGCATGAGGGCGAGGGTGAACGTCGTCGTGCCCGCCCAGTCCATCCGGCCCGTCGCGGCGTTGCCCGGTGCGGAGCGGAAATCGGGCAGGAACCGGAAGAACGCCAGCGCGATCAGGCCGATCGCGCCGGGCAGGCCGAACGTGCTGCGCCAGCCGAACGACTCCATCAGCAGCCCGGCCAGGGTGGGCCCGAAGGCGAGCCCGAGCCCGATGGTCGCGCCGAACAGCCCGAAGATCCTGGTCCGCGCCGCGCCGGTGAAGACCTGGGCGAGCATCGCGCTGGCGCCGGTCACGGTGGCGGCCGCGCCGATCCCGGCCAGCGCGCGGGCCAGGTCGAGCAGCACGATGTCGGTGACCACCGCGCTCACCAGCGCGCACACCGAGAACGACGCGACGCCCGCGAGGAACGTCCGGCGCCGGCCGTACCGGTCCGCGAGCGAACCGGTCACCAGCATGAAACCCGCGAAGGTCGCGCTGTAGCCGTTGACGACCCACTGCGTGGCCGCGAGCGTGGTGTCCAGGTCCTCGGTGATCCGGATGAGCGCGACGGAGGCCCCGCTCAAGGTGAACGGAACGAGAAATAGTGCGGTCAGCGAGATGAAGACCGTTGCGACGCGATTCATGTCAGGTGACTCCCCCAGAAGCGCTGCTCGTCGACGCCCGCATCCGGTCGGCGCGCACGGCCCCCCTCGGCCTGGTTCACGACGTGCGGACGCGTTCTCGACGATAGCCGACGCGGATTTCACGCGGCGTTCGAATAACCCACCCGTGACCGGGATCTCAAAACCGGGTTCGCGCTCTCCGGGAATTGCGAGCACAACCGTCCACGTTCGACACTCGACCTGCCGACATCCGAAGGGGAAACCGCAGGCCGACCAGCTCGACCTCGTCCTGCGAAACCAGCGGGAACAACTTCGCCGGACGCACTGCCAGCGCATTCTCCCCCAGGCCAATAACACGTGAACATCGGGCGTACTTTTCACCTTGGTGGAATATGCCAAATTGCACCATGCAGAGCCGCAATCAGCAGATCAGAAGTGAGCCGCGGATCGCACTCCGCGGATTCTCCCTCGGGGTGCGAAATTTCCGGATACGCTATCGATCGCACGACGCATGCGAGTGAATTGGAGCGAGATGGAACTCAAGCTGGAAGGCAAGACCGCGCTGGTGACCGGTGCCAGCAAGGGCATCGGCCTGGCCGTGGTCCAGGCGCTGGCCGCGGAGGGAGTGCAGGTGGCTGCATGTGCTCGCACCACCAGTGAGGCATTGGCCGAGGCGACTCCGCTGACCCGGCAAGCGGATCTGTCCGATGCGGGGCAGACGGCGGAAATGGTGGAGTGGGCGCTCGGCGAGCTGGGCGGCATCGACCTGCTGGTCAACAACGTCGGCGGCTCCCCGGCGCGCACCGACGGATTCCTGGCGATCAGCGACGAAGAATGGCAGCACGCGTTCGAGCTGAACTTCTTCAGCACGGTGCGCACCACCCGGGCGGCCCTGCCGAGCCTGCTCGAGCGCAAGGGGAACATCGTCAACATCGGCTCGGTCAACTCGCAGCTGGCGCTGCCCCGGCTGATCGACTACTCCGCCGCCAAGGCCGCGATGACCAACTTCGCCAAGTCGCTCGCCGAGGAGTACGGCGAAGCGGGCCTGCGGGTGAACACCATCTCCCCAGGGCCGACGCGCACCGCGGTCTGGACGTCCTCCGACGGGATGGCCTCCGGGCTGTCCCGCAGCGCGGGGATCGACCACGAGGAGTTCGTCTCGCAGGTGCCTGCGATGACCGGGCTCAACACCGGCAAGTTCACCGAGCCGGAAGAGCTGGCCGTGCTCGTGGTGCTGCTGGCCTCCGGTCGCGTGCCCAACATGAACGGCGCGGACCTGGTGGTCGACGGGGGAATGCTCAAGCAGCTCTGAGCTGAGTGACTGGGGACGGCGGGAACACAACCGGTTGTGTTCCCGCCGCCGTGTTCTCCGTCAGGGCCGGACCGACTGCCGGTGGCGGAAGACGTTGCCGGGATCCCAGCGCCGCTTCACCTCTTGCAGCCGGGGGTAGTTGCTCCCGTAGTACAGCTCCACCCCGGACAGCCCGGACCGGTTCCACTCCGGGGCGTCGAGGTCGACGTCCGGGTAGTTGACGTAGCAGCCCGCGGTGCGCTCGTCGTGCAGCGGCACGCCGCCGGTCTCGGCGAACATGTCGTGGAAGAACGCGCGGATCCAGCTGAGGTTGTAGTCGTCCTCGGCCGGGTCGGACCAGTAGTTCTGGATCAGCAGCTTCATCACCGAGTCGCGCTGGACCACCGCGGTGTCCTCCGCGGCCACCGAGTTGATCTTGCCGCCGTAGGCGGAGATCAGCAGCAGCGCGGTGTCGTTGCTGTAGTCGGGGCTGGTCAGGTACCGGTAGATGGTCCCGATCTGGTCATCCGACAGCGTCGCGCGCAAGTACCCCGACCGGTACTTGGCCCGCAGGCTGGGGTTGGTCAGCGTCGGCGTGCCGGTGGCCAGCATCTGCGTCGCCTGCAGCCAGGGCAGCCGTCGCGGCGTCGCCAGCTGCGGCCTCGGCAGGTAGTCGCCCATCGAGGTGGTCACCGGACCGGTCGGGACCTCGACGCCGGCGCACACCTCGTCGAGGAACTCCGCCAGCACCGATTCCGCGTCCGGCACCGACCCGTCCACCTGCGTCATCATCCCGATCTGACCGTTCGACCGGTGGTTGACCTGGAGGGTGGCGAACAGGCCCGCGGCGGGCGAATCCGGATCCTGGTTGCGGACCTGCCAGTCGGCGAAGTTGCCGATCAGCCTGCGGAACGAGTCCTCGGTGATCGACTCCCACTCCCAGGAAACGGCACTGACCAGGACCTCGGCCGGCGGCGAGGGCAGCAGCGGCGCGGTGGGATCGGCATCGGCTTCCGGCGACCGGAGCCAGTAGCGGGTGACCACGCCGAAATTGCCACCGCCGCCACCGGTGTGCGCCCACCAAAGATCCCGGTTCGGGTCGTCGGCGTCCCGGGTCGCGATGACGACGTCGGCGGTGCCGTTCTCGTCGACGACCACCACCTCGACCGCGTACAGGTGGTCGACGACGAGCCCGTGCTTCCGGGAGAGGAATCCGTAGCCGCCACCGCAGATGTGCCCGCCGGCGGCCACCGAATAGCACATCCCGCCGGGGAAGGTCACACCCCGGAGCCGGTAAATGGTCTCGTAAACGTCGAGCAGCTCCGCCCCGGCTTCGACGGCGAATGCGTTCATCGCCCGGTCGAAGTACACCCGGGTCATCTCGGACAGGTCGATCACGACGTTGACGTCCGAGTTGTACACGAAGTCCTCGTAGCAGTGCCCGCCACTGCGGACCGAGAGGCGTTTCTGCGAGTCGACCGCGTCCTGAACCGCGATTCGCACCTCGCGGCTGGAGGTGGGCAGGTAAACGTAATCGGGCCGGGCGACCCAGCGCTGATTCTTTCCGCGCACCAGGTCCCCATACCTGGCGTCGCTGGGTGAGACGCGGACCGGCGTCGACCGCTGTCCGTTCCCGGTCGAGCCGTTCAGTTCTATGGACCGACTCTGTTCGGCCATTGTCCCAGTCATTGAATCCCCATAAGTTCTTCGTCGCGCACGTTCCAATCAACGTGCGCATGCGGCGAGGCTACACGAACGGGTGAACGCGGGTGGCGGATTTTCCGCTGGCCCCGAGCAGTTCTCAGCTACTCCTCAGCGGTTTACCGAATATTTCCGAAAATGGGTTGTCATTCCGGATGTTCCCGGGAGCTCCGAGCGGTAGCGTGGATGGGTTGAAAACCGACCGGAAGCGGGTTTTCCCAGGCCACGCCGTCGGCCTTCGGCACGACGGCGCACCGATTTCTACCGGCGCACGACGTCATCCGATTTCTGGAATATTCCGGAGCTGTCTGCGGGACGTGATGCCGAGTTTCCGGAAGATGTTGCGCAGGTGGGCGTCCACCGTGCGCGGGCTGATGAACAGGTGGGTGGCCACTTCCTTCGACGTCGCGCCCGCCGCCACCTGGCGCGCGATGTGCATCTCCTGGGCGGTCAGCCGGTCGTAGGTGTGCTCGGAGCGGCTGCGGGCCACTTCGCCGGTCGCGCGCAGCTCGCCCGCGGCGCGCTGGGCGAACGCTTCCATCCCCATCGCCGACAGCTTCTCGTGCGCGGTGCGCAGGTGTTTCCGCGCGTCACGGCGGCGGTTCGCGCGGCGCAGCCACTCCCCGTAGCGCAGGTGCGCCCGCGCGAGGTGCAGCGCCACTGGGCTGTCCGCCAGGTGCTGGAGCGCCTCCAGGTGGTCGTCTTCCGCGTCGTTGACCAGTGCTCGCGCGCCTGCCGCTACGCCGAGGCCGAAGCTGGTTCCCGCGGATTCCGCGCGCTCGACAAGGGAATCCAGGGCCAACCGCGCGGCGGAATGGTCACCGCAGCGGACCGCGGCCTCCACCAGTTCGGGCAGCGCGATGCCGGTGAGGAAGAGGTCGTCATCGGCCACCGCTCGCCTGGCCGCTTCCAGCGCGGCCGGGTAGTCGGCGAGGCCGTTGTGCAGCACGGCCGTCGCCCAGTGCGCGTTCGCCGTCAGCTGGCCGGTGCCCCGGCTCATCACCTCGGCGACCAGGTCGAGAACCTCCTGGCGACGGCCGCGCATCGCCGCCAGGTGCACCCTCGGGTACAGCTGCGGCACGTCGCCGAGGGCGTCGGCGACGGCTTCCTCCTCGGCGATCGCGGCCATCGCCCGCCCGAAGTCGCCGGCGAACACCGCGGACAACGCCGCCTGCGACAGGCCGAGCCGGATGGTCATCGGCGAGCCGGTGGCCCGCCCGGTCCGCACCAGCCACTCGGTGACCGCCGTGTGCAGCTCGATGTCCCACAGTTCGCCCGCGAGCACCGTGGCCAGCGCAGGAACCCGGGCCCAGCCGGCATCGTCGCCGGTCAGGACCTGCCGCAGCGCGGGAACTCCGGCGCGGTGCCCCTCGGTGCGCAACAGCACCAGCGCGTCGAGGAGATCCGGCTGCCGCGATGCCGCCGGTGCCGAGCGCGCCGCGTCGAGCACCCGGTCCATCACGCCCGCCGCTCTGCCGACGACGAGCCCCATCTCCAGCGCTGCCACCAAGCACTCGCGCGACCGTTCCGGATCGCCGGGCGAGAGCCGTTGTGCGGCCCGCAGGATGAGCTCCGCTCCCTCGACGGCGCCGTCCGCGCCTCGGACGAACGCGATTCGTCCGCGCAGCACCTCGACGGATGCGTGCTGGAGATCGTCCAGCGTCGCGGTGTCGATGCTGGCCAGCAGGTCCGCAGCAGCGTTCGCACGGCCCGCGTCGAGCGTCGCCCGCGCGGCCGCGAGCGTGCGTACGGTCTGCTTGCCGGGTTCGAGCGACAGCGCCGCGGCACGTTCGAGGAACGCGGCGGCGGCCGCCACTCCCCCGCGCGCCTGGGCGCGCGACGCTGATGACTCCAGCTCCGCCGCGACTCGCTCGTCCGGCCCGGTGGTCGCCTGAGCGCGGTGCCAGGCTCGCCGGTCCGGAGCGGCGTCCGGGTCGGTGGCGTCGGCCAGCGCCTGGTGCGCCGCGCGGCGCTGCTCCGGCGCTGCCGCGCGGTATGCGGCCGAGCGGGCCAACGGGTGGCAGAAGCGCGCACGCGTGCCGAAGAGCATCAGCCCGGAGCCCTCCGCGGCGGCGCTCGCGGCGGGCACGTCGATGTCCAACCGCCGCGCGGCTGACCACAGCAGGCTCGGGTCACCGGTGGGATCGGCGCTGGCGAGGACCAGCAGAATCCGCGCGTCCCGGGGTAATTCCGCCATCCTGGCCCGGAAGCTCCGCTCGATGCGGCTCGCGACCGGCGACGGCGTCGCCAGCACGAAACCACCTGCTTTCGGCAGCTCGATGAGGGCCAGCGGGTTGCCGCGCGCCTCGGCGAGGAGGCGATCACGCACCCGCTCGTCGAGTGTCGCGGTCTTCGCCGCGGCCAGCAGCTCCCGCGCGTGGGCGTCGCTCAGGCCACCGATCGTCAGGCCCGGCAGCTCGTCCAGGCCGCGGATGGCGTCCTCGTCGCGGGCCGCGAAGACCATCGCGATCGGCTCCGCCGCGATGCGCCTCGCCAGGAACGCGAAGGCCCTCGCCGAAGCGGCGTCCATCCAGTGCGCGTCATCGATGACGCACAGCACCGGCCGCTCCGCCGCGGCCGACGCCAGCAGTTCGAGAGCGGCGAGGCCGACGCGGAACGGGTCCGGCGCCCCGTCGGCCAACCCGAACGCGACCAGGAGGGAGTCGCGGTAGGGAGCTTCCAGCGAGTCGAGGTGGGCCAGCACCGAAACGCACAGCTGGTGCAGTGCCGCGAACGGCATCTCGCCCTCGAACTCCGACCCGGACGCGCGGATGATCTGGAAGCCCGCCGGCACCGCGCGCACGAGCTGCTCCAGCAGCGCGCTCTTGCCGATGCCCGCCTCGCCGCGGAGGACGAGCGCGCCGCCCTCGCCTCGCTCCGCCCCGCCGACGAGAGCGAGGAGCCGATCGATCTCGTCGTCCCGGCCGAGGAGCCGAGGCGTGGTCCGAACCATGGGGAGATGCTGTCACCCGCGACACACCTATCGCGCTGCGGGCCAGCGGAAGTAGGTGATGGTCACCGACGCGAGCGGGCCCGCGCCGACGCGATCATCCAGGCATGACGACGCGCGGCCCGCGCGCCCTGATCTCCGCAGCAGGAAGGTTCACCCATGAACGCCCCCACCGTGCTCGTGACCGGCGCGACCGGAACCGTCGGATCCGCGCTGATCCCCGCCCTGCGAGCCCGCGGCGCCACCGTCCGCGCGATGATCCGCGACCCCGAACGCGAGATCGCCGGAGTCGAGAACGTCGTCGCCGACCTGCAGGATCCGGCTTCGGTCACCGCAGCCCTGAACGGCGTCGACGCGGCCTTCCTCAACAGCCCCTCGGCTCCCGACGCAGCCGCGCTCCAGATCCAGTTCGCCGACCTCGCCCGGGAGGCAGGCGTGCACCGGCTCGTGCTCCTGTCCCAGTACGCGGCGCGCACCGACTCGCCAGTGCGATTCCTGCGCTGGCACGCCGAAGTCGAAGCGCACGTGCGGGAACTCGGGCTCGACCACACCGTGCTGCGGCCCAACCTCTACCTGCAGGCGCTGCTCGGATTCGCGGGCACCATCGCGCAAGGCTGGTTCGCCGCGCCCATCGGTGACGCCGCCATCAGCGCGATCGACACCAGGGACATCGCCGAGAGCGCCGCAGCCGTGCTGACTACCGCGGGGCACACCGGCCGCACCTACACGTTGACCGGCCCCCGCGCCGTCACCCACGCCCAGATCGCCGACGCGCTCTCGACCGCCACCGGGCGGACCATCACCTTCCGCGACGCACCTGCCGACCAGTTCACCGCGGCACTGACCGGCATCCTCCCGCCGTGGCAGCTCGACGGTCTCGTCGAGGACTACGCCCACTACGCCCGAGGCGAAGCAGCCGACGTGAACACCTCCGTCGCGGACCTCACCGGGCATCCCGCCCGCGACATCACCGACTTCGCCCGCGACTACGCCGCCGCGTTCATCCCGGCCTGAACACGCGCGGACGGATCAACGCGAGGCGGCGCCGGCCTCCTCCCCGCCGTGGAGGAGCTCGGCGTCGCCGAGCGCTTCCGCGCGCTCCGGGGACTTCCTGCGGCTCCGGGGTTTCAGCTCGCTGACGAGCACTCCGAGGACGATCAAGACCGCGCCGAGGAGCGCGAGGCCGGGCAGGCGGTCACCGGCGAGCCGCCCGATGACACCGCCCCACACCGGCTCACCGGCGTAGATGATGGTCGCCCGCGTCGGGGAGACGGCGCGCTGCGCCCAGTTCATGGTGAGCTGGATCAGGTAGCTCGCGGCGCCGAGACCGACCGCCGCGATGAGCCAGACCCAGGAGAACGCCGGGACCGGCTCGCCGACGACCGGCATCATCAGCAGGGACAGCCCGCCGCCGACGAACAGCTGCACGACGGTGACCCTGCCGAGGTCGGCCTTCCCGGCGAACAGCCCGATCAGGATGATCTCCGCGGCGATGGCGACGGCGCTGATGAGCGTGGCGATCTCACCGGTGCTCAAGGAGATCCCGGCCGCGCCCGGCCCGGCCAGCAGCACCAGGCCGGTGAAGGCCAGCCCGACACCGGCCCACGTCATCGGCCGCGGTGCCCTGCGGAACACGATCCACTGCAGCAGCGGCACCATCGGCACGTACAGCGCGGTGATGAACGCCGAGGTGCTGCTGCTGACCGTCTGCAGCCCCCAGGTCTGCAAGCCGTACCCGAGGAAGATCGTCACTCCGATCGCGCTGCCCGCACCCAGATCGCGCCAGGTCAGCCCGGCCAGGGCCCGCCGGAACACCACGAGCCCGATCAACGCGGCGGTCAGGAAGCGCACTCCGACGAAGAACAGCGGCCCGCTGTGGTTCATCGCGGTGTGGATGATCAGGAAGGTCGCTCCCCAGATCGCGGTGATGCCGACCAGCGCCGACTCGTGCTTGCTCAGCACCGAGAACCGCGAACGAATGTGCAACATATTGCACAACGCTATGTGTAAAATGCTGCACATGCAAGAGTCGCGCCCGGACGTCCTGGTGCACGTCGGGGAGAACCTGCGCCGCCTGCGCCGCTCGGCGGGCCAGAGCCAGGCCGCGCTCGCCGCCGCTGCGGGCGTGAGCCGGCGGACGATCATCAACCTGGAAGCGGGCGAGTCCAACATCAGCCTGTCCGGCCTGGACAAGCTCGCCGACGCCCTGGGTGCGACGTTCGTCGACCTGGTGGCCCCGCCGACCGCACCGAGCAACCGGATCGACGCGACCACCTGGCGCGGCGGCCACCCGGAGAGCCGGGCGGTCCTGCTCGGCAGCGCCCCGGCGCGCAACGAGGCTCAGCTGTGGACCTGGAGCCTCGCTCCCGGCGACCGCTACGACGGCGAGCCCGATCCCGACGGGTGGCACGAGATGGTCTACGTGACGCGCGGCCACCTGCTGATCGAACGCGACGAAGGCCCGGCCCACGTCGCCGAAGGCGACTACGCCATCTACTCCAGCGCACAGCACTACGCCTACGTCAACAGCGCGGAGATCACCACCACGTTCATCCGCAACGTCATCTCCTGACCGCGCGCCCCGAACGATCGGACCGTCCTCAGTGGACTTCCGCAGGGTCCGGGGTTCAGCTCTGGATCAGGTCCGCGCAGCGTTCGCCGATCATGATCGAGGGGGCGTTGGTGTTGCCGCCGATGATGGAGGGCATCACCGAGGCGTCCGCGACCCGCAGACCGTCGATGCCGAGGACCTTGAGGTCCGGCCCGACCACCGCTCGTTCGTCCGCGCCCATCCGGCAGGTTCCCACCGGGTGGTAGACGCTGTGCACGAAGTCCGGGAGGATCCGGCGCAGTTCCTTCTCGTCCGAGTACTGCTGCCCCGGCCCGATCTCGCCCTCGTTGTCGCCGACGCCGTCCATCACCTCGCGCACCATCTTGACGCCTTCGAGGAGCACGTCGGCGTCCTTGCCCGCCTTCAGGTACGCGGGGTCGATCAGCGGCGCGGCCAGCGGGTCCGCGCTGGCCAGGCGGACGGTGCCGCGGCTCTCGGGGTAGATCAGCGTCGGGAAGACGCTCTGCCCGGGCTTGGTCGACGGCGGTCGCACCGCCTTGTCGGAGTCCTGGTTCGGGATCGGGTAGACCCAGTACAGGCTCAGCAGCTGGAGGTTCGGGATCGAGCCGGCGTGCGACGTGCGCACGAAGCCGGTCGCCTCGAACTGGGAACCGCCCGCCCATCCCGAGCCCGGCCGGAACCACTCCCTCGCCAGGCCGCGCGCGAAGTAGGTCGGCGTCGGCCTGCGCAGGGCCGAGTCCATCCGGAACGACACCGGCACGAAGAGGTGGTCGTGCAGGTTGTCCCCGACCGGCAGGTCGGCCCGCACCTCGATGCCGTGCTCGCGCAGGTGTTCCGCCGGGCCGATGCCGGAGAGCATGAGCAGCTGCGGGGAACCGAACGCCCCGGCGGACAGGATGACCTCGCGCCCCGCCCGGATGACGCGTCGGCTCCCGTCCTTGCCGATGACCTCCACCCCGGTGGCGCGCGAGCCGCTGAGCACCACCTTGGAAACGGTGGCGTCGGTGAGGACGGTGAGCGAGTCCACCGGACGGCTGTGCAGGTAACCCTTCGACGAGGAGTACCGCACACCGGGATCGGCGCTGAGCTGGATGGCCGCGATGCCCTCCTGGCCTTCCGCGTTGTAGTCGTCGAGCACCGGCACGCCGAGGCGGCTCGTCGCCGCGTCCATGAAGCCCTGCGCGGCCTCGGTGAGCCCGCCCTGCTTGCGGACGCGGATCGGGCCGCCCGTTCCCCGGAAGTCGTTCGCACCGCCCTCCCAGTGCTCCAGGCGCTTGAACGCGGGCAGGACGTCGTCGTAGGACCAGCCCTTGCAGCCGTCGTCGGCCCAGTCGTCATAGTTCTCCCGGTTGCCCCGGACGAAGAGCATGCCGTTGACCGAGCTCGACCCGCCCAGCACCTTGCCGCGGGTCTGGGGGATCTTGCGGTTGGCCGCGTGCTCCTGCGGAACCGACTTGTAGCCCCAGTCGAAGAACTTCTTGAGCTGCGGCGTGGAGTGCACCACCGCGATGGCGCCCGGGATGCTCAGCAGGCTCTTCAACGGCCCCCGGTCGTCGCGCGCCCCGGCTTCGACCAGGACGACGCTGGATCCCCGTTCGGCGAGCCGTCGCGCCACCGCGCACCCGGCGCTGCCCGCGCCCACAACGACGTAATCAGCCTCAGCCATCCCGATGCCTTTCACCGCGAGCAGAACTTGTTCGGAGCAGTTCGAGCGTCGGGTCAGGCTAGAACACGTTCTATTCACTTGTCCATACGCGCAACGCAGCAACTACGCCTGACAACCCCGGTAACCACCCGACTCCGATCATCTCTCTCAGAACAGGTTCTCCGCGAGAGCGGGCCCGACGGTGTCCAGCTGGGCGCCGGAGTTGGCGTCACGCGGAGAAGTAGCGGCGGGGATTCTCCTCGAGCATCGTGGTGATCTGCTCCTCGGTGACTCCGCGCTCCCGCAAGGCGGGCAGGACGTCATCGCTGATGTGGGTGTAGATCCAGTTCGGGACGGCCGCGACCTTGGCCTCTTCGGGGAACCAGTCGATGAAGCACGAGGCATCGTGCGAGAGGACCATCCTGTCCGCGTAACCCCGCTGCGCGAGTTCGGCCACGGTCCCGACCCGGGCCTCGAGCGGCAGCAGGACATCGAGCCCGAACCGGTCCATCCCGAGGTAGGAGCCGGCGTCGGCGAGTTCGCGCAGGTAGTCCAAGTCGGTGCTGTCACCCGAGTGGCCGATGACGACCTTGGTCAGGTCGGCGCCCTCCTCGGCGAGCACCCTCTGCGCGATCAGCCCGGACCGGTTGTGCACGCTGGTGTGCACCGTGATCGGCGCACCGGTTTCGACATGGGCTTGCGCCACCGCGCGCATCACGCGCTCCACACCCGGGGTCAGGCCCCGCTCATCGATGGCGCACTTGAGGAACGCCGCTTTGACCCCGGTGTCGGCGATCCCCTCTCGGATGTCCTTGACGAACAGCTCGACCATCGGTTCGGGGCCGTCGAACAGCAAACCCGGCCCGGTGTGGTGGAACTGGATCGGAACCTCGTCGTAGGTGTAGACACCGGTCGCCACCACGATGTTGATGTCGACCTGCTCGTTGATGCGCTGGATGCGCGGGATGTAGCGGCCGAGGCCGATCACGGTCGGATCGACGATGGTGTCCACCCCGCGAGCCTTGCACTGCCGCAGCTTCTCGACCGCGTCCGCGACCCTCGCGCCCTCGTCCCAGCGATTCGGGTAGTCGGGGTAGTTCTGCTGCATCTCCGCGCCGAGGACGAACACGTGCTCATGCATGAGCGTGGCCCCGAGCCGGTCGACCGGAACCGGGCCACGGACGGTGCGGACTTCCGCCATCGCGGATACCTCCTGAACACGAGAGCAGGCCTTGTTACCTCAGTCACACGGCTGGAGCAGATCGGTAGTGTGTTTCGACGTTGGAACGAAGTCAAGATTCGTCGAGGCGTGCGGCGGACCTTCGGACTGCTGTCCGACCAGTGGTCCTCGATGCAGGTCAGGCAAGCACCCCGTGTACCGCACCGAACGCCGCTCGCCAACCGCTGGATTCTCTTCGCTCCTGCGGATACTCAAATCAGGTTCTCACATACGCCCAATTTCGCAGAATCTCCACATACACAGGAGTCAATGCGAGATGATGACGAGGTGGTGTCGAACTGGGCGTCAGGAACCGTTCACGGCAGTCTGTTACAAGTTGGCACGCTGCACGGGAGTGTGCACCTGAGCGACCCTGCCTCGGTGCGCAGCCACTACCGCGAGGTCGTCAGGAAGTACGTACCGAAGAAGCTCGTCGGCCGGGAGCAAGAGCTCGCAGAACTGACCGAGTTCTGTCTCGCACCGGAGTCCGTCGGGCAGTACTCCTGGTGGCGTGCCGAAGCCTGGTCGGGCAAAACTGCGCTGTTGGCCACGTTTGCGCTGAATCCTCCACCGGGCGTACATGTCGTGTCGTTCTTCATCACCGCCGGATGGGCGAAGCACAGCGAACGGCAAGTGTTCGTGGACATCGTGGTCGAACAGCTGTGGGAGCTGCTCGGGCAACCAGCGCAACCGCACTTGACTCCGGAGACGCGGGAGAGTCACCTGCTGAGCTTGTGGGGCCAGGCCGCACGCCACTGCGGCAAGCACGGGCAGAAGCTGGTCCTCATCGTCGATGGTCTTGATGAAGACCGTGGCTGGGACGGAAGTCCAGATGCGCACAGCATTGCCGCTGTTCTGCCGGATCCGATTCCGGATTCCATGAGAGTGATCGTATCCGGCCGGTCCAACCCACCCATCCCCCGCGACGTTCCGGACCGACATCCGTTGCGCACCCGAAGCGTTGTGCGCGCATTGGCACCTTCTCCTGCTGCAGAGGCGGTACGCGGCGACATGGAACGAGATCTGAAACGGCTGTTCAGCGGCAGTGCGCTCGAACGGGATCTGCTCGGTCTGCTGACTGCCGCAGGCGGCGGTCTCTCGACGGCGGATCTCGTGGATCTGTTGGGGGCGGCACCCTGGCAGGTACAGGACTGCTTGCACACAGCATCCGGACGCAGCTTCAGCCCGTCCACCGGATCACGTTCTGATCAGGTACAAGAGGTTCATGCGTTGGCCCACAAGGAGCTCCAGACGCTCGCGAGGTCGATGCTGGGACCGGTGCTCGCCGATTACCGGAACCGCCTGCACGCATGGGCACTAACCCATGCCGCAAGAGGTTGGCCGCTGGACAGCCCGGACTGGCTGTTGCAGGGCTATTTCCTGATGCTGGTGGATTCCAGCGAGCTTGACCTCGTGGTCGACTGTGCGACCGACCCGGCACGGCATCGGGTGCTGCGGTCCCGCACAGGTGGGGATGCCGATGCGCTGCGCGAGATACGCACTGCGCAGGAGTTGCTGCTCGCCCAAGAGAAACCCGATCTCGTCGCGCTGGCACGGCTGGCGGTCCACCGGGTGCACCTGCAACGGGAGATCAGCCGTATTCCACCGATGTTGCCTGCTGGCTGGGCACGGCTCGGACAGCTCAACCGCGCCCTGGCCATGCTTGACGCGATCACAGACTGGATCGACCGTATCGATGCGACGCTGGCAGTGGCGCGGGTGTGCCATAACGATGGAAACTCGCGGGCTGCGCTGAAGCTGCTCGAACAAGCCGCGAACGAGGCGAAGGCCGCCGATCAGTTCTGGGGCGCTCGCCCACTGCGATCCGTCGCCAGTCAACTGGCATACGTGGGTCGGTACGAGCACGCCGAAGAGCTTGTGCCCTGGATCTCCGATCAGGACGAACGCGCCGAGGCGCTGGCCGGATTGGCGTCACGAGCTGCCGATGCCGGCTATCATGACCGGGCTGCGGGGTTGCTGGACAAGGCCGAGAACACACTCGAGCGGCCGACTAGTGGTTGGCGCTCTCGAGCGCTGAGCACCGTTGCAGTGGCAGCAATGAAGCTCGGCAGGACCGAGCGCGCGTTCGAGGCGATTCAAGAGGCTGAGCAATTGCTGCGCCAGGGTGGCCTGGCGAGTGTGGCCGCAGGTTCGGTGGCCAGTGACGCCGCTCGTCTAGGTGATGACGATACCGCGCTGCGGGCCGTGTCATCCGTCGAGGAACCAGAGCGCAGCGAACAGTGGCTGCGAAACGTGCTGGCCATCATCGCTCGACGTGACTGTGAGCGAGCTGAAACAATCGCGCGTGCTGTCGCTGAACCCGCACTGTTGAGTGCGAGGTTGGCGGACATTGCCGAAAACTGCTCCGACATCGAGCGCGGGTCTACCTTGATCTCCGAAGCAGAGGAACTGCTGTCGCGATGTTCGCCGAGCCAGCGGCTCGAAGGTCAGATCGCGATCGCCAGGGCTGCCGCAGCCACTGGCGACCTCGAACACGCCCTCTCCCTCACCCGCTCCTACGCTCAGCACGGGAGGGACGCGGAGTCGGTCCTGGACATCGCAGCCTGTGCGTTACGAGCCGATGCTCTCACTCAGGGCGCCGAAATGCTCGCACTCGCCGAAGATGTCGCTCGGGCAACTACCAGCCCTGATGATGAGCTCCGCTCCCTGCTGTGGATCCGGGCGATGGCCGATGCCGAGGACTTCGAGCGGGCTGAACGGTTTGCCGCTTCATTCCAGGATGAGACAGCCTCTTCCGCTGCCTGGGCCCTGATCTCCGAAGCAGCGCTGGCAGTCGGAGAGCTTGAGCGAGCTGAAGCAGCATTGGCCGCTGTGCACGACGTTGCGCACCAACGACGAGCACGCCTCGAGCTGGTCAGCTCTCTCATCGCACACGATCAGAGCGCTCACGCCGAGAACGTCGCGTTAGCCGCTCCGGACCTCGTCCACCGCGCCCGCTGCTTGCTCCTGATCGTCCAGCGGACGGGCGAAGCGCGACTCCTCGACGATGCGGAGCAGGCCGCCCTCGGGATCAACGATCCAGCATCGAGGATGCGAACATTGCTGGCCGTCATCGAGACCTCGGCACGGCTGCACCTGCGCACCCGTACCATCGCGCTGCTGGAAACCTTGCGTCCGCTCGCGCAAACGCTTTCCGAATCCACCGACGAGAAACTCAGTACGATGCGCGCACGCGACGCGTACAAGCTGTGCACATCGCCGGTGCGTACGCTCACCGAGGTCGCTGAACTGGCTGCTGCGCAAGAACTCGATCCGACAAACCTGTTTCTCCCGAAATCCGACTTCATCTCGAGCCTGATCCCAGCACCGAGAAGCGAGGCCGGAGACCGGAGGAAGGAAACCAGCCTGGCGCGACGACTCACTCGCACTGACTGGTGCTACGTCATCGATGAACTCATCGCCACATGCCCGGAAACCTATCCAGCGATCACCGCAGAAATCGACAGGCTCAGCACTGGCCGGTAGCTTTCGGGGAGTTTGTCCGGTGGCCGGCTTTATCGCCGCGCACAATCACACAGGCGGGACCGCGCGTCGACCACAATGCCGCTGACGCAGTTGCGACCAGTCACTGTGGACGATCCGCTGAGCTGCCGCACAGCGACGCGAGGAGCCCGTTGATCGCACGTGCCGATCAACGGGCTCCTCGCATGCTGAACCTGCCACCGCGGCGGGGACCGCAGGCGCGGGTCAACGCCCCGTGCGCAGGTCGGCACGGTCCGGATCGGCGGGCAGGGTTCGCGGAACCGACGGTTGCCAAGCTCCGCCAGTAACATGTTACTGTCCTGCCGCCGGTGACTTGCCCCACGATTCGGGCGCCACTCGCGCAGGTCCTCCTGCCGCGGGTGGTCGTCGCCGCCGACCACCCGAAGGGAGAGCAGCACGGTGACGACAGCGTCCACCGAGGACATCCGCGCGCGCTTGCGCACCGATCGCGCCGCGCTGGGCGCCTACGTCTCCGATGCCTCGATCTTCCGCCGCGTTCCCCGGGCTGTCCTCGAACCGCGGAGCCGAGCGGAGATCCGGGCCGGGGTGCTCCTCGCCCGGGATGAGGGCTGGCCGGTCACCGTCCGGGGCGGCGGCACCTCGGTGGCGGGCAACGGGATCGGCGAGGGCTTGATCATCGACACCTCCCGGCACTTCAACCGCGTCCTCGAAATCGATCCCGAGGCGCGCACCGCCCGGATCGAACCCGGCGTCGTCTGCGACGCACTGCGCGAGGCGGCGGCGCCCTACGGGCTCACCTACGGGCCGGACCCGTCGACCCACAGCCGGTGCACCGTCGGCGGCATGATCGCCAACAACGCGTGCGGATCCCATTCCCTGGCCTGGGGAACCGCCGCGGACAACGTCGTCGAGCTCACCGTCATGCGCGCCGACGGCGAGCTGGTCACGTTGAAGCGGGGCGGGACGAGCGATCCCGAACTCGACCGGGCTCTCCTGCGCTTGCGGGAGGAGAACCTCGCGCTGCTGCGCACCACCCTGGGTCGATTCCCCCGGCAGGTCTCCGGGTACGGGCTGCACCACCTGCTCCCGGAGAACGGCTTCGACACGGCCAAGGCCTTCGCCGGTTCCGAAGGAACCCTGGGCATCATCGTCGAGGCCGTCGTCCAGCTCGTTCCGGTGCCCGAGGCCACCGCGCTGGCCGTCCTGGCCTTCCCCACCGTCTTCGACGCTGCCGTAGCCGCGCCGCTGACCCGGCGGAACGGTGTGGTGACCTCCGAGGGCATGGGCGGAGATCTCCTCGACGTGCTGCGGATCAGCCAGGGGCGCGATGCCGGGGACATCCTCCCGGGCGGTGTCGGTGATCCGCGACCGGCCGGTGGCTGGCTCTACTGCGAGACCACCGGCGAGACGGCCGAAGACGCCCGGCGGCGCGCCGAGGAACTCGTGGCCGAGTTCGATTCCCACTCCCAGCACCGCACCGTGGACGCCGTCGTCGTCGCCGATCCGGCCGAGATGCGCAAGCTCTGGCGGATCCGGGAGTCCGCGGCGGGTCTCGTCACCCGCCTGCCCGACGGCGGCGAGGCCTGGCCGAACTGGGAGGACTCCGCCGTGCCGCCCGAGCAGCTCGCCGACTACCTCCGCGACCTCTACTCCCTGCTGGACCGGCACGGCCTGCGGGGCATCCCGTTCGGGCACTTCGGCGAGGGCTGCGTCCACATCCGCATCTCCTTCGACCTCGGCACCGAGAACGGCATCGGCGTCTTCCGGGCCTTCATGTCCGATGCCGCCGCCACCGTCGCTGCCCACGGAGGTTCGCTCTCCGGCGAGCACGGCGACGGTCGGGCTCGCTCCGCCCTGCTGCCGCAGATGTACCCGCCGCAGGCGCTCGCGGCCTTCGCCGCGTTCAAGGCTGCCTTCGATCCGGACTGCGTCCTCAACCCCGGTGTGCTCGTCGATCCCGATGCCCTCGACGCCGGGATCCGCCCGGCACCGGGACAGCGCAGCAGGGAGTTCATCCCCGTGCACGCCCTCAGCCACGACCGGGGCTCACTCGTCAACGCCGTGAACCGCTGCGTGGGCGTCGGCGCCTGCCGCTCGGACGAAGGCGCGATGTGCCCGTCCTTCCAGATCACCCGCGACGAGGTGCACAGCACTCGCGGCCGGGCCCGCATCCTCTCCGAGATGTTCCGCGGCGACCTCTACCCGGAGGGCACCAGTTCCGAGGACGTCAAGGACGCCCTCGATCTGTGCCTCTCCTGCCGGGCGTGCGCCTCCGAATGCCCCGTCAACGTCGACATGGCCACGTACAAGTCGGAGTTCCTCCACCGGCACTACGCGGGCCGGCGCCGGCCCATGGCCCACTACTCGATGGGCTGGCTGCCCCTCACCAGCAGAATCCTGCACCTCGTCCCCGGCGCCGCACGAGCGGTCAACGCGCTGCTGTCGATCCGTCCCGTGCAGAAGGCCGTCATGCGGCTCGGCGGCGTCGACACCGGCCGTTCGATGATCCGCTTCTCCCCGCGCAGCTTCCAGTCCCTGTCGAAGTCGCGGCGCTTCCGCACCGAGCGCGCCACCCGCGGGAAGGTGGTGCTCTGGCCGGACAGCTTCACCAACCACCTGGACGCGGACGTGGCCGCCGACGCGCACGTCGTGCTCACCGCACTCGGTTACGACGTGATCGTTCCTCGCGGGTTCGTCTGCTGCGGGCTGACGTGGCACTCGACCGGCCAGCTCGGGAGGACGCAGCAGGTGCTCGCCCGCACCCTGAACTCGCTCGACGACTGGATCGACGGCCGCACTCCCGTCGTCGTCCTGGAACCGTCGTGCGCGTCGATGCTCACCGAGGAGGCTCCCGAGCTCCTCGCCGCTGACCCGCGTTCGCGCCGGCTGGCCGAACAAGTCGTCACGCTCGGCGACGTCGTCGCCCGGCACGTCGACGACACGGACTGGCCCTTCGGGGAGCTGCCGGTCCCGGCGCTCTCCCAGGTCCACTGCCACGAGCGCTCCCGTCGCGGCCACGGAGGCACCGGGGCGGCGCTGGCCCGGCTGGGCGTCGAGGAGTCCCAGATCGAGACCGGTTGTTGCGGTCTGGCGGGCAACTGGGGGTTCGAGCCCGGTCACGCCGATCTCTCCCGCCGTCTCGCGGAGCGGGAACTGCTCCCGCGCATCCGCGAACTCGACGCGGAGGCCGTCGTGCTCGCCGACGGCTACTCCTGCCGCACGCAGATCCGCGAGGGCCTGGCCGAGGCCGGGCCGAGCGACCAAGGCCGGAAGCAGGGGCTCCACCTCGCCCAACTGCTTCGTCGAGCGCTCGACAAGAGCTCTTGAGCACGGCCGCACCCACATCCCCTGGCACCCCGCTCAGCGCTGAGCGGCTGACAACCCGAAGAAACAGGTGAAACACGATGGGCATCCTCGCGCTGCTGGTCTTCATCGCTGTCACCGTCGTGATGAACGTCCCGTTGAAGAGACCGATCTCCGAGTCCCTGCTGGTGGCCCTGCTGGCCACCGCGCTCGTCGGCGGCAAGGACGCCCTGTCGCTGCTGTGGACCGGTGTCTGGGGCGCGCTCGACAACGACGTGACGTTCGCCGGCATGGCCTTCGTCTTCATGGGCGTGATCGTCTCGGCCACGGGCCTCATCGAGCGGCTCATCGAGATCTTCAACTCCGTTTTCGGCCGTCTGCGCGGCGGAGCGGCCTACGTCTCGACGGCGGGGTCCGCGGCCATCGGACTCGTCGCCGGATCGACCGCGGGCAACGCCGCCACCGTCGGTTCGGTGACGATCCCGTGGATGAAGGAGAACGGCTGGTCCGGTGCGCGGGCCGCGACCCTGGTGGCGGGCAACTCCGGCCTCGGGGTCTCGCTGCCGCCGAACTCGACCATGTTCATCATCCTGGCGACGCCTGCCGCCGTCGGCGTCAGCGCCGGTGACGTCTACGTCTCGCTGTTCGCCGCCGGTGCCTACTGCGTGCTCTACCGCATGCTCGTGGTCTTCATCTGGACCCGCCGCGACGGCATCAGGCGCACCGACTCCCGCCACCTCGCCACCTTCGGCCAGGCGCTGTCGACCGGGTGGACGTCGATGACGATCTTCGTCGGCATTCTCATCCCGGTGCTGCTCACCTTCGGCCCGCTCTTCAACTGGCTGGAATCCGAAGCGCGGATCGGCGAAGCGGCCATGGGCGAGATCTCCATCATCGTCTGGGTGCCGATCCTCATCTCCGCGATCGCGCTCGTCGAGGGCCGCAAGCGCCTGCGCGGCAACTGGGGGCACCTCCGCCGGGCGATCCGGGCGGAAGCACCGCAGTTCGCCACGGTGGGCATCTCCCTGTTCGCCGCCCTGGCCGCCTCGAACATCATGAGCGAGCTCGGCGTCGGGCCGCAGCTCTCCGAGACGCTGGCCCAGCTGCAGCTGCCCAAGCCGCTGCTCGTCCTCGTCGTGTGCCTCACCGCGGTCCTCGTGGCCACGCCGCTGTCCTCGACGGCGACAGCAGCGGCCATCGCCGCTCCGGCGGTCATCGCCCTGGGTACCGTCGACGTCCCGGCGGTCGTGGCCATCTGCGCGATCCTGGTGTGCACCTCGACCGAGGGCGCCTCCCCACCGGTGGGCGCGCCCATCTACCTGTCCGCGGGCATGGCCGAGGTCAGCCCCCAGAAGACGTTCGTCCCGCTCATCATCTGGTTCGTCGTTCCCATCATCGCCATCGCGTGGCTCATCGCCATGGGCTGGCTGCCGATTCCGAGCTGAGAGGATCCGCTGTGAAGAAGGCCCTCGAATTCGTCTTCTGGCTCGCCCTCGTCGCTTTCCTCGCACTTGGCGCGCTCATCGTGTTCGGCCAGCTGCTCGGCGTCGTCGTCCTCAGCCCCGGGCTCGTCGAGGGTGCCGCCGCGGCGCTCAACTGGTCGGCGTTCAGCTCGGCGACGGTCTGCGCGCTGGCCGCCTTCGCGCTGCAGTACCTCCCGGAGGAGAAGTCGACCGAACAGCCGTGAGCGCCGGGCGCGCGGATCAGGAGTCGAAACCCGCTCGCAGCCGGGTCCAGAGTTCCCTGGGGTCCTCGGACCGCTCCGCGTAGCGCAGCGCTTGACCGACCAGCAGCACGGCGGTGGCCTCGAGGTGCTCCCGCATCGCCCGGGCAGCTCCGGGGCCATCGCCTGCGAGGATCGCGGCGACGATCGGGTCGTGCTCGCCGATGATGTCGGAGTACTCCCGGCTCCGGCCGGCCGTCGAAGCGCCGAGCAACCGGGTCGAGACCCGCAGCTGATCGACGATCCGGTGGCCGCGCCGCATGCCGCCCGCCATGAGCACGATGCCGTGCAGCTGCTGGTCGACGGCGAAGAATCGCGTCTCCTCGTCCTGCTCGGCGGCCTCGCACATCTGCCTGCGCAGTTCCTCCGCCTCGGCGGTGAACGACTCATCGGCGTAGAGGGCGGCGCGATGGGCCGCCGGGACTTCGAGGGCGAGGCGGATGGAGAAGATCTCCGCGACGTCCTCGGGCGTCGTGGGGATGATCTGGAAGCCGCGGTTGCGCACGAAGCGGATGAGACCGGCCTCCTCCAACCGCAGGAGACCTTCGCGGACCGGCGAGCGCGAGACGCCGAGCTCGTCGGAGAGCTGGTAGACGCTGTACCACTCCTGCGGGCGCATCGTGCCTTCGATGACGGCGGAGCGCACGTGCTCCATGACGACCTCGGTGAGGCTCGGCTCTCTACCCGTGCTCATGATCTTCCCGTCCGGCCTCGGCGCCGGATGCGGAGCAGCGATCACGGGCCAGCGGCTCTTGCATCTGCGGCTACCGGGTCATCGTATCTCCGCAACGCCTCGCCCGGGAGTCCGCCCCGCCGGGGCGAGCCGCTCAGTCCGAAGTGGACTTGAATGCTCAGGACTCCACTTCGGACCTCCGGTCGGTCCGCACCGTCCCGCTGAGACCCGCATCAGCCGAACACCGACCGATTCCCGTCGCTGCGCATCAGTCCTGGGGCCGGACAACCTGCGCCAGAGCCATGCCATCGCGGTCTCCGGTCGTGGTGGAAGCGATGAGGTGGTCGACGACGTCGGTGAAGCTGGCGCGGCGCCGGTAGGCGAGGCGCTGGCGGTCGGCGCCGCCTCCCTCGGCGCGCAGCCGCGACCAACCGGAGAGCACGAGCTCCAGATCACCGTGCTGCCGCAGCGCGGGCTCGATCCACGTCAGGAGCTGATCGATCCGGGCCGTCGCGGGAACCAGGCGGGTGGTGGGCAGATCGACGCTCTCCCCCGCCAAACCGTCGCGTGCGGCGCGCCAGCACGCCACTCGCAGGATCTCCGGCTGCGGACGCGGCGCCGGCTCCCCGACGTGGACGGCGCTCAGCGCGGTCGCCGCCGCAGCTCTGACGATCGCGGAGAGCAGGACGGTCTCCTCCGCGGTCGCGACGGCGTCGGCGACCCGGATCTCCAGCGTCGGCACATGACTGGACGGCCTGATGTCCCAGTACAGCCCGGCGCGGTCCATGACCCCACCGGGCTCGATGACCGCGTCGACGAGCTCGTTGAAGTGAGCGGGCGACTCGAAGTACGGCGGCGGGCCGGCGACCGGCCAGCACGCCAGGGAGATCGCGCGCCAGCTCGCATAACCGGTGTCCCTGCCCGCCCAGTACGGCGAATTGGCCGAGAGGGCGATGAGGGCCGGGAGCCAGGGGCGGATATGGTTGCTGACCTGGAGGGCCAGGCCCAGGTCGGCCACGCCGACGTGGATGTGGCAGGCGCACGCGATGTGCGAGTCGTTCAGCGCGCGGAAGACCTCGATGCTCTCCGCGTACCGCCGTCCCTCGGAGATGGGCGGAGGCGTCGGCCGGACGAGAACGGGTGCGCCGCAGGAGATGGCCCGCGAACCGCGCTGCTCAGCCGCCTCGGCGACAGCGGCCCGCATCGACCGGATCTGCTCACCGAGCCCGTCCATGACGACGTGCGGTTCGGTCCGCGCCTCCACCTGGTAGCGGGTCAGTTCGGTGGTCACCCGGTCACCGAGCCCGCCGGCCGACGCCTGGGCCACCACTTCCTGCCCCTCCGGCACCACCTCCCGGGTGACCGGATCGACCAGCAGGTACTCCTCTTCGACTCCCACCGTAAGCAGATCCGGCATCGCCCCAGCCGCGTTGCGCCGACCGCGAGCGGAAGAGAGAAGCCCGTCCGTGTCATCACCCCCGCGCTCCACGGGAAGTCATGCTGCCACGGAATTCAGCACCCGTGCGGCATGCCAGGTGAAACGACCCGGTCGGGCTAAGGAACTACGGTGGCACCGTTCGAGCAGGAGCACCGCTACCGGCATACCTACCGCTGCCTGGACGAAATTCTGTGCTGCAGTTGAAAATCTGACGCACTTCCACAATCCCGAACGCCGGCACTCCTTTCCCCGGCACGACCGACGATGAAGGGGCCGGTGGATCACTGGACTGGAGCAAGGTCGTTTGGCGTCAGATCGTCGCGGGTACGGCTGCAGGCGGACAGCACCGACCCGAGGAGGCCAGCGATGCACCTGGACATGACCTCGCACGTGCTCTTCATCATCATCGCCGTCGCGGCCGTCGCCGTCGACGGCTGGTTCATCCGCCGCAGCGGGGTGACCTACCTCGCCGAGGTCCACCCGGACCGCCGCGTGGCGGACTCGGCCAACCGCCTGATCTCAGCGCTGTTCGTCACGTTCATGCTCGGCGTCGTCGCCCTCGCCTCGCTGCCGGCCCTGCCCGCGGGCAATCCCGTGCACCAGGTCATCCTGCGGCTCGGCGTCGTGCTCCTGGTGATGGCGCTCGCGCACGCCACGACGATCTGGTCCTTCGCCCGGATCCGCACCCAGCAACGAAGCCAACGCCTCAACGACGAGATCGCCCGGACCCACGGGCCGGACCTCGCCGACGAACCGACGACCGCTCCGGTGAAGCGTGGTATCCCCGGCTCGTCCGCATAGCCGCTCAACAGCACAGCCGACGTGCGACCGTCGCAGCAGTCGGTCATCACCCGCCGGGTCAGAAGGCCCGGCGGGTGATGGCGTAGGCAGCGCGCTGGACCTCGATGCCGAGCTCCGCGAGGAACTGCTCCAGCGCAAGAAAGCGCAGATCAACGGGCTCTTCACGGCTGCGGTCGGAGAGGTCGGCAGACCGGTCGACCCGCTGCCGGTTGGGCGCCGGGGTTCCGGTCGCCGCTCAGCTGGCCAGCAGCAGCAGTCGTCCTGCCGAGGCGGCTGATCAAGAGGACACGGGGGTGTTCTGGTTGGCCTGGCGGTGGCGGCGGCCGATGTACCAGGCCGCGCCCGCGCACAGCAGCGCGAGAACCGAGACCGCGACCAGCACGTCGGAGGCCGAGGACACCAGACCGGCCAGCAGCAGCGGGCCGCACAGCCCGCCGAGCCGGTTGTACAGCGACACCGTGCCGGTGGCGCGGCCCCGGCCCGTCGAGTCCGCGAGGTCCGCGGCGATCGGCAGGAACACCGCGGCCATCGTGTTCACCGCGAACAGCGCGGCCACCAGCGCCAGCGCGCTGACCCAGGCGGCCGCCGACACCGCTCCGGAGCCGGTCAGCGCCAGCAGCAGCACAGCGGTCGCGCCGGCCAGGCCGACCGCCACCCGCACCGGGCCGAACCTGCGGTATCCGAGCATGAACAGCAGGGCGCACGGCACCATCGCCACCGCCGCCACCGTCAGCAGCAGGTTCGCCGTGCCCACCGGCACCCCGCCCGCCCTGGCCAGGCTCGGCACCCAGGTCGTCAGACCGAAGGTGAGCACTCCGATCAGCAGGGCGTACGCCCGCTGCAGCCCCGTGGTGAGCGTCCGGGCGTGCTGCGGGCGGGACGCCTCCACCTCCGGGGCCGGGGCCCGCTCGCGGCTCCAGTCCGGGATGAACGGAGTCAGCAGCACCAGGACCAGACCGGTGGGCGCACCGATCAGCCACAGCACCCGCCAGCCGAACACGGGCTCCAGCCACAGCGCCGAGCCCGCCGCCACCAGGTAGCCGACCGCCGTGGCCACCACCGACAGCGCCACCACGACCGAACCCCGGGAACGACCGCCGATGGCCTCGGTCAGCAGGGTGATCAGCAGCGGGGCGAGCCCGCCGACCGCGACCCCCATCAGCGCGCACATGACGATGTTCCCGGCGAAGGTCGGCATCGTCCCGCACATGCTGGTGGCGGTGAACCCCAGCGTCGCGATCAGGTAGGCGGCCCGCCGCCCGATCCGGTCGGACATGATCCCGAACAGCACCGCACCGGTCGCCGTTCCGCTCAGCCCGGCCACCGCCAGCAGCGACGCGGTTCCCGCCGCCAGCCCGTACTCCTCGCGCATGCCCGGGATGACGAACCCGAGCGTGGAGGTCTTGCTGATGTCGATGGTCAGCGCAGCCGTGCCGATCACGCCGACGAGGATCCGGCCGCGCGAGGAACCCCGCGCCTTGGCCGCCGCCCGTCCGCGGCCGACCGCACCGATGAGCACGATCACCAGCCCGGCACCGGCGACGAACATCTCCGGCATGTGCGACAGCGGCATCCCCATCAGCGGATCGGATGCCGAGGACCGGACCATCGGCATGGACATCCCCGGCATCGACGAGTCCATCGTGAACGCGTTGACGAATCCGACGGACGACGACACCAGGACGATCGCCGTCCCGAACAGCAGGAGCAGGTTGGACATCGTCCTGGTGTCGTCGTTTCGCTTCTCTAGCACGGACATCGCGTGTGTTCTCCCAGGTTCTCGATGGATCGCCGGACGGTTCCGCGCACGCGGGTACGAGCTGGGAAATGCTTGCGAGAGCGCTGGATCTCGGGTTACGAAGTTCATCCGGGCGCATCGTCGAAACGTGGAAACCCCGACGATGGCCGCTTCGGCAGCACGAGGAACCCGACCTGAGAGACAGTCCACAGAGGATTCTGACGGTGTTGATTCCGGGATTGCCGTACTGCCGAAGTAAAAGTGATCTATCTCTGACCGGGCCAGCCGATCACGACATCGCAGGTCTCGACCAAGTGGTGCATCAGGACCCGGATCATCTGTTCAGGACAGCGAGAGACCCGGGATCGCCGGATCTCGGTCCGGCACCGGCGAGTAGCTCGGTCATGTGCTGCCGGAAGCACTGGTGCGAATGGTCGTTGGGGTCGGTTCCCGGGTCACCGCGCTTCCCGTCCTCGCGTGCGTCGTTGCCCGCCAACCTACCGGCGCCGGTCGCCTGCCGCTTCTTCCTCCGTGCTCGGTCCGGCTGCGGCGGTCACCTTCCGTGCACGGCACGGAGAAAGTAGTCGCACGTCGCCGGGATCGAGACGATCAGGGGGCGGGTGACGGCTCCGTCACCCGAGGCGAATCCGACGACTAGGGGGCGACCTTGAGCGAGAACACCAGCCGCCTGGTCCGGCTGCCCGGCCTCGTGCTGCGTTGCGGCCGGGTCGGCGCCGTCGTGGGCTTCTACGGCCTGGTCATCGCCGGCTCGGCGGTCCGCGCGCGGTTGCGTCGTTCGAAGGACGGGCGGGGCCTGCGCGACGGCGACCGGTGGGTCCGGCTGCTGACCCGCCTCGGGCCCTCCTACATCAAGATCGGCCAGTTGCTGAGCACCCGGCGTGACCTGCTGCCGGAGGCGGTGACCACCCCGCTGGCGCGGCTCACCGACGCCGCCCGGCCGCCTGCCCGGTGGCGCATCGAGCGCACCGTCCGGCGCGCGTACCGGGACCGCCCGTGGCCGTTCCGGTCGTTCGAGTGGCACCCGGTGGCCTGCGGCAGCATCGCGACGGTCCACGAAGCCGTGACCCTGGACGGCCGCCGCGTCGCGGTCAAGGTGCGGCGGCCCGGCATCGAGCGCGTGATGCGGCAGGACTTCGCGCTGACCGCCTTCGCCATGAGCGTGCTGGGCATGCTGCCGAAGCTGCGCAAGATGCCGTTCAAGCTCATGCACGAGCAGGTCGGCGGCGCGATCCTGCGGCAGCTGGACTTTCCGGCCGAGGCCGCGGCCCTGACCACGTTGCGCAGCAACCTCTCCGCGTTGGACGACCTGCGCATCCCGGCGGCCTTGGAGCAGCTGTGCACCGCCGAGACCGTGGTCATGGAGTACGTCAGCGATCTGAAGCGCTTCGAACCCGGTGATCTCGACGTCCCCACCCGGCGCGCGGTGGTGCGGGCGGTGCTGGCCGCGATCTACGAGATGCTCTTCGTCGACGGCGTGGTCCACTGCGACCTGCACCCCGGCAACCTGTACTTCGACCGCGGGGCGAACCTCGTGATGCTCGACGCCGGATTCGTCGTCCAGCTGCCCGACCCGGTGCGCCGGTCCTTCGCGGACTTCTTCATCAACATGGCTATGGGCGATGGACGCATGTGCGCGCAGATCGTGATCGACAGCGCCGCGCAGCTGGCCGAGGACTCCGACCTGGAACGCTTCCGCACCGGGCTCAAGGACCTGGTGGAGCGGGCGTCGGGGGCGCGGTCCGGCGAGTTCGACCTGGCGCACTTCGCGGGCGGGCTGTTCGACCTGCAGCGCCGGTGCGGCCTGTTCCCCGCTCCCGAGTTCGCCTTCCCGCTGCTGTCCCTGCTGGTCATCGAGGGCATGATCAAGGGCTTCGACGCCGACGTCGACTTCCAGGCAGAGGCCCTGCCCGTGCTCCGCCGCCGCAACATCCCCCGTGATGTCCCGTCCGCTGTCGAACGACGAGGGAGTACAGGATGAACGACGCGACCACCCACGTCCGGGTTCCGCTGATCGACGAGAGCCAGGCCGACGGCCGCCTCGCCGAGCTCTACGACGAGGTCAAGAAGGCCACCGACCTGCCCTTCGTCCCGGACATGTTCCGCCTGGTGTCCACCCGGCCCGACCTGCTCGACGCGGTCGTGGCCGGGTACAAGGCGATGTACCTCGGCGGCGTGCTGCCGCGCCAGACCCGGGAGCTGATCTCGGCGTGGACGTCGAAGGTGAACCAGTGCCCGTACTGCGTCGGCACGCACAACTTCTTCTTCCAGGTCTTCGGCGGCCCCGAGGAGATCGCCGAGGCCGTCGAGTCCGCCCGGACCGCTGACGACCTGCCCGTGGACGAGCGCACGAAGGTGCTGCTGCGGCTCCTGACCAAGCTCAGCCGGGAGGCCTACAAGATCAGCGACGAGGACTGGCAGGTGGCGCTGGACGCCGGCTGGACCGCCGAGGAGCTGCTGGAGGCCTTCTTCACGGCCTCGATGTTCAACTTCATCACGCGCATGGTCGACGGCCTGGGCCTGGGCGCTTCCGTTGCGGCGAGCCGGGTTTCGCAGCTGGACCCCGCGGGAGGCGAGTCGTGAGCCCGTCGCGCGCGGTCCTGATCACCGGGGTCAGCTCCCACAGCGGCCGGTCCTCCGGAACCGGCCGCGCCACCGCCCTGCGCCTGCACCGCGCGGGCTGGCCGGTCTACGCCACCGGCCGCAACCTCGACGGCCTGAAGGACCTGGCCGAGGAGGGCATCACGACGCTGCGGGTGGACGTCACCGACGAGGAGTCGATGACCGCCGCCGTGGACCGGATCACCGAGGAGCACGGAGCGGTCGGCGTCCTGATCAACAACGCCGCGTACAGCCTCAACGGCACGATCGGGGAAACCCCGTTGGAGCAGGTGCACCGGCAGTTCGAGACGAACTTCTTCGGGCTGTCCCGGATGACGCAGCTGGTGCTGCCCGGGATGCGCGAGCAGCGGTCCGGCCGGATCGTCATGATGTCGTCGATCTTCGGCCTGTTCGCCACCCCCGGCCGCGGCTACTACCAGGCCACCAAGCACGCGCTGGAGGCCATCAGCGACTCGCTGCGGCTGGAGGTGGCGCCGTGGGGGATCAAGGTGGCGATCATCGAGCCCTCCCCGATCCTCGGCTCGTTCGTGCCGACCACGGTCGGTGATCTGGACCTGGCCACCGACAGCGACCTCTACGCCGACTTCTGGGAGCGCTTCGTGCGGTGGCACGGCGCGTACCGGGAGGTCGACCGGCCCAAGGGCCGGGGCCGCACTGCGGTGCGCGCGGCCAGGGTCGCCGAGGTCGTGGAGAAGGCGATCACGGCGCGCAGGCCGCGGATCCGCTACCGGATCGGCATCCCGGTCCGGCTGCTGGGACCGCAGCGGGCGATCTTCGGCGACCGGGCCTGGGAAGCGTTCGTCACCCGGTTCTTCCCCCAGCCCTGAGCGCGTTCTCGCGCCCCGCACGGCGATGCGGCTCCGGAATCCCTCGGTCCGGAGCCGCATCGCCGTGGCCGGCTCAGCTCTCCCGCAGCCAGTCCGCGGTCCGCTCCCCGATCATGATCGAGGTCAGGTTGGTGTTGGCGCGCACCGTGCTCGGCATGATCGACGAGTCGCAGACGTGCAGGGCCTCGATGCCGTGCACCGCGCCGCGCTCGTCGACGACCGACTCCGGGTCCGAAGCCGGTCCCATCCGGACCGTGCCGACCGGGTGGTAGGCGCTGTCCAGGCTGGTCTTGACGTACTGCCGCACCATCTCGTCGTCATCGATCGTGGCGTCCCGCAACACGACGAAGCCCTGGCCCAGCTTCAGGATGTCGGGGTGGTTGGCCAGCCGCCACGCGGTGCGGACCCCGTCGACGAGCACGTCCACCTCCCGCTCGTCGTCGAGGAAGTTCAGCTCGATCGCGGGCTGGGCCGTCGGGTCGGCGGAGGTCAGCGTGATCCGGCCGCGGGAGCCGGGCCGCTGCGCCACGACCATCACGCCGAGGATCTCGGTGGCACCGGCCAGCATCTGCAGTTCCGGGAAGTTCGCCAGCCCGAAGTGGTTGACCATGTAGTACTGCAGGTCGTTGAAGTCCCCGGACACCGGTGAGGTGGTGCGCAGGATCTCCTGCAGGAACGGCACGGTCGAGTCCGTGGCACCGGGCTGCGGCACCAGGAAGGCGCCGGTCCGCTGGTGGTCGACCAGGTTCGCACCGACCCCGGCCAGGTCGGCGCGGACCTCGATCCCGAGTCGGCGCAGATCTTCGGCCGGACCGATGCCCGAGCGCAGCAGGATCGCGGGCGAGGCGACCGCGCCCGCGGCCAGGACGACCCGGCGGCCCTCGACGAGCTCGAAGGACCCGCCCTCGGCCGCCGCCATGACACCGATCGCCTTCGCACCGTCGAAGACCACCCGGTCGACCGTGGTGCGGGGCCTGATCTCGAGGTTGGCGCGGCCCCGGATCAGCGTGAGGTAGGTGTTTCCGGTCGTGGCGCGGTGCACGGCGTCGGG
Source organism: Saccharopolyspora antimicrobica (assembly GCF_003635025.1). Classification (GTDB taxonomy): domain Bacteria; phylum Actinomycetota; class Actinomycetes; order Mycobacteriales; family Pseudonocardiaceae; genus Saccharopolyspora; species Saccharopolyspora antimicrobica. Next base: position 5,794,524 of record NZ_RBXX01000002.1, on the reverse strand, counting down.
CCGGGTGGACGGGATCGACCCGATCCCGGTGGACTCCGGGTGGTTGTGGTCCTCGGTCTCGGGGAAGCCCGCTTCCAGGCACGCCTCGACGAACGCCGTCTGCCCCGGAGGCAGCTCCTCGGGCCGCCACCGCCGGATGGGCATCGGGCCGTCGCTGCCGTGGAACTCGCTGTCGCCGAAGTCGAGGTCGTTCTCCAGCTTCCGGAAGTAGGGCAGGACCTGCGAATAGGACCACGACGGGTTCCCGGCCGCGGCCCAGTCGTCGTAGTCGGCGGGAACGCCGCGCAACCCGACCGTCGCACCGACCGCGGACGAGCCGCCGGTGGTCCTGCCGCGCGGATACCGGATCTTGCGGCCGTCGTGGACGTCGGCGCGGAAGGTCCAGTCGTGGTCCACGAACGACATCGAGCGGCCGTAGAAGATGTCCTCGGGCGTCTCCTCCGGCCTGACGTAGTCCGGGCCGCCTTCCAAGAGCAGCACGCGCCGAGCGGGATCCTCGGTCAGCCGGGCCGCGAGCACGACCCCGGCCGAGCCGGCGCCGACGATGATGTCGTCATACTGAGCCGTCATAGCAGTCCTCGAAGGTTGTGTGCGCTTCGGGCGCAGGGATCTGCGACCTCCTGCCGAGCTTCGCACCGGCCGCGATGACCTGGCTTCTCGTGCTTTGCCCCGGTTCCGGCACCGCCGCAGGGGGCAACTCCGGAGAACCGTTGGCACGAACGCCTTCTCCGTTCGTGCTCTCCACGCCGGCCGCAGCGGCGCCGAGCCCAGTACGCAAGCCGGAAGTAGGCAGGCGTCCGGCGCTGCGCCGACCCTGGAGTTGAGAGTCGCTGCGCCCCACCGCAGCGGGACGAAGGGAGCCGACATGACCGCGACAGCCGCGCGCCCGGCGTTGCCCGGACCACCGCGCCGCGCGACGCTGAGCCTGCTGGCCAGGATGGCCCAGGACCGGCTCTCGGTGATGACCTCCGTCGCGCGGCAGTACGGCGACGCGGTCCGGCTGCGCCTGGGCCCCAAGTCGCTGCACTTCTTCAACCACCCCGATCACGCCAAGCACGTGCTGGCCGACAACGCCGCCAACTACGTCAAGGGAATCGGGCTGGCACACGCCAGGCGCGCACTCGGCGACGGGCTGCTGACCAGCGAGGGAGAGCTGTGGAAGGCCCAGCGCAAGACGATCCAGCCGGTCTTCAAGGCCAAGCGGGTCGCAGGCAAGACCGAGGTGATCGCGCAGGAGGCGGCGGGGCTGGTGGCCAGGCTCCGCAGGCACGCCGGCGGCCAGCCCGTCGACATCCGCGATGAGATGACCGGGATGACCCTCGGCATCCTCGGCCGCACCCTGCTCGAAGCCGACCTCAGCGCCTTCGAGTCCATCGGCGAGTCCTTCGAAGCGGTCCAGGACCAGGCGATGTTCGAGATGATGTCGCTGAGCGCGGTGCCGACCTGGGTCCCACTGCCCAAGCAGCGGCGGTTCCGCCGCGCCCGGGCCGATCTGGAGAGCATCGTGACCCGGCTGGCCGACGAGCGCGCCGCGCACCCGACAGCCGACGGCGACGACATCCTGTCCCGGCTGGTCGACGCGACGCAGCAGGAGCCCGACGAGGGTGCCCGGCGCAGGCGGATGCGCGACGAGCTGGTGACGCTGCTGCTGGCCGGGCACGACACCACCGCCAGCACGCTGAGCTGGACCTTCTACCTCCTCGACCGGCATCCCCAGGTGTGGGAGCGGCTGCACGCCGAAGCGGTCGAGGTGCTGGGTGACCGGATGCCCACCTACGAGGATCTGCACCGGTTGAAGTACACCTCGATGGTCCTCCAGGAGGTCATGCGGCTGTACCCGGCGGTGTGGCTGCTGCCGCGCAAGGCCCGCGGGGACGACGAGATCGGCGGGTACCGCGTGGCGGCCGGTGCCGACGTGGTGATCTGCCCGTACACGCTGCACCGGCACCCGGCGTTCTGGGAGGCACCGGAGCGCTTCGACCCGGACCGGTTCGAGCAGAGCCGGGCGGCGGGCCGGCCGCGCTACGCCTACATCCCGTTCGGCGCGGGCCCGCGGGTGTGCGTCGGCAGCAGCCTCGGTCTGCTGGAGGCGACGATCGTGACCGCCTGCGTGGTGCGCGAGCTGCGGCTCGCGACGGTCCCGGGCTACGACGTCAAGGCCGAACCGATGCTGACGCTGCGGGTGCGCGGCGGACTGCCGATGACGGTGCGGGCGATCGGGTGAACACCTGCGCCAGAACCGGAAAACGCGGGCACCGGAATGGAAATCGCCTCCTGGCTGCCGGTCGGGCCGGTAAGGTCGAGCCCCGTTGTTCGGGCTGTGTTCGCTCCCCGATCCCCTGACCTCCCGGTGAAGGAACGATCCGATGCGAAATAGACTTGTCCAGGCCGGACTGCGCGATCTGTCGACCGCTCAGGTGCGGCAGGTGCGCGCCGTGCGCTACCGCGACGCGAGCGGTGACGTGGCCAGGATCTACCAGGAGCTGGAGCGGGATTTCGGCGTGCTCGCGCCACCGGTCGCGTTGCACGCGCCCGCGTCCGACGTGATGGCGGCCAGCTGGCTCACCCTGCGTGAAACGCTGCTGGTGCCCGGAGGGGCGCCACGGTCGCACAAGGAGGCCGTCAGCACCGCGGTCTCCGAGGGCAACAGCTGCCCGTTCTGCGTCTCGATCCACTCCTCGATGCTGGGAGACCTGGTCGGCTACCGCGATGACGCCATCTCCGACCCGGCGGCGCGGGCCGCGGCCGACTGGGCCACCGCGAACGCGGCGCTGGACGGCGGCGTCGGGAAGCCAGTGCCGTTCCCGGTCGAGCAGGCTCCGGAAATGGTGGGCACCGCGGTGGTCCTGCAGTACCTCAACCGCATGGCCAACCTCTTCCTGGGCGAACTGCCGCTGCCGCCCGGGGCGCCGCCCGCCGCGATCGGCGTGGTGCGGCGCGTGCTGGTCGGGCTGATCAAGTCGGCGGAACGCCGGGGCCCGCGGCCGGGAGCCTCGCTGGACCTGCTGCCCGCGGCGCCGCTGCCGCCGGATCTGGCGTGGGCGTCGGGGAACACGGCGATCGCCGAGGCATTCGCGCGTGGTGCTGCCGCCATCGACGAGGCGGGGCACCGCTCGGTCGCTCCGGAGGTGCGCGAGCTGGTGCTGGAGCATCTGTCGCAATGGGACGGTCGGCCCCTCGGCCCGAGCCGCGCGTGGGCGTCCGACGCGGTCGCCGTCCTGCCGGCGCAACACCGCCCGACCGGGCACCTCGCCCTGCTGACCGCGCTGGCTTCCTACCAGGTCGACCAGGCGGTCATCGACCAGTTCCGCGCTCAGTCCCCGGACGACCGCTCGCTGATCGACGTGACCTCCTGGTCGAGCTTCGCCGCGGCGCGGCGGGCCGGGAGCTGGATGACGACCCGGCCCCCGGCGGCGGAACCCGAGTCCCGCCGCCCCGGGCCGTGAGCACCGGTCCTGCTCCACGAGCGGCGGCAGCGGCCTGCGGTGCGGACTTCGGCCCGCACCGCAACGCGAACGCTCCCGGCTAACGGGTGGCTGCCAGTTCGGCCTCGGCCGCGCTGTGGCTGTCCAGCTCGGGCAGTGCGAGCAGGATCGGCAGGTCCAGCAAGCGCGATGGTCTGGTCTCGATGTCCACTTCGGAGGTTCGGCCGGGCCCCGCGGCGACCGGATCGGCGGCCCCGACGAACAGCGGCTGACGCTTCCACGGACGGGGATCGAGGTCGTTGACCGCCACCACGGCGGCCCGGATGAAGTACGGCCGGTCCGGGACCGCGTCGAGCCGGTACGGCCCCGAGCCCTCGCGGACGTCACAAGCGCTCGGGATTCCCTGCGCGATCGGGTCGGTGAAGGCGCCCACGTACACGCGCACCGGAATCCGGCTGTCGGGGACGGTGACCCACCCGCTCACCGCTGCCGCCGACCGCCCCTGCACGGGCGCGGAGAACTCCGGCAGGGACAGGATTCCCTTGTGCGAGAGCGAGCGGTAGCGGGCCGGTGAGACACCGACGCTGCGGGTGAAGCGGCTGGTGAACGTGCCCAGGCTGCTGTAGCCCACCCGGTGGGAGATCTCGGTGACGCTCAACGAGGTCTCCAGCAGCAGTTCCTTGGCCTTGGTGAGCCGGATCGCGGTGAGGAACCGCCCTGGCGAGGTCCCGGTCAGCGACCGGAACACCCTGGAGAAGTAGAACTTGCTGTAGATCGCGGTGTCGGCGATGTCGGCCAGCGACAGCGATTCGTGGTAGCGGTTCCACATTGCGTCGATTGCGCGTTCTACCGCGGCCTGCACAACCGATCCTCCGTTCGCTGAAGTGACAACGGTGTTGAACTGGGCGGCGCGCAGCCGGTTCGACCGCGTTCGCCGACGCCGTGCGCACGGGTTCCCGAGGAGATCAGCACTGCCCCAGCGCTCGGAACTCCTCGGCGATGCGCCGGCGCCACACCGTGTAGGCGGGGACGTCGCCGCCGACCGGGCCGTCCGGCTGGTTGCGGAGGCTGACGTCGGTTGCGTCGGCCACGCTCATCCCGCACAACACCCGGGTCGCCAGCTCGTTGTGCGGCACGACGAGTCCGGCCCGGGAGCGCGCGGTGGCCGCGAACGCACTGGCCTGGGCGACGAACGCGCGGTGCTCACCGGCGCGGTCCCAGAACACCTTCAGCTCGCGCTCGTCGACGCCGCCGGCGTAGGTCGCGGCCAGCGCGGCACCGCTGTAGAGGTCGCTGTGCCTGTCCTTCGGGAATTTGTCGATCAGGTTGGCCACGTAGTCGGGATCGGCGCCGCCGACGAACCACATGGCGCGACCGATGCCCTGGTCGATGATCTCGTCGATACCGGCCTGCCCGATGTCGGCGGGCCACGGGAAGGACGGTTCCCGGTACTGGCCGTGCACGTACTTGTCCGGGTGGAAGTACGCCTGGTGGAAGCCGTACCCGTCGAGGACGAGCCCGCGCAGCAGGTCGTCGGGCACGTTCGCGGTCACGGCGGGCCAGCGGAACCGCGGCAGTCGCGCCAGCGCCCAGCCGACGCCCACGTAGACCATGTAGCTGTGCGAGCCGGCCCTCCCGGTGAGGAACTCGGCCACGCTCCGCCTGCTGCCCAGCGGGAGACCGTCGCGGACCGCGAAGCCCATCGCCGCGCCTTCGTAGGCGAATCCGCGGAACCGGACGGGCAGCGCCTCGAGCTGCGCCTCGGCGTCGAGCGGGCGGCGGGACTCGGCCGCGTATCCGTATCCGGTCAGGAACATCCGCCCGACGGTCTCCAGCAGCTCGGTCCCCTCCGGGGTCTTCTCGTGGAATCCCCGCACGGACACTTTCGTTTCCGACATGGCAGGTGTCAGAAGTCGACGCCGCAGCGCCCGGTACATGTTGGTCACCGTGTTCTCCGTCGCTGTTGGGTTGCGCGGCGGTTCGTGGCGAGAAACCGCTCCGCAGGTCGACTCGGCACTTTCCCGGACTCCGGAGAGCCGCCGACCGCGCCTGCAACTGCGACGCTAACAGCGGGACAGTTCGCGGTATTATCTCAGAATGCTCAGTTCCAGGGAATTGCGGGGTTCATCGATAAGGGCAAATGCAGATCGACCCGGTCCCCTGCCGCTGAATCCGTTCCAGGCGAATCAGGGGATTCCACGGTTTCGGGTTCCGCATCGAATGGCGGCACCTCGATGCCGACCGGGCCGCGCTTGACAGCAGCAGGCGATGACCGGCCACCGCAACACGTGCATTCCAGCTTCATCTCGACACGTCCACCGCAATCTTCGTGTTCGTACGAAACGGGGCTGTAGGCGGTGGGCGACCAGCGGTCACCCCACGCGGTGAGCGCGATGATGATCGGCTGCAGGTCACGGCCCTTGCTGGTCAGCACGTACTCGGACTGCCCGGCCTCGCCCGGCCGCAGTTCGAACAGGCCGACCTCGACGAAGTCCCGCAACCGCTTGGTCAGGATGTTCGACGCGATGCCCAGGTTGCGCTGGAAATCCGTGAAGCGGGTCGCCCCGGCGAACATCGCGTCGCGGACAATGAGCAGGCTCCACCGCTCGCCGATGACCTCGAGTGTGCGCGCCGCGGGACAGTTCTGACCTGCGTAGTGACGTCCGAGCATGGACCATTCTTCACACAGGGACTTGCGTGATACAAGCCCGCGCGATAGTCTACTTCCGGTAGCTTGCATGATGCAAGTAAGTGTCCGCAGACTACGAAAGCCGAGAGAATCACGTATCCCAGCGAGAACTCCCAGCAGGAAGTCCCCGACGTCACCGGAAACTCCCACGACCGTTCGCCGGAGGAATTCGAAGTGCTGACCGAGAACCCCGGCGATGATTTCACGCATCGAAGCGAGGGCACGCAGAGCTGCCGGATCGAGGCGACGGAGTCCGTCCCCGGCGATCCGGATTCCCGGGTCGTGATGAACAGCTACTTCACCTTCACCGATGACAAGCCCGAGTGGAAGGGCACCACGATCAGCTTCGACGTCTAGGAGCGGGATGACCGGTCGCCCGGTTCCCGGCTGAAGCGCCACGATGCGGTTGCCGCATTACCGGATGCGGCAACCGCCGCAAGCGCGGAAACGTCTGATCATGTTCTTGCACATCGGCGCGCAGTTCACGCTCTCGGCCGACCAGCCGCTTCTGGAACGTCGCGCCACCCCGGATCGGCGCGGGTGTGCGGCTTCGACTGGGCCACCTCCGCGCTGTCGTCCGCCGGGTTCACCGCGGGCGCGCCCTGGTGGCAGCGCCGAGCCGGCGCTGCGCCTGCGAACTCCTCGAACGCCTCTGTCCCGGTTCCCGGCACCTAGAACGGGTGCGGGCAGGAGTCGGTGGCTGCCGTCGCCGTCGCCGAGCCTGGTGCCAACGACGATCAGCTGCGCCGCATCGCCAGGTGAACAGCGAAGTGGTGGACCGTCGTCGGACGGTCCACCACTTGCCGGTTCACGGACGGTCGTCAGCGCCTGAGCGTCGACCAGGTGCTCAGATGAGGTGGGTGTTGGGTTCGAGGCCGCAGAGCACGCGGCCGTAGAGCTCGAGGTTGGTGTTGGGGTGCAGGAGACCGTGCTGGTGGACCGTGTGGATGTCGCGGTGGATGCGCTGCATCGGCACCTTGGAGTAGATGGACGATCCACCGCTGGCGGTGTTGAGGACGTCCACGGCTTCGGTCGCGCGGAGGGTTGCCGCGCCCATGTCGATCCGGGCCAGGGCCCGCTCTTCCATCGTCCAGGCCTCGCCCGCCGGGGTCTTGGTGTCCAGGCGCTGGGCCGCCCGGTGGACGTGGAACGCCGCTTCGTCGATCTTCACGCTGGCTTCGGCGACCTGCAGGTGGGTCAGCGGCGCTTCGATCTGGCGGTCGTAGTTGGTGTAGGTGATCTTGCGGTTGGGCAGGCGCTCGAAGAACGCCTCCCGCGCCGCCTGGGCGATGCCCAGCGACACCGCGCCGGCCAGCGCGGCCGACGACGGCGCGAACGGCGCCTTCCAGATCAGCGACTCGGCGTTGCGGACCGACCGGTGCTGCCCCTGCGTGATCAGCGGCAGCATCGGCACGACCCGGGCCTCGGGCACGAACAGGTCCTTGGCGATGGTCTTCACGCTGCCCGTGCCGCGCATGCCCGCGGTGTGCCAGTCGTCGACGATCGTCAGATCCCCGACCGGGATCGCGATCACGACCGGGACGTAGTCACCGTCCTCAGTGGCCTGCACGGCGGAGTGCACGAACCACTGGCTCTGCAGCACACCGGTGCTGAACGGCCACTCTCCATTGAGGACCACGCCGCCCTCGGTCGGCACCGCCACGCCGTTCGGGCTGACGCTGTTCCCGATCCGCACGCCCGGGTCGGAGAACATCTCGTCCTGCACCTCGTCCGGGAACAGCCCGGCGAGCCACACACCGATCGTCCAGGTGTTCATGGTCCAGCCGACCGACCCGTCAGCACGGGCCAGTTCGGCGATCACGTCGCACACGGTGGCCGTGTTCGCCTCGTAGCCCCCGTAGCGCGCCGGAATGCGCAGCTTGGTCAGTCCGGCGTCGACAATCCCCTGCACGACCTCCTCGTGCAGGATCCGGTTCTCCTCCTGCCACTCGGCGTGCCGGCGGATCAGGTCGACCAGATCCGTCGCCCGGCTGACGAGTTCGGCTCGCGACGGCGCCTCGATGATCGTCATGAAAAGCTCCTCGAAATACGCTGGCAGACACGGTGAATGCGGTTTTTCTTCGGGCTGCGACAAATCTGGCACGGGGCAGATCCGCGCGATTGTTCCAAGTTGCTCAGTTTCCGGCGGTGCTTCCAGGGCGGCCGGACTCGGCGCACGGCCGTCCTGGAAGCGCGGGCGTCGAACGTCAGGACCGCAGGATCCTGTTGTCCTCGCTCGAATCGCCCAACGCGGGCTGGACGGTGGGTCCGAGCGCGACCGGAGCCGCACCGCCGCCGTTGGTCCCGGCCACGGCCGCCTGCTCGGCCTCGAACTCCTCGCGGGCCTTGTTCGAGAAGTGCAGCGACCACAGGAACAGGCCGCGGATGAGGCACACGATCGCGGTGGCCAGGAACAGGCCGTAGGCGATGTGCGCGACCATCAGCAGGCCGTAGATGATCGCGACGCCGGAGCCGAAGGCGATCTGCGATGCCGGTTTCGACGGGGTCGTACCCGGGTCGGTGACCATGTAGTTGGTGTAGAGCACGAACGCGATGCCGGTCATCATCGCCAGGCCGGCCGGGATCGAGGTGTCGAAGATGATGCCGCGGACCACGGCCTGCAGGACGAACGTGACCAGCCAGGCACCGATCAGCCACAGCCTGCCGGTGAGCTTGCCGTTGAGGATGGTGCCCGCGATCACGATGATCGCCGGGATCAGCCAGTCGACCCAGCCCTCGACGTGCTCGCTGAAGTGGTACGGCGGTGCGATGCTCATCCACGGGAAGAGCAGCAGCAGCACCGTGATCCCCCAGTTCGAGGGGTTCATGAAGTGGCGCATCCGGCCCCGCACCGGGGCGCGCAGCACCCACTTGGTGCCCACCGCGACGACCACGCCGAAGATCAGCACCCACAGCCGGTCGTTGACGTAGATCAGCATGTTCATCGCCAGGCTGGTGATGTGGGCGGGGTAGAGGAACTCCACGATGCCGCGGACGCCCCGGCCGGTGAACCGCGGTGCCCGGCCCTCGACCCGCGCCCCGATGACCTCCAGGACGATCTCGGTGATGTATCCGGTGGCCAGCGCGATGAACGGCCAGGTCCACGGTTGCTCGAAGCCCAGCAGCGCGTACCCGATGATGTTGAACACCGTGATCGAGATCGCGAAGTTGCGCAGCGCCTTGGTGACCTTCTGGTCGTGACGGGGCGGCGCCGCGGTGCTCGTGGTGTTGTCTGCCATGTCGTTCACTTCTCCTTGGCCTGCTCGCCGAGCTGGAGCGAGTGCCAGCCGGGGGTCAACTTCAGTTCCTGCTCGTGGAGCCGCCCGGTGCGGTCACGCCACTTGAGGTGAACCTGGACCGGGCCGGTGACGCCGTCGCCGAGGCCGATGTGCACGTCGTTGCTGCGCTTGCCCGAGTGGCCGCTGCCGCCGTCGACGCGGCCCAGGAGCTTTCGCCCGTCCGGCGTGGTCACGGTCACCTGGGCGCCGACCACCGGCGAGCCGGCCGCGGGGGTGGCCCCGTCGGCACTGGGCGAGTCGTGGGTGAGCCGCAGCCCCAGGAAGGACCCGGGTGCGGGCGCCTGGTTCTGGTAGAACACCGGCTGGTCCCACTGCCGGGCGACGGCGAAGTCGAGCTTGCCGTCCCCGTCGGTGTCACCCGTGGCGATGCCGCGGGTGGGCACGGGCACGTCGAGTCCGAGCTCACCGGCCAGGTTGGCGTAAGCGCCGTCGCCGATCGGCGAGTAGAACGCCAGCCGCTGGGTGCCTCCGATGTCGTCGCCGTGGTTCACCCTGGGCCACGACAGCGGGTTGGACAGCAGCTCGTCGTTGGCGGTCGCCAGCTCCTGCAGCTGCGGCCAGCGGTCGGTCTGGCCCTTGACGAACCCGGTGCTCTGGGCGATCTCCTGGCGGCCGTCGTTGTCGAAGTCGCCCATCTTGACGTCCCAGCCCCAGCCGGACCACGCGGTACCGGCCGGTGCGCTGGTGTCGGTGAACGGCGGCTTGCCCTCGGCCAGCTTGTCGCGCAGGTCGGCGTGGTCCCTGGCCGTGTTCATGAACTGGAAGTTGCTCTCCTGGATGCCCCACGAGGTGGTGATGTTGCTGACGAACATGTCGTACAGGCCGTCACCGTCGAGATCGCCGAAGTCGACGCCCATGCCCTTGAACGAGTCGAGACCGACCTGCTTGGACTTCGGGACGACCGGCGAGCGCACGTCCTCGACCAGGGAGAACTTCAGCTCGCCCGGAGTGGACTGGTTGTAGAGCAGGCGGTCCGGGCCGAAGTCGTTGGCCAGGTACAGCTCCGGAAGCCCGTCGCCGTCGAGATCGTTGGCCGCCGCGGCCAGCTCCCAGCCCTTGGAGACGTCGGTCGGCAGGGCGTCGTCGACCCGTTCGTAGCTGGCGGTCGGGCGGATGCCCGAGGTGCCGCCGGTCCAGCGGAAGAAGTAGTCCTCCCCGCCGTTGTAGGCCGCCGACATCGAGTCGTTCATCGCCACGCCGCCGGAGACCTGGTCGTTGAGCACCGGCCCGTGCGGGAAGTAGTTGGTGATCAGCAGGTCACCGTGCCCGTCGCCGTCGAAGTCGTCGAAGGCCACGGCGTTGGAGTTCCACTGCGGACCGTCGTAGACCGGGCCGCTCACGCCGGGGACCAGTTCGGTCGGGGCGAAGGCGGCGTTGTTCAACGCGGTGGCGTCGGTCCTGGCGAGGAAGAGCACTGGTGTCCGGCCCCAGTAGTAGACCATCAGGTCGGTGCGACCGTCCTCGTTGAAGTCGCCTGCCAGGCACCCCATCGGTGCGATGTGCTCGTTCATCGGCAGCGAGTGCGACAGCGCGAACGGCGCGTACCGGTCCGCTTTCGCGTCCGGTGCGGGGGTGACCACGACCTGGTCGATCCGGGGATCGGTGACGCACAGGTCGTTGGGCAGCCCGTCACCGTCGACGTCGTTCATCGCGATCGCGGCGCCGACCGACGAGATCCAGGCGTCGATGTGCTTGTAGTCCTTGTTGACCGCGCGGATCTCCTGCTGCGGGAAACCGCTCGGCATGGCGATGGATTTCGGCGAGAACGCGTAGTTGCCGGCGAGACTCGTGGTATCGGCAGCGGAGGGCGTCGACGGCTGCGCGACGATGAACACGGCAGCCATCAAGATGAGCGCTACGACACCTGTCAACTGCCTGCGTAACCAGCCAGCTGCGGACTTCACTGACCAAACACCTCCAAGAGGACGAATTCGAATTCGCCAAAGCAATGCGTTGCCGCCCGACCCGCATGCGGGCACGTCGCCCTCGCCGACTTCGCCGGGGCGAACTGCCCTGTTCTTCCTGCGCCGCCCACTCGTCGGAGATTCCGCGCAGCGCTGTGCATCCGTTTCGATGTGCGAGCAACGGGGTGGGTGCCGCCGACGAACCACATCGTGCGGCCTCACGCTCTGGCTGGCCCTATTCGAGCTTCACAGACCACCTGATCGCGCGGCCACTCCGATCGTGCTCGCTGCGCGCCGAACGAGCGCACGGCGGAACAACAAACGGGTCGCCGAACGTTCCACCGAGTTTCGCGCGCCGCCCGAACCCGTCCGCGGACTCGAATAGCAGCAGGTTCCGCCGACGTTCGCGGAGCACCGCGAGCGGTCGTCCCGCACCAGGTCGGGCCGCCGGAGCGAAGGTCGGCACGATCAGAGACAACGCTTGCCCCACAGCCCTCATACCCTGCGCGTCCGCGCCGGCGGCTCAGCGAGCCCGAGGCGGCCGCACAATTCCCACTCGCGGTTTCATAACATTCCCATGGAATTGTCGAACACGGCGGATGAGATCACGCCGTTATGAAATTTCCGCTGCTCACGGGCCCCCGAGGGCACGTTCAGAGATGACACTCCGATGACCGCTGGGCAGGCTGGAGTCTCGTGGAATTCACCGTGTTCTCGGTGACGATCGACAAGCGGATTTCCCCGGGAGGCTCGAGGAATGATGGCGAATACGCGCATCGCGATCGTCGGAATTGGTTTGCGTTATCCGGACGCGAGTTCCCCTGACGAGTTGTGGAACAACGTTCTCGCCGGCCGCCGCGCATTCCGGAATCTCCCGGATGAGCGGATGAACAAGGCCGATTACTGGTCGGCCGACCCCGCCGAGCCGGACCGGTTCTATTCGAGCAAGGCCGCAGTGCTGCGCGACTACGAGTTCGACCGGGTGAAGTACCGGGTCGCGGGCAGCACCTACCGCTCGACCGACCTCACGCACTGGCTCGCGCTCGACGTCGCCGCGCAGGCCCTCGCCGACGCCGGTTTCCCCGGTGGCGAGGGCCTGCCGAAGCGGTCCACGGGCGTGGTGATCGGCAACAGCCTGACCGGCGAGTTCTCCAGGGCGAACCTGATGCGGCTGCGCTGGCCCTACGTGCGCCGCACGGTCGCCGCGGCGCTGGCCGCCAAGGGCTGGGACAACGACCAGGTCGGGGACTTCCTCGCCGACCTGGAGCCGCAGTACAAGGCGCCGTTCCCGCCGATCGACGAGGACAGCCTCGCGGGCGGGCTCGCCAACACCATCGCCGGCCGGATCTGCAACTACTTCGACCTGCACGGCGGTGGTTACACGGTCGACGGCGCGTGCTCGTCGTCGCTGCTGTCGGTCACCACGGCGGCGAAGTCCCTTGTGGAGGGTGACCTCGACGTCGCGCTGGCCGGTGGCGTGGACCTGTCCATCGACCCGTTCGAGGTGATCGGTTTCGCCAAGACCGGAGCGCTGGCCACCGGTGAGATGAAGGTCTACGACCGGGGTTCTAACGGGTTCTGGCCCGGTGAGGGCTCCGGCGTCGTGGTCCTGATGCGCGAGCAGGACGCCCTGGAACGCGGCGCCGGACGCATCTACGCCACGATCACCGGTTGGGGCGTGTCCTCGGACGGCAAGGGCGGCATCACCCGGCCCGAGGCCGGCGGGCACCGGCTCGCGCTGGAGCGGGCCTACCACCGCGCCGGGTACGGCGTGGAAACCGTCTCCTACTTCGAAGGCCACGGAACCGGGACCGCGCTCGGCGACGCCACCGAGATCGAGGCGCTGTCGTCGGCCCGCCGCGACGCCGATCCCACCGCTCGCAAGGCGGCGCTCAGCTCGATCAAGGGCAACTTCGGCCACACCAAAGCCGCGGCCGGGGTGGCGGGGCTGATCAAAGCGGTGCTGTCGGTGCACAACCAGGTCATCCCGCCGGGCACCGGTCAGCAGGACCCGCACCCGCTGCTGGAAGCCGACAACGCCTCCATGTACGTCCCGCGCGAGGCGGAACCGTGGCCGCAGGACCAGCCGATGCGCGCCGGTGTCTCGGCGATGGGATTCGGCGGGATCAACACCCACATCACCGTCGAGCAGGCGCCCAACACCGAGCGCAGGGCGGGCCTGGCGCGGGGAGTCACCGACCTGGTCACCGGGCGGCAGGACGCCGAGCTGCTGCTGCTCGACGCACCCGATGCCGCGGGGCTGCGCGACCGGGCCGCCCGGCTCGAACAGCTGATGGGCAAGCTCGCCTTCGCCGAGCTCGCCGACCTGGCCGGCACGCTGGCCCGTGACCTGGCCGGACACCCGTGGCGCGCCGCCGTCGCAGCGACCAGCCCCGACGACGCCGGGCGCAAGCTGACGAAGCTGGTCGCCCACCTCGACGCGGGCAGCCGGCGGGTCTTCGCCGAGTCGGACGGGATCTTCGCCGGGCACTCCCCCACCGCGCCGAAGATCGCCTACCTGTTCCCGGGCCAGGGATCGGGGCGCGGCGCGGTCGGTGCGATCCGGCGCAGGTTCGCCGAGGCCGAGCGGGTCTTCGCCGCCGCGGGCGTGTCCTCGACCGGGGACCAGGTGGCCACCGAGGTCGCCCAGCCGCGCATCGTGGCGGGCTCGCTCGCCGCGATGCGGGTGCTGCGAGGCCTCGGCATCGACGCCGACACCGCGGTCGGGCACAGCCTCGGCGAGCTGACCGCCCTGGCCTGGGGCGGCGCGATGGACGGCGATCAGCTGCTGTCGCTGGCCGCGACCCGCGGCCGGATCATGGCCCGCGCCAGCCGCGGCGGCGGCACCATGGCCGGGCTGACCACCGGACCGGAGAAGGCGCGAGAACTGGCCAACGGCCTCGGAGTCGTCGTCGCCGGATTCAACGGTCCCGAGCAGACCGTCGTTTCCGGTGCGATCGAATCCATCGAGCTGGTGTGCAAGAAAGCGGCGGACGAAGGAATTTCGGCGACCCGCATCAACGTCTCGCACGCGTTCCACTCCCCGTTCGTCACACCGGCCGCCGACGCGATGACCGAACGACTCGCCGAATTGCCGTTCACCGCCCTTTCCCGCCCGGTCATGTCGACGGTGACCGGCGACGTGCTCGATCACGACGTCGACGTCCGAAAGCTGCTGCGCGACCAGGTCCTCGCACCGGTGCGGTTCCACGAGGCCGCCGCCCGCGCGGTCGACGGCGCCGATCTCGCCGTCGAGGTCGGTCCCGGCCGGGTGCTGGCCGGTCTGCTCCAGCAGATCGCCCCGGGCACCCCGGTGCTGTCGGTCGACACCGACAACGCCTCGCTGAGCCCGTTGCTGACCGTGGTCGGCGCCGCCTTCGCCGCGGGCGCCGCGGTGGACGGCACCGCGCTGTTCGCCGGGCGCGGTCTCAAACCGCTGCCCGCCGATGCCGAGTTCACCTTCCTGGCCAGCCCCTGCGAGACCGCTCCGGAACTCAGCGCGGACCTGGCCACCACGACCACCCGGAACGAGCCCACCTCGGTCCCGGCCGAGCCGGGCTCCGGTGCCGAGCAGATCTCCACGGTGGAGCTGCTGCGCAAGTTCGCCGCCGAACGCGTGGAACTTCCGCTGGAGGCCATCTCGCCGGACACCCACCCGCTCGACGACCTGCACCTGAGCTCGATCACGGTCGGTCAGATCGTCAACGACGTGACCAAGGAGCTGGGCAGGCCGCCGCTGACCGCGACGCCGAACTTCGCCACGGCCCGGATCGGCGAGCTCGCCGAGATCATCGACCAGCTCGCCGACACCGCGCACGACGCCGACGCGCCGGCGCTCGAAGCGCCCGGCGTGGCCGACTGGGTGCGGCCGTTCGCGGTCACCCACGTCGAGCGGCCCCGCCCGCTCGTCGAGATCGGCGGCGTCAGCCCAGCAGGCGACTGGTCGGTCTTCGCCCCGCGAGGCCACGTGCTGGCCGAGCCGCTCGTGGCGGCGCTGGCGGGCGCGGGCATCGGCGACGGGGTCCTGCTGTGCCTGCCCGCCGACTGCGACGACAGCCACGTCGGGCTGTTGCTGGACGCGGCGCGGGCGGCGCTGACCTCGGCCCGGCTGGTCGTGGTCCAGCAGGGGCTGGGCGCATCCGGCCTGGCCAAGACCCTGCACCTGGAGAACCCGTCCACCGCGACCACGATCGTCGAGCTCGCCGACGTCGCACCGACCGACCCGCAGGCCGTGCGCCTGGCCGTCGCCCAAGTGGTGACCGAAGCCCTGGCGACGACCGGGTTCGCCGAGGTGCGCTACGACGCCGACGGCAAGCGGCTGGTGCCCGTGCTCAACGCGGTGACACCGGCGGAATCCGGGCAGCCGCAGCTGGATTCCGGCGACGTGCTGCTGGTCACCGGCGGCGGCAAGGGCATCACCGCCGAGAGCGCGCTGGCCATCGCCACCGACACCGGCGCGAGCCTGGGCCTGCTGGGCCGCAGCGATCCCGCCGAGGACACCGAGCTCGCGGCCAATCTCGCCCGGATCGAGGCCGCCGGCGTGCGCTACCGCTACGCCCGGGCCGACGTGACCTCGCCCGAGGAGGTCGCGGCCGCCGTCGCCGAGATCCGGGCCGACCTCGGCGACGTCACCGCGGTGCTGCACGGCGCCGGGCGCAACGAGCCCGAAGGACTGGCCACCCTGTCCGAGGAGTCGTTCCGCCGCACCCTCGCGCCCAAGATCACCGGTCTGCGGTCGGTGCTCGGCGCGGTCGACGGTGCCAGGATCAAGCTGCTGATCACCTTCGGCAGCATCATCGGCCGCGGCGGTCTGCGCGGCGAGGCCCACTACGCCACCGCCAACGACTGGATGACCGAGCTGACCCTGCGGTTCCAGCGCGAGCACCCGAACGCGCGGGTCCTGGCGCTGGAATGGTCGGTCTGGTCCGGAGCGGGCATGGGCGAACGGCTCGGCGTGGTCGAGGCGCTGATGCGCGACGGCATCACCCCGATCTCCGCCGACAAGGGCATCGAGCTGCTGCGCCGGGTGCTGGCCGACCCGTCGGCCGGACCGGTGCTGGTGGTCAGCGGCCGCAGCGGCGACCTGCCGACGCTGGAGCTGCAACGGCCCGGCCTGCCGCTGCTGCGCTTCCTCGACCGGGTCAAGGCCTACTACCCCGGCATCGAGCTGGTCACCGAGGCCGACCTGTCGGCGGGCAGCGACCCGTACCTGTCCGAGCACGAGATCGACGGCGACCTGCTGTTCCCCGCGGTGCTGGGCATGGAGGCGATGGCGCAGGTCGGTTCGGTGATCAGCGGCTCGAACGGTCGACCGCTGATGGAGAACATGGAGTTCCTGCGGCCGATCGTGGTGCGGCCCGACGGGCAGACGACCGTGCGCATCGCCGCCCTGGCGACCGCGCCCGGCGTGGTCGACGTGGTGATCCGCAGCGACGAGACCGGGTACGGCACCGACCACTTCCGCGCCACGCTGCGCTGGCCGAGCCCGGAACTGCCCGCTGAGCACCACAGCGCCGCGGCCGAGCTGCCCACCGTCCCCGTCGACCCGGCGACCGAGCTCTACGGCGGGTTGATGTTCCAGGGCAAGCGGTTCCAACGCCTGATCGGCTACCGGCGGGCCAACGCCCGGCACGCCGTCGCCGAGGTGGAGGCCCGCAGGCAACCCGGCTGGTTCGCCGCCTTCGTGCCGCAGGAACTGCTGCTGGCCGACCCGGGAACGCGCGATGTGGCGATGCACGCGCTGCAGTGCTGCGTCCCGGACGCCACGCTGCTGCCGGAGCGGATCGAGCGGCTGCACCTCACGCCGGTGGGCGAGGAGCCCGAGTACGTGGTGCTCGACGCCCGGGAACGGCACCAGGACGGCGACAGCTACACCTACGACATCGACCTCACCTCGCCCTCCGGTGCGCTCCTGGAACGCTGGGAGGGGCTCACCCTGCGCGCGGTGCGCAAGAACGACGGGAGCGGCCCCTGGGTGCCGTCGATGCTCGGGTCCCACCTCGAACGCTCGCTGGAGCGGGTGCTCGGCGGCAGCCGTGCGGTGGTGGTCGAACCCGATCCGGCCGGCACCGGAGCCGGGGGCACCACCGAGCGGCGGACGCAGACCCGGATCGCGGTGAGCAGGGCGCTCGGGCGGCGCGTGGAGCTGCGGTACCGGCCCGACGGCAAGCCCGAGACCGATGGCGCGCAGGTGTCGGCCTCCCACGGCGGCGGGCTCACCCTGGCCCTCGCCGGCGAGGGCAGGCTGGCCTGCGACGTCGAGTCCGCTGTGGACCGTTCCGGGGAGGACTGGGCCGCGCTGCTCGGCGCGCACCAGCTGCCGGCGTGGAACCTGCTGCGCGGCAACGAGTCCGACGCGGTGGCGGGCACTCGGGTCTGGGCCGCGCTGGAGTGCCTGCGCAAGGCCGGGTCCACCACGCAGGCCCTGACCGTCGAAGAGGTGCGCGAGGACCGGTGGGTGCTGCTGTCCGCGGGCGACGCCGCGGTCGCGACCTGGGTGACCCGGGTCGACGGCAGGCCCGACCCGCTCGTGTTCGCGGTGCTGTCCGGGAAGGAAGGACGCTGATGACCGACTACTACGAGATCAGGCACACCATCGGTTTCGAGGAGACCAACCTCGTCGGCAACGTCTACTACGTCAACTACCTGCGCTGGCAGGGCAGGTGCCGGGAGATGTTCCTGCGGGAGAAGGCACCCGGCGTGCTGGCCGAGCTGCAGGACGACCTGAAGTTGTTCACGATCATGGTCGACTGCGAGTTCTACGCCGAGATCACCGCCTTCGACGAGCTGTCGGTGCGGATGCGGCTGGAGGAGCTGACCCAGACCCAGATCCAGTTCGGCTTCGACTACGTCCACCTCAAGGACGGCGTGGAGTTCCTGGTCGCCAAGGGAAGGCAGCGGGTCGCGTGCATGCGCGGTCCCAACGCCGACACCGTGCCGTCGCGGGTGCCCGACGAACTCGTCGCCGCGCTCGCGCCCTACGCCGAACGCACCGCCGCCCAGACGTCGATGATGACCGCTGCGGGAGGATGAGATGACCGAGAACGGGCACACCGCCGCCTCGAACGTCGCGCTCGACGTGCCGGCGCCGGTGTCACTGCGGGAGGCCATGGCCCAGTTCGCCACCGGAGTCACGGTGATCACCACGCCCGGCCAGAGCTGCCACGGCATGACGGCCAACGCGTTCAACTCGGTGTCCCTGGAACCACCGCTGGTGCTGTGCTGCGTCAGCCACACCTCCCGGATGCACGCCGCGATCACCGACGCGGGCCGCTTCGCGGTGTCCCTGCTGGGCGCCGACCAGGAGAACCTCGCCCGCTACTTCGCCGACAAGCGCAGGCCCGGTGGGGTGGCCCAGTTCGACACCGTCGACTGGGTCGCCGGCCCGCACACCGGCGCACCGCTGCTGTCCGGTTCGCTGGCGTGGCTGGAATGCGAGCTGACCGAGGCCTACGCGGGCGGTGACCACTCGGTCTTCCTGGGCAGGGTGCTGAGCTCGCTGCGGAACACCGCCGGGAAGGCGCTGGTGTTCTACAACGGCAGTTTCCACCGGGTGGCGTAGAGCAGTCCTCGGAATCGTCTTGCGCGGTGGGCCACCCGCGGGTGGCCCACCTTCCGAGCGGCTCCGCCGCTTCGGAGGAAGCCCGTTGCTCGGGAGTACTGAACTTCTCAGCGAGGAGGCCATAGTGGACAGGGAAGGTGGTGCCGTCGCGGATGTGCCGGGACACCGCGAGGCACGTTCCAGGCGAGCCGCTCAGCGCCGCGGTGGTTCCTCCACCCGGCCCTTATCGACACCGGGTTGTGCGGCATGTCAACGAAATCGGCTCCACGACCGCGCAGAGTCCGGCGGAGTGGAGGAGCGATGAGCGACGCGGGAAACATGGACCTGTTGCGCAAGCAACGCGACGAGCTGCGGGACGAGGCGATCGCCGGTGACCCCGCAGGCGTGGCGCGGCAGCGGGCGCAGGGCAAGCGAACCGCGCGGGACCGGCTCGACCTGCTGCTGGATCCGGGCTCGTTCACCGAGATCGACATGTACCGCAGGCACCAGGCGCACGGCTTCAAGGTCGGGGACAACCGGCCGCTCACCGATGGGGTCGTCGCCGGGTCCGGCACCATCGACGGGCGCCGGGTGTTCGTCTACGCCCAGGACTTCACGATCTTCGGCGGCTCGCTGGGCGCGGCGCACGCGGCCAAGATCCACAAGGTGCTCGATCTCGCGCTGGCGACCGGGTCTCCGGTGATCGGCCTGAACGACAGCGGCGGAGCGCGCATCCAGGAGGGCGTGCTCGCGCTGGACGGCTACGGCGGGATCTTCCGCCGCCAGGTCGCGGCCTCCGGGATCATCCCGCAGATCAACGTGCTGCTCGGACCGTGCGCCGGTGGCGCCGCCTACTCCCCCGCGCTCTCGGACTTCACGTTCATGGTCCGCGGCACGGCCAAGATGTACCTGACGGGCCCCGACGTGGTCGCCGCGGTCACCGGGGAGCGGGTCAGCCATGACGAGCTCGGCGGCGCCGACGTGCACGGCAGGCGCTCCGGTGTGGCCACCTTCGTGCACGACGACGAGGAGTCCTGCTTGGAGGACGTGCGCTACCTCGTCTCGATGCTGCCCGCCAACAACCTCAGCGGTGCACCGGTTCCGCCGCGGCGGGACGTCGTCGACGAGCCGAGGCCCCGGCTGGCCGACATCGTGCCGGCCAAGCCCAACCTCCCCTACGACATCCGCGAGGTGATCGCGGAGCTGGTGGATGACGGGGACTTCCTGGAGCTGCACGAGACCTGGGCCGCCAACATCGTCTGCGTGCTCGCCCGGATCAACGACGAGGTCGTGGGCATCGTGGGCAACCAGCCCCTGGTGCTGGCCGGGGTGCTCGACATCGAGGCATCGCAGAAGGCCGCCCGTTTCGTCCGGTTCTGCGACGCCTTCGGCATCCCGCTGGTCACCCTGGTCGACGTGCCCGGGTTCCTGCCGGGCACCGACCAGGAGTACTCCGGCGTCATCCGGCACGGCGCGAAGCTGCTCTACGCCTACTGCGAGGCGACCGTGCCGCGCATCCAGGTGATCCTGCGCAAGGCCTACGGCGGCGCGTACATCGTGATGGACTCCCGCTCGATCGGCTGCGACCTCTCGCTGGCCTGGCCGACGAACGAGATCGCCGTGATGGGCGCCGAGGGCGCGGTGGACGTGCTGTTCCGCAAGGAACTCGCCGGTGCCGCCGACCCCGACGCACTCCGGGTGTCGCTGATGGACACCTACGCCGACGAGCTCGTCCACCCGTTCTACGCCGCGGAGCGGGGCCTGGTCGATGACGTGATCGATCAGGCCGACACCCGGACCGCGATCGCCTCCGGGCTGGCCATGCTCCGGGAGAAGCGCGCGCAGCCCGCGCCGCGCAAGCACGGCAACCTGCCCATCTGAACCGGACGCGTCATGACGCCGAGTGGCGGGCCGGTGGCGGTGAGTACCGCCCGGCCCGCCACTCGGCGTCGGCCGCGTTTCAGCGCTCGCACAGGCAGCCCGGTGAGCGCGCTTCGGAGCCCGGCTCGGGCACCGCCGGCCCGGACCTGCCGAGGAACTCGGCGTCGAAGCGCATCCGCGCGCGAGCCACCGACCGGGCGGCCCGCTCGGGGGTGTCGCCCGCACCGATCATGAGCCGCACCAGCTGCATCTCGAAGCACCGGTCGGCGTCCCACGGCTCGACCAGGTAGTTGCCGAGTTCTAGGGTGACCAGGCCGTGCGTGGCGAACCACATCTGGTGGGCGATCAGATCGGCGTCCAGCGGGCTGAACCGGCCCGCGGCCACGCAGCGGCTCGCGCACTCGACGACGTTCGACAGCGTGTACCGCCCGTGCTGCCTGTCGTTGTCGGACAGGGAGAAACCGGCGAGGGACAATCCGCCGAACATGACCGCGTACAGGTGCGAGTTCGACTGCGCGTTGTACCTGTACGCATGCCCCAGCATGGCCATGTCGGCCACCGGATCATCGGTTTTCGCCACGCCCGTCATGTGATTCTGCAATCGGGAGAAACCCTCGTACACGATTTCGCGCACCAGCCCGCGCATTCCGCCGAAATGGGTGTAGACGCCCATTGTCGAGCCGCCTGCCTCGGCTGCGACCCGGCGTGCGGACAAAGCACTCGGACCGCCTTCGGCGAGCAGCCGGGCGCCGACTTCGATGAGCGACTGACGTGCTTTCGGATCAGATTTGCGTGGACTCATGGCGTGGATCCGGTTCGAAGGTGCATCTCGGGTCCCTCCACGAAGCGCGAGGCGCGGAACAATACCCGTCAAACCACCGAAACAACGTCCGGAACGTTTTCGGCCCTGAAATTGCGCATCGCATCGGACCGCACGTCGACCGGCGCGAGCAGCACCGGCGGATCGACCGTGCGCTGCGGGCGCAACAACAGCTCGACGACGATCGTCGACGCGTCTCTGCGCATCACGATCGGCCCGCACGACCCGACGTAGGGCGCGTCCGCGGACTCTTTCGGCACGATCACGTTCTCCTCGGCCCCGATCGCGATCGACTGGGCGTGGACGAACCACTTGCCGTTCGGGACGTCGTTCAGCACGAACGGGCCGGGGCCGGGCAGCAGCGCACAACTCGCGGGCGGTCCCTGCGGGATCGGGTCCCGGAAAAGGCCGACGAAGGTGAATCCCCGCCTGCCTCCCTCGGTGACCCGCATGCTGCCGCGAATGGTCGCGCCGAGACGATCCATGCGGTGGACGCGGCTGTCGGCGGCGAGGTGAGAGGTGTAGCCGCCCAGCTGCCGGAACGTGATGGGGGATACTCCCACGCTGCTTCGGAAGCGGGAGCTGAACGTACCGGGGCTGTTGTAGCCGACCTGGTAGCTGATGTCGGCGACGGTGGACGAAGAATTCAGGAGGAGGCGCATCGCTTTCTCGAGGCGAAGCGCCGACAGATATCGGGCCGGCGAGACCCCAGTCACCCTTTGAAAAAGCCGCGTAAAGTAGAACTTGCTGAATTGTGCCGCCTGAGCCATGTCGTCAACGGTGATTCGATCGGCGAGATTCTGACGCATGAAGGAAATCGCGCGTTCGACCGCGTGCACCGTCTGTTCGTCCATAATTCCCTCACCTCGGTATCCCCAAACTCACCACAACCTAGCAGGTGATAAAAGAGTTCTGCAACCTGCCGAGTTCAGCAACCGCGTTACACGAATTCTTGCACAGCGCGGGACCGTAATTTTCCGACGTCGTCCCGCCATGACGGAATAACGCCTTACGTCTTTTCAGTCGCCGGAGCATTACGCCAAACGGGTGCGAAAATTGTCCATCCGCCCCAAGGAATATCCCATCCGGGTGATTATTTCCGGAGCAGTCGCACTGCGTGTTCGGGCGAAAGCAATTATGAAGATGCAGCAGGCTGCGCCTATAGCTATTTTTCGCCAACGGTGGCCTTCGGCTGCTCGCCCGAACGACGTCGGTCCTCAGAGGAGCACCCGGTTCGGCACCGGGGCGGTGCGTTCCGCGGTGCCCGCCGCCGGCCGCCACGGCAACTGGCCGGTCGCCGTGGCGGGCGACCGGCCGTGCAGTGCGCCGCTCAGAGGAACTGCGTGTTCGGCTCGAGTCCGCAGGCGACCCGGCCGTAGAGCTCCAGATTGGTGTCGGGGTGGGCGAACGCGTGCAGGCTCGAAGTGTGGATGTCCCGTGCGATGCGCTGGATCGGCACGGTCATGCGGACCGACGACGCGCCGCTGGCGTTGTTGAGGATGTCCACGGATTCCTTGGCCCGCTGGATGGTGAGCCCGAGGTCCAGGCGGGAGGTGACGCGGTCCTGCACGGACCACGGCTCGCCGGGCGCCTTGGTGTCCACTCGCGTCGCCAGGCGGTGCGCGTGGAAGCCGGCCTCGTCGGTCCGCGCGGTGGCCTCGGCGATCTGGATGTGGGTGAGCGGGGCGTGGGCCTGGTGCTCGTAGTCGGTGTAGGTGATCTTGCGCGTGGGCAGCCGCTCCATGAAGGCCGCGTTCGCCGCGCGCGCCAGGCCGTAGGCCGTGGAGCTCGTCACCGCGCAGGCCCACGGCAGGAACGGGACCCTCCAGAGCGGGGACCCGGCGTTGATCACCGAGCTGTGCCGCCCCTCCTGCATGACCGGCATCATCGGGAGAATGCGGGAGTCCGGAACGAACACGTCCTTCGCGACGGTGGTGACGCTGCCCGTCCCGCGCAATCCGGTGGAGTCCCAGTCGTCGACGATTTCGAGGTCCGACATGGGCAGCAGAACCAGCACCGGCTCCGGCTGCTGGCCTTCGACGACGCGCACCGCGGCGTGCGCGTTCCAGCTGCTCTGCCGGGCACCGGAGTTGAAGCCCCACTGGCCGTTGAGCACCACACCGCCGGAGGTCGGCACCCCGACCGCGTTCGGCGCGAAGGTGCCGCTGATCCGCACCTCGCCCGAGCCGAAGACCTCGTCCTGGACCTCGTCCGGCAGAAGTCCGGTCAACCAGTTGCTGAGGGTCCAGACGGTCGCGGTCCAGCTCGCCGCGCCGTCGCCCAACGCGATCTCGGACAGCACGTCGACCAGCGTGGTCGTGTCGCACTCGTAGCCGCCGTACCGCGCCGGAAGGGTCATCTTCAGCAGGCCGGCGTCGGTCATCGCCTGGATCGTGTCATCGTGGAGAATGCGATTCTCCTCCTGCCAGAGCGCATTCTTGCTCAATAGCGGGGCCAAGTCCTTCGCCCGGCCGACGAGTTCTTCCCGCGAGGGCGCGACACTGGTTTTCATGAGTGCTCCATAAAGTTTCCGACCGACCCGCGGCCGGGGCTTTGGATGTTGTGAGCCGATTGGCGGCCAGGAGCGGGACTGCTCAGTGGCCCGCACAGTTTGATCGTGACATCGCGCTGTCCGCGCCGCTTCTCTCGATGTGCCTTACTGGACTCGGGTTCTCCGACGGGGAAGCATGGCGATGTGGCGCTGTTGAACGACAACAGCGCCAAGTGAAATGACCGGAATCGAACGACACCGGTTTCGTTTCCGGGCTCCGGCCGAGCGATTGCCGGCGATGGAGATCTGGCTCGCCCCGGCCTGCCGAGCCGAGCGCAGCACGGTGTCCGAGGCACCGTTCGCGGCTTCCCGGAGAGGTCCGCGCTTCCGGCCTGCCGGAACAGGCCTCGGGCCTGCGGCATTAGTTCGCAATGGCAGAAGAGGAGCATCCCACTGCCCGGTCAATGCCGTGATCACGATTCCGAGATCGCGGCATTTCCGAGTGTGGTCCACCACTGCAGCTTCACTTCGGCGCGTGAGCTGGTGACGGCGTGGTGTGCGTGTCGGCGTCCCGAGTCAGCTGATCGCTGCGAGCACTGCGGCGCCTGCGGCGTCGAGTTGTTCGCTGACCCTGATCGTCCTGGGCGTGGGCAGCGGAATGCCGAGGTGCTGCTCGCGCAGTTCCTCCATGAACGCCTGCCACATCTGGGGGCCACCGTCGTGCAGCAGAATGGCCTTGGCGCGCATGGGGGCGAAGGTGGGGCGGTGCCGCACACCCCACCAGGCGAGTTCGGCCATCACCGGCACCAGCTCGATGGCGTCCTCGGTCAGGCTGTAGGTCACGCGGTGACCGCGCCCCGGGTCGTCGCGGGTGAGCAGGCCGGCGGCGAGGAGATCACGCAGCCTGTTGGCGAGGATGTTCGATGCGATGGACTCCTCGGACTCGCGCAGCAGCGTCCGGAAGTGGCGGCGGTTGGTGAACATGATGTCGCGCAGCACGATGAGGGACCACCGGTCGCCCAGCACCTCGACCGACACGTTGATCGGGCAGCCTGATCTCGATTCGTCCAACAGAATCACCCCTAACCAGTTGCATAATACAGCCACTCCGCGGCCGAATGAGTGATTGCAGAGCGCAAGCACTACGTGAGGGGTGATGTGCCGGAGCGGAGACGGTGCCTCGCCGCCCGACCGTCGGCCGCCGGGGCCACCAACCGCAGAAGGACGTTACGCCGGGGGAAGACCGCGGATCAGGTCGGCGGCCTTCTCCGCGATCGCGATGACGGGGGCGTTGGTGTTCCCGCGCACGAGGACGGGCATGACCGACGCGTCGACCACGCGGAGCGCGTCGACGCCGCGGACGCGGAGTTCAGCGTCGACGACCGCGCCCATCGCACAGGTGCCCACGGGGTGATAGGCGGTCTGGGTGTTGCGCCGGACGTAGGCTTCGAGATCGGCCGCACGGCTGCTGGCGGGCGGCGCGAGCGGCGTTTCCGTGTACGGCTTGAGCGGCGTCTGGCGCGCCAGCTCCAAGCCGAGCCGGAGCCCTTCCACAGCGACGTCCAGGTCCGATCTCTCCGCGTAGATGTTGTGCGAGATCACCGGTTTCGCGGTGGGATCGGAAGAGGCGATCGTCACGCTGCCGCGGCTCTGCGGACGGAGCACGTACGCGCCGTAGGAGATCGCGTGCGACGTCGGTGCGCCCAGTCCCCCTTGCCGGAACATGACCGCCCCGGCATGCAGCTGGACGTCTGGCTCCGAACCTCCTGAATGGACGTTGGCGAACCCCCCGGCCTCCACGACGTTCGAGGTGAGCGGGCCGCTGCCCTCCTCATCGAACTGGCGCCGGTACCGCGGGTCACTGGCGATCAGCAGGCTGACCGGGTGCTCGTGGGGGTAGACGAGCAGGGCCTGCGGGTGGTCCTGGAGGTTGGCCCCCACCTGCGGCTGGTCGGCCAGGACGGGGATCTCCAGCGCGCTCAGCGCGTCCGCGGGGCCGATCCCGGAGAGCATGAGCAGCTGCGGGGAGTTGTAGACGCCCGCGGACACGATGACCTCGCGCTCCGCCCTGATCGAGATCTCCTCGTTCAGGTGGGTGCCGACGATCCCGGTCGCGCGACCCGATTCGAACGTGACCCGGTGAACCTGGAAGTCCGTCCTGACGGTCAGGTTCGGGCGATCGAGCGCCGGACGCAGGAAGGCGTCGGCCGCGCTCCACCTCCGCCCGTTCCGCTGCGTGAGCTGGTAGAAGCCGAACCCGTCCTGCGTGGCACCGTTGAAGTCCGCGTTCTTCGGAAAGCCCGCCGCTGCGGCGGATTCCACGAAGGCCGCCGCCATCTCGTTGTTCGAACGACCCTCCGAAACCGCGAGAGGGCCACCGACTCCGTGGTACTCCGACTCGCCGCGCTCGTTGTCCTCGGAGCGCTTGAAGTACGGGAGCATCTCCCGATAGCTCCAGCCCGGCTGGTTCCACTCGTCGTAGTCGGCCCGGTTGCCCCGGATGTAGACCATTCCGTTCGTGGAGCTCGAACCGCCCAGCACCCGGCCTCGCGGCAGGTAGACGCGACGACCGGCGAGGGCCGGTTCCTCCTGGGTGTCGTAATCCCAGTCGTATCGCGTGCGGTACATCTGGCCGAAGCGGGAGGGAACGCGGATGATGTCCGCATCGTCGGACGGCCCCGCCTCGATGAGGCAGACCGTCACCGTCGGGTCCTCGCTGAGGCGCGCGGCGAGAACGCATCCCGCAGAACCGGCGCCGATGATCACGTAGTCGTACATTTCTCTTCCCCTTCGGGATTCTCGTGCGGCAGGACGGGTCGACTGGTCCGACAGCCGCCGGATCGCGCTGTTGGGAGAAATTCGTCCGAGCAGCGAAGAGGGCGGCAGTGAACTTCACCCGCCACCCTCTGCGTGCCGTTCAGCGAGGACTCAGGGTCCCGTCGCCGCGCAACCGCGAGACCACCTCGACGATCGCCTCCGAGATCTGCCGCGCCTGGGAGCGTTCGAGCACCAGTGGCGGCGCCAGGACGACGGTGGCGTTGTAGTCGCGCACGATCACGTGGTGCGCCCGCCGAAGCTCCGCCGAGACGGCCGCCGCGCCGGCGAGGAGCGGCTCCCGGCTCTGCCGGTCGGCCACCAGCTCGATGCCGGCGGTCGCTCCCGCGACCCGCACCTCGCCCACCGTCGGGAATTCGCGCGCCGGCGCCAGATCCGCTTCGAACCACTCGCCGATCTGCTTCGCCCGGTCCAGCAGGCCCTCCCGCTCCAGCACGTCGAGGTTGGCCATCGCGACGGCGCAGGCGACCGGGTGGCCGAAGTAGGTGTGGCCGTGGAAGAAGCCTTCCGCCTCGGTGATCGCATCCGCGATCCCGTTGCGGATGAGCACCGCGCCCAGCGGCATGTACCCGCTGGTCAGCCCCTTCGAAGTCACGATGATGTCGGCGTTCATGCCACGGCGCTGCGACTCGAACCAGACCCCGGTCCGGCCGTAGGAGGTGACCACCTCGTCGGCGATGAGCAGAATGCCGTGCGCGCTCAGCACTTCGCGGATCCGCGGCCAGTAGTCATCCGGCGGGGGGACCACGCCGGCGCCGCCCATGACCGGCTCACCGATCATGGCAGCGATGTTTCCGGCCCCGATGCGCTCGATCGTCTGCTCGAGCTCGTTCACCAGGAAGTCGGTGGGGTGCTGGCCCCCGTAGAGCTCGGAGTGGAACGGAAGCGGCGGTGTCACCTTCTCGACGTTCGGCAGGTTGGGCCCGAAGCCGTGCTGCACCAGGTCGAAGCCGCTCGCGGTCCCGCTGCCGTAGGTGCAGCCGTGATAGGCCAGCCGCCGGGAGATGATCCAGGTGCGGTCCGGCTCGCCGCGGCGGAAGTGGAACAGCCGCGCGGCCTTGAACGCCGAGTCGACCCCTTCCGAACCACCGTTGGTGAAGAAGACCCGGTCGATTCCCTCGGGCGCGAGTCCGGCCAGCCGTTCGGCCAGCCGGATCGACGGTTCGTTGGAGTAGACGTCGAATCCGGTGAAGTACTGCAGTTCGGCCATCTGCTCGGCGGCCGCTTCGGCGAGTTCGGGACGGGCATGGCCGACCTGCCCCATCCAGTTCGCCGATCCCATCGCATCCAGGTACTCGTTTCCTTCCGCGTCCCAGACAGTGCTCCCCTTTCCCCGCACGATGATGTGGCGTTCGTCGCGGTCGGCGCGCTGATGCGGGTGGATCACATATTTCCGGTCCCGGTCTTTCAGTTCACTTGCCGGCGCCTGGATAGGCAGATCAGCGGAGGCTGCCATTTGTCCATCCATTTCGTGGTCGGAACTTCTGCGGCAGTGATATCTATTCGAGGACAGCCTCGCCCACGGGCCGGAACGCTTCATCTTCCAGCGTGCTGCAACGCCGACGCCCCGATCGCCCGCCCGGCGCGGGCAGCGGCGCGAAGACCACCCGGCCGGCCGGTGAGGGCATTCGGCGACGCGCACCCGCGAGAGCGTCCAACCGGTTCACCAGCCACTTCCCGGACCGGTTGCACATCACCACCACTCCCCACTACGGTAGGTGCTCGCATTACGCAACCACTATGGGAGGGGGCGATATGTCCGGTCCGTCGGCGGCGACGCCCGCATCGATCACGCCTGCCGAGTGGAACCGCACGGACTGCGCCCGGCTGCTGCGAGAAATCCCGGTCCAGGTGGGCGGCACCGGCGAGGAGCAAGGCGCGAGCGCCTTCCCACACCGCGCCGATTGCGCCTTCCACACCCATTCCTGCTGCGGGCGCGGCATCGACGCGTTCAAGAGCAACCACCGTTGTCTGCAGGACCGGGAACAACCGCCCGGCCGCGCCAATGCCCCCACCACGAGCCGGTTACGCCGCCACGACGAATGCGAACCCGCCATCGCTCGCCGGAATGCGGGCGGAAGAGCACGACCGGCGAACGCGGGTCCGTCTTGGCCGGTGGCCGCGACATTCGCGCGACACGACACGCACAACCCCAGTCAAGGAAGGTGTACATGAGTACCCCACAAGCAACGCTGAGCCAGGGCAGGACGAACCTGGTCCTGGCCGCGCTGTTCTTCGGAGTGTTCGTCATGGGCTGTGCGGAATTGCTCGTGGTCGGAATGCTCGATCTGATCGCCACCGATCTCGAGGTCTCCATCCCCACGGCCGGCACGCTGGTGACGGCCTACGCGCTGGGCCTGGCGATCGGCGGCCCGGTCCTGACCGCGCTGACGATCAAACTGGCCAGGCGCGCCGTCCTGGCCGGCGCGCTCGTCGTGTTCATCCTGGCCAACCTGGCCCCCGTGCTGATCACCGACTACCTCGTGTTCCTCGTGGCGCGCGGCATCGACGGTGCGGCGCAGGGGCTGTTCGTGGCCGTCGCTTTCGGTGTGGGCACCTCGATCGTCCCGCCGGAGCGCGCGGGCCGGGCGATCTCCGTGATCATCTCGGGTGTCGCGGTCTCGGCCGCGCTGGGCGTACCGCTGGGCACGGCGATCGGCCAGACGCTCGGCTGGCGCGGCTCGTTCATCGCGATCGTCGTGCTCAGCGCGATCGTGCTGATCATCACGTCGGCGCTGGTTCCCTCCGCGCTCAGCACCGGAGGCGGCGGCGTCGCCGGCCAGGCCAAGTACGCCTTCGCGCCACGGGTGCTGGCCGTGCTGGTCCTGAACCTCGTGGTGTTCACCTCGCTGTACACGGCGCTGACCTACATCGTGCCGTTCCTGCAGGAGGTCACGGGGATCACCGGCGCGATGATCAGCGTGTTCCTGTTCGCCTTCGGCCTGGCCAACGCGGTGGGTTCCTTCTCCGGCGGCTGGTTCGCGGACAAGAACGCCGGCGGCACCCTGATCGGCGGAACCGCCGGCACGGCGGTCGCCCTGCTGGTGCTCTACTTCGTCGGCGCCAACCCGGTCCTGGTGGCGCTGATGATGCTGGTCTGGGGCCTGTTCGCCTTCATCATGGTGCCCGCGCTCCAGCTCCGCGTGGTGAGCCTGGCCGGCCCCGGCGGCGAGCTCGCGCAGTCGCTGCCCGCCTCCGCGATCAACGTGGGCGTCGCGCTGGGCCCGATCATCGGTGGTGCGGCGCTCAGCAGCAGCACCTCGGCCCCGATGATCGGCGGCATGATCATCGCACTGGTCGGCACCGTGGTCGCCTTGGCCACCAGCTACCTCAAGCCACCGGTGGTCGCGGAAGCCACGGGGTCGGCGGGCGTGGTGCCCGAGCCGACCACCGAGCACGCCTGACCATCGTGGACGGTGGCCGAAGGCTGCCGTGGTTCACCGGTGCGGAGGCGGGGCGCACGCACGGCGCGTCCCGCCTCCGCACCGTCCTCGCTGTGCTGATCACCGACACACCGGCGCGGCCGGAATAGTCGGCCGGACAACGGATCTGGCCGGAGCACGACGATGCCGCCGGCGGTGAGGCCGGCGGCATCGTTGTGGGCGATGAACTCAGCTGCCGTCCTTCAAGGACCGGCTGAACGCCCGAACGTCCTGCACGTACAGGTCCGGCACTTCGAGCGCGGGCCAGTGCCCGCCACGCTCGAACTCCGACCAGTGCGTGATGGTCGGCAGCACCTGGTTGGCGAACCGGCGCAGCGGTAGGACGACGTCGTGCGCGAACACCGCGACACCCGCGGGCACGGTGAGCTCCCACGGGCCGCCCAACCGGGCGGCGAGGTTCTGATCGGTGCGGTCCACCGACTCGTAGTAGAGCTGAGCCGACGAACCCGCTGTGCCGGTCAGCCAGAAGATGCTGACGTTGGCGAGCATGAGGTCGCGGTCGACGACTTCTTCGGGCGCGGTCTGAGCACCGGTCCACTCCCAGTACTTCTCCGCGATCCACGCGAGCTGCCCCACCGGCGAGTCGGTGAGGCCGTAGGCCACGGTCTGCGGGCGGGTGGCCAGGAGGTTGAAGTACGGGGACAGCTCCCGGCCGAAGTGCATCAGCTTGTCCAGCCGCTGCGCCTCGACCTCGCTCAGGTCCGCCAGCTCGGCCGGGTCCTGCGGCGGGAACGTCGCCAGCGTGTTCACGTGCAGACCTGCCACGTGCTCGGGGTCGGCCAGGCACAGCTCCGCCGACACCATCATTCCCCAGTCACCGCCCTGCGCCACGTACCGCTGGTAGCCGAGCCGGGCCATCAGCTCCTTCCACGCCCGCGCGACCCGGTAGTGGTCCCAGCCCGCCGCGCGCGTGGGCCCGGAGAAGCCGAAGCCGGGGACGGTCGGGATGACCACGTGGAAGGCGTCCGCCGGGTCGCCGCCGTGCGCGCGCGGGTCGGTCAGCGGGCCGACGACGTCCAGGAACTCGACGAACGAGCTGGGCCAACCGTGCGTGATCAGCAGTGGTGTGGCGTCGGGCTCGGGCGAGGTGAGGTGTATGAAGTGGACGGTCGCACCGTCGATCTCGGTGGTGTACTGCGGCAGCTCGTTCAGCCGGGACTCCACGGCCCGCCAGTCGAAGGTGTCGCGCCAGTACTCCGCCAGCTCCTCGAGGTAGCCGACCGGAACACCACGCGCCCAGCCCGCGCCGGGCACCTCGTCGGGCCACCGCGTGTTCTCCAGCCTGCGGTGCAGGTCGTCCAGGTCTGCCTGCGGGATGTCGATGCGGAAGGGTTTCATGCGGACGCTGCCTTTCGGAGGAAACCTCAGTTGTGGAGGGAAGAACCGGCCGATCCGCCACCTCGGCGGATGAACTCCTGACCTGAGCGGAACTTCGGAAGTCTGCGCGCGCGTGGGACGTGGCGAACACGTCCCTGGTGACGCGTGTCCGACCGGCCCACGATGGGAAGGGATTGTTCAGCGGCCCGCGCAGTCCGATTGTGGCACCGCCCGTCTGGTGCTGCTTCTCCCGATGTGCCTTGCGAATTCCGGATGCGGTGGCGTCGGACAACCGCTGATCAGAGCACGTTGGAATAATTTCCGGCCGAGAGCGCGGAAGTAGTATTCGTGCCACGAAAGCCATCCGCTCTGCGCGTTCTTCAGTGCCGGTTCCCGATAAGCGGGTGGCGGCATGCAGCAACGCCGGGAAACGAAGAGGTTCAGCCATGAAGGTGTTCATCACAGGGGCGAGCGGCTACGTCGGAGGCGTGGTGGCCGGTCATCTGCTCGCGGCGGGGCACGACGTTGCCGCGCTGGCCCGCTCGGAGCAGGCGGCCGCGCGTGTCCGGCGTCTTGGCGCCCGGGTGGTCCGCGGGGATCTCACCGACCTCGGCGTGCTGCGCGACTCGGCGGCCGGGGCGGACGCGGTCGTGCACGCGGCCATCGATTTCGCGGAGCCGGACATGCGCAAGCTCGAAGAGCCGGCGCTGGCTGCCATGCTCGACGAGCTCGACGGTGGCCGCAGCTTCGTCTACGCGAGCACAGCCCTGGTCTACCCGGACACCGCCGGCGGGCCGCCGCGTGAGGACGGAGACCTCGACCCGGCCTCCCCTCAGCTGTTCAAGCGACTCGGCGAGCAGCAGGTGCTCGCCGCGGGTGGTGTCACCGCGACGGTGCTGCGCGGCTCGCTGGTGTACGGCCACGCGGGTTCGGCCCTTCTGCTGGCCATGATCGGTGCTTCCAAGGAGCACGACGCCGCGCCCTACGTCGGCCGGGGGACCAACCAGTGGTCCACCATCCACGTCGACGACCTCGCCCGGCTGTACGTGACAGCGCTCGAGAAGCAGATCGGCGGCGTGTTCAACGCTTCCTCGCGCGTCCAGGTCGGGGTGCGCGAGCTGTCCGAGGCGGTCTCGCAGCTCGTCGGCGCGGGCGCACGCCCGTTGAGCCCGGAGCAGGCGGCCCAGTCCTTCGGCCCGCTTCTGCCGATCCTCGACCGCGAGATCACGCTCGACCCGGCCCGCGCTGAGCAGGCCTTCGGCTGGAAGCCGCAGGAGGTCGGGCTGCTGGAGGACCTCACGACCGGCTCGTACCGCGCTCTCGCCCCCTGAGACCGGTGCGGTGCGATAAGCGCACGGGTGAAGGGCGTTGGAGATCAGGAGGCGCGGACCGATCTTGACGCCCTCCCGGCGACTCGGATGCTCGTCCCCCGCGAGCCCTCCGGTCAGAGCGACGTGAGCGAGCCGCCGGGTCGTGCTCTGCTCGCGTCGTCGCTCTGGCCGGACCGGGCGGGAAATCGGTGACGCCGGAGCGGCCGGGACGATCTCGGGGCGTCGTCGGGTGTGGTCCGCAACGCCCTGCACCGTGATCAGGCCGAGGTGCTCGCACCGCCGATGACCGCGGGGTCGTACTCGTCGTGGCGGCGCAGCCAGCTCATCGTGGAGCCGTTGCTGCGGCCGGGCGGCTGCTCCCAGTCCTCCTGGCGGCCGCGCGCGGTGAGGTCGAGGTAGTTGTAGGTGCCGTTGAGCAGGTCGATGCCGCGCCCGTAGCAGGCGTAGGTGTGGAAGACGCGATCGCCCTTGCGCAGGAACGCGCTCACACCGGTCTCCGAACCCCGGTACTCCTCCCACCCCGGGTTGTCCTGCATCAGCTCGTCGAGGTTCTTGTAGTTCCACTCCACCGGAGCGATCGCCGGGTCGAAGGTGGCGTGGAAGTCGTAGTTGAACTCGCTGCCGTACGACGAGTACCAGGGGACGGTCCAGCCCATGCGCTGCTTGTAGCGTTCGAGCTTCTCCAGCGGCGCCAGCGAGACGGCCGCGAACGTGGTGTCACGGGCGTGCAGGTGGCTGAGGTTGCCGACGTTGTCGAGCCAGAACGAGCAGGCCGGGCACCCCGCGTCGGCGTCGGGGTCGAACATGGCGTGGTAGATCACCAGCTGGCTGCGGCCCTCGAACAGGTCGATCAGGCCAACCCGGCCGTGCGGACCGTCGAAGGAGTAGTCCTTCGTGATCTCGACCATCGGCAGCCGGCGCCGAGCGGCGTTGACCTCGTCGCGGTGCCGGGTCAGCTCCTTCTCCTTCGCGAGCAGCTCGCGCCGAGCCACGAGCCACTGCTCGCGCGTCGTGATTTCCGGGTCGGACATCTGTTTCCTCATCCTTAGCTGATTGTCTTCTGCAACCACCCGAAGCCTAACGTGGGTGATAGCACCCTGCAAGCAGTTCTCGCGCGGCTTCGCCCTGCGCCCCCCGATCGAGCGCCGCCGACCGCCCGCCCCTTCGGAGCTGCGCGGATTCATTCCTGGTGAATCGCGAAAGCGCCTTCCTTGCACGGGATTCGGTGTGCAGAAACATCGAACTCGCGAGACGGAAGGCGCTTTCATTTGACCGTGGTCGCGTCGACGGCCGGGCGAACCGGAGCGGTCAGGGGAGCTTCTGCAGCCCGCCACCGGTCAGCACGTAGGCCGGTGCCACGTCGGCGGTCTCCGACCGCACCAGTTCGACCAGGGCGCTGCCGGCGATCTCCGGGGTGAGCAGCGGACCCTGCGACTTCAGGAAGTCCTCGACGGACTTGCCCGCCTGAGCCGCGTACGCCCGGACCGCCGGGCGGCCGACACCGGTCTCCGGCGCGAACCGCGGCAACACCGTGGTGAAGGTGATGTCCATACCGGCGCTGTTGGCCTCGCCCTGGGCGTAGCCGGTGATGAACCGCTGGGTGGCCTTGGCGCCCGCGTACCCGCCGCTGAGCGGTGAACCGCCGAGCGCGGCGCCGCTGCTGACCACGACCACCCTGCTGCCCGGGCGCAGCGGCTTGAGCAGGATCTCGCGCAGCCAGTGGAACGCGATCCGGGCGTCGGTCTCCCAGTTGACCGAGAACGTCTCCCACGTCTGCTCCTGGAGCGGACGCATGTGCGGGGTCGCGCCGGCCACCAGGACGATCGTCCGCGGTTCGTGGCGGTCGATGAGGTCGGCTGCCGCGGTGGCATCGCCGGCGTCGGCGATCTCCGTCCGGATGGTGCCGGATCCGTTGGCGGGGGCCGGGAAATCGGCTGCGGTGCGCGACACGGCGACCACCGGCGCACCGGCCTCGGCGAAGGCCGTGGCGATGCCGTGGCCCAGGCCGCGGCTCGCGCCGACGACGATCGTGGTCTTGCCGGACAGATCACTCATGGGTCCTCCAGGTCACAGGTGTGGGCCGATCGCTGTCGTCGCTCGAGATCATCCTCGCGGCTTTCGATCATGCCCTTCCAGCCGCGGAGAGCACGAGGTCCGCGAGTGGGACCCGTGCTCGGAAGCGGCCGGGCGGTGCAGGCCGCCCGGCCGCTGAGCCGCCCCCGCCCGGCCCGACGGCGGGACGGGAGCAGAACCGATCAGGACTGGTACCGCGTACCGTTCCACCAGTTGTCACCGGGCACGGCCGCGCCCTCGACGTCGTAGCGGTCCTTGTGCCGCCACCAGTCCCACGGGTGCTCCAGCTGGTCCTCCTGCCGGCCCAGGACGGTGATGTCGAGGTAGTTGTAGAAGTTCTTGAAGATGTCGCCACCGCGGTCGAAGATCGAGTAGGTGAAGAAGACGTCCGCACCGTCCCGGACGAACGCGCTCACACCGGGCGACTCGCCCTGCTCGGTGCTGACCTCGTAGTCGTAGTTGAAGTCGCTGCCGAACGACGAGTACCACGGAACCGTCCAGCCCATGCGGGCCTTGAACGGTTGCAGCTTCGCCTGCGGCGCCTGGGAGACCAGCACGAAAGTCGTGTCCCGCGCCCACATGTGCGCGAGTTCGCCGACGCTGTCGGTCTGCATGGAGCAGCCGATGCAGCCCTCATCGTCGTCCGGGCCGAACATGAAATGCCGGACGATGAGCTGGCGGCGGCCTTCGAACAGGTCGAGCAGCGAGACCGTGCCGTTCGGCGCCTCGAAGCGGTATTCCTTCTCCACCCTGACCATCGGCAGCTTGCGGCGCTCGGCCGCGATCATGTCGCGTGCGCGCGTGACCTCCTTCTCCTTTTCCAGCAGAGCCCGGCGGGCTTCCAACCACTCTTCCCTGGAAACGACTTTCGGCAGGTTCATCAGATCTCCTCCGACTGCCGGGACCGGCTCCGCCGCGACCCGGCGCAATGGATGCCGAGCAATTCCACTTTGCTTCTCGACCGGGAATCCCCTTCACCAGACTGCTGGAAATCGCCCCCTGTTTCTTCTTCCAGATTGGCGTCATCGGAATATCGGCTGTTATTACCGCTGTTATCGAAACGCCGGCATGACCGTGCCCGGTGGTGGAGCCGGAACTCCGCCACCGGGCACGGTGTTGTGGGAATCGTTCAGGCGGCGCGTTCCCGCGCGACCAGGCTGCGGCGTTCGATCTTGCCGACGGGAGTGCGGGGGATCTCGTCGATGAACTCCAGCTGCCGGATCTTCTTGTACGGCGCGACGCGTTCGGCGACGAAGGCCATGATCTCCTCGGGCGTGGCAGGCCCCCTGGTGACCACGAAGGCCTTCGGAACCTCGCTGGCCTCCTCGTCGGGCACCCCGACCACCGCCGCGTCGGCGACGTTCGGGTGCGCCATGACCACCGCTTCGAGCTCTGCCGGGGACACCTGCTGCCCCTTGTACTTGATGAGCTCCTTGATGCGGTCGACGATGATCAGCTCCCCGGCGTCGTTGAAGTGGCCGAGGTCGCCGGTGCGCAGGAAGCCATCGGCTTCGATCACCTCGTCAGCGGCCTCTTCGGCGTTGAGGTAGCCCTTCATCCGGTGCGGACCCCGGATCAGGATCTCACCGTTGCGGTTGGGCCCCAGCTCCTCGCCGGTGGTCACGTCGACGATCTTGCACTCGATGTTGGGGGCGTTGCGGCCGACCGAGCCCGGCGCGACGGGCACGCCGGTCTGCATGAACGACACCAGCGCCTCGGTGAGGCCGTAGCCCTGCCCGATGTGGCATCCGAGGCGCTGACGGACCAGAGCCGCGATCTCGGGGTCGAGCGCGGCGCCGCCGGAGACGATCTCGCGCACCGACGACAGGTCGTAGCGGTCCACCAGCGGGCTCTTGGCCAGCAGCACGGCGATCGTCGGCACGACGTACAGCCGCGTGATGCGGTGCTGCTCGATCGCCTTCAAGTACGCCTCGGGGTCGAACCGGGGCATGGTGATCAGCGTCGCGCCCTGCAGCAGGCTGGCGTTGAGCACCATGATCAGGCCGAAGGCGTGGTGGAACGGCGGCACGGCCAGCACCTTCTCGTCCTCGCCCAGCGGTGCGACCCGGCTGGTCTGGAGCACGTTGGCGACCATGTTGCGGTGGGTGAGCATCACCCCCTTCGGGTAGCCGGTGGTCCCGCTGGAGTGCAGCAGGGCCACCACGTCCTGCGCCGGATCGATGGCCACGGCGGGCGGCGCGTCGGCGGAGGCCAGCAGCGAGGCGAACGGCGTCGCGCCGTCGGCCTCGCCGAACACGACGATCTCCTCGACCGTCGAGCGGGCCCGGAGCTCGCCCGCCCTCGCCGCCTCGGACGGCAGGACCACGAGGAACCGCGCGCCCGCGTCGTTGAGGTGGCCGACGAGTTCGTCGGTCGTGTCCAGGGGGTTGAGCACCATCACCGTGCCGCCGGCCACGGCCGCGGCGTGGAAGGCGATCGGGTACTCGGGCACGTTGGGCGTGAGCATGGCGAGCACGTCGCCCTTCCGGAAGCCGCGGGCGTGCAGTCCGGTGGCGGCGCGACGTACGGCCGATGCGAGCTCGCCGTAGGTGTGCGCGTTCTCCCCCGCGACGTCGACGGCGGCCACCCTGGCGGCGTTGTGCTCCGCTCGTTGCAGCACGTAGGACGTCAACGACATGTCGGGAACGGGAACGCGCTCGCCGCTGAAGATCATGACGCCACGTCCGCCCGATCGTAGGTCTTCAGGCCGGGCCGGTAGCTGCGCTTTTCGAACTGCTTGAGCGCGACGGTGATCCACTCGTTGTTGCTCAGGCGGGACAGCTCCCACAGCTTGGCCTGGTCGTAGTCGATGGCGGCAGGCAGGTCCAGCCCGGTGGTCTTCTCGTAGACCTGCTTGGCCAGTTCCAGCGTGACCGGGTTCTTGTTCACGATCTTGCCGACGATGCGGTCGGTCTCGGCGTCGAGCTGGTCGGCGGGCACGGCCTTGTTCACCAGCCCGTACTCCTCGGCCTGCTTACCGGTGAGCGTGTCGCCGGTGAGGATGTAGTAGAGGGCCTGCTTGCGGGGCATGTTGTGAGTCACCGCCCAGGTGGCACCACCCGCGGGGAAGATGCCGAAGTTGATCTCCGAGAGACCGAACTTGACGTTCTCGGCCGCGACCGCCAGGTCGCACAGGCCGGTCACCTCGAACCCGCCGCCGAAGGCGTAACCGTTCACCTTGGCGATGGTCACCGCCGGGAACGCCTTCAGGCGCTGGAACCACTTGAGCGCCACCAGATTGGTCTTGTAGAACAGCTGCGGGTCGTCGAAGGGCCGCAGGAAGCACTCTTCGAGATCCATTCCGGAACTGAAGCTGTCGCCGTTCCCGGTCACGACGACCGCCTTGACGCCCCCGGTTTCCTCGATCACGTCCAAGGCTTCGTTCATATCGCGATGCAGCTGGGGATTCATCGCGTTCTTCTTGTCCGGCCGGTTGAAGTAAATCGTGGCCTTGGGCCCGTCGATCTCAAGGTTGACAGTGTCCAGCGTGATCACGTTTCAGCCTTCTTTCCTGTAGACGAAAATGCGGACGCGCGCAGCTGTTGATCGCTCGACCCGAGGTCTTCTGGGCTACCGCAGGCGCACCTTTCTGGTGTGGCCACCGACAATCCGAGGATCACACGGTGCGCTTTCGGGCGGCATCTCCTAACTTGCCGTCGTGGATGCGCGGGTCGGCATGCGGAAAGTTGGCGCCGCTCGCGGAACTCGCGCGCGGCCGGCGGCCGCCCCAGTCCCGGGCCAGCGCGGCCAGGAACTGCTGCGCCACCTGCAACGGCGCGGAGCGCAGTCCGTAGCGCACCCGGCGCCGCTCCCCCGATTCCACCGTGACCAGGCCAATTTCGGCCAGCAGGGCCAGGTGCTTGCTGATCGCCTGCCGCGTGATCGGCAACCGGGTGGCCAGGTCCGTGGCCGTGGCCGGGCCCGCTTCGGTCAGCGCGGCCAGAATGGCGCGCCGGGTCGGGTCGGCCAGCGCGGTGAAGACCTGTTCGGCGATCGCTTCGGCATCAGGCGACATCGACGAACTCGTCGGGCGGGTGGGCGAACTTCACGGTCTGTTCGATGCGATCGGGTAACCCCATGACACCTCCAGACACGACAACCATCCGGTCGATCACGCTATGGAGACCAGTTGGTTGCGTCCACCGACGGCGTGCTCTCCTCCGCCGACCCCTCGACGCCTGCTCAACGACGCCATCCTGTCGTCGGGACATACGTCCAGGTCTTCGCGATGCCCGAAAAGCCCTTCACCGTGCGAACTCTCGGCCAGCCACTCCCGATCAACCGCCAGGCCCACAAAGCCCTCCAGTGAGCAGGCGCCCGCGCGGTGCAGTTCTCAGGCCGTCGGTTCGGCGAGTGGGCCGGGTAGCGGGACGACCTCGCCGGTGCAGCGGCCGTCGGCGTGCATCAGCCAGCCGACCCGCTTGCGGGTTCGCAGGATCACCGAGTTGTTCGTGATCCCGCCCGGGGGCAGCAGCGCTTCGAGGTCGTCCTGCATGCTCATCAGGTCGGCCATGCTCGCCGTCCACGCGTTGACCACGAGGTTCGCCGAACCGGTCACGGACATGCACAACCGCACCCGGGGGTCCTCCCGCAACCGGGACACGGCCGCGGGCAGGGCGCTGTTGGGCAGCCGGCACCACCAGATCACCGCGATCGGCCACCGGGTGTGCAGCTGGGCGACCTCGCAGCGCAGCCGGAGCGCTCGGGAGCGCAGCAGCGCGGCCAGCTGGCGGCGGACCGTGGAGGTCGGCCGGCCGAGCCGCTCGGCCAGCTCCGCCGCGGTCGCCCTGCCGTCGTGCGCCAACGCCGACACCAGCGGCGCGAAGACGTCGGAGCGCAGGTAGATCGGTTCGCTGGGGCGGTCCCGCTCGGCGCGGCCCGCCTGCCGGATCGCCTCGCGCTGCGCGCTGTCCAGCGCGTCGAGCTGCCACTGGCTTCCCTCGATGTGCCGCTTGGTCCCGATGTGGGAGTGCAGCGAGGCCACGCCGGGCAGCTTCGGCAGCTCGTCCAGCAGCAGCGCGGAGAGCTCGCCGAACGAGCTGGCGGCGACCGTCAGCAGCAGGTCTCGGCCCTGCGCGACGTGCTCGACGTTGTGCACGCGGTGGGTCAGCTCCAGCCGCCCCGCCACGTCGTCCACCGCGCCCGGGGCGCAGTTCATCTCGACCAGCGCCACCATCGCGCCGCCGGAGAGCTCGCCGTACTCCGGGTACGCCGTGATCCAGGCCAGGCCCGCGTCGCGGAGCCGGGCCCAGCGTTGCGCCAGCGCCGTCGGCGATGCATCGAGCATCGGGGCCAGCGCCGCCCAGGGCGCGCGGGGCCACAGCTGCAGGGCGTGGATGAGCGCCAAGTCGTCTTCGGAGAAGTCCTCATGCACGTTTCTCGCTCCCAGCGGGCATGAAGTGAGCGAATCGAGCGAATGATCTTGTTCATGCGCCGCCGAGTTCACACTCTAGTCCAGCCCAGCGCGAGATCACCGGCGCTGACCTGCGTGGCGCCGGAACAGCTACCCGGAGACGCCCGCGCAGCGCACCCGGGGATCACGCGCCCGATGCGGGCCGGAGTCCCCTCCACTCACGTCGGCTCAGCGCATGGAGAAAGAGGAGCTGCGATGACGCACAAGCTCACCCGGACCGGGCCGGGGCTGTCCCGCCGCGGCCTGCTCCAGCTCGCCGGGGCCGGAGCGGTGCTGCTCGGCTTTGCCGGGTGCGGGACCCCGGAGCGGACCGGAGCCGGCGGTGCAGCATTCGTCTACGGGCGGGGCGCGGACGCGGTCTCGCTGGACCCGATGAACCAGACCGACAGCGAGTCCTACGCGGTGATCCACCAGATCTTCGACTCGCTGCTGCGCTACGCCCCGGACGGGGCGCTGCTGCCCGCACTGGCGACCGCCGTTCCCGAACCCGAGGACGGCGGCAGGCAGTACACCTTCGAACTCCGCGAGGGCGTGCGGTTCCACGACGGGACCCCGCTCGACGCCGAGGCCGTGGTGTTCAACTTCCGGCGCTGGCGCGAGAGCGACCACCCCCACCACCGGGGCGGCGGCCCGCAGAGCAGCAAGTTCGCCTACTACGCCAACCTCTTCGGCGGCTTCGACGAGGAGTCGGTGATCACCCGCGTGGAGGCGGTCGGCCCGCACGCGGTGCGGTTCACCCTCCGGGAACCGTACGGGCCGTTCCTGCCGACCCTCGCCGGAGCGCAGTTCGGCATCGCCTCGCCCACCGCGATCCGGCAGGACGTCGAAGGCTTCTGGGAACGCCCGGTGGGCACCGGCCCGTTCGCGCTGGCGTCCTGGGACCACGGGAACAAGATCACCCTGCACCGCAACGAATCCTGGTGGGGCACGCGGCAGACCGGGCCCGGCAGACGGGTGGACACCGTGGTGCTGACGTCCATTCCGGACAGCGCGGCCCGGGTGGCGGCGCTGGTCGGCGGCGGGCTCTCCGCGGTCAACGGCATCGTGCCGCAGGACGCCGACGCGCTGCGCGAAACAGCGGGTTTCACCGTCGTCCAGCACCCGCAGGAGTGCTTCAGCTACTTCGCCATGAACACCCGTCGCGCACCGTTCCAGAACCCGTTGGTGCGCAAGGCGATCGCGCACGCGATCGATCTGCCGCGCATCGTGGAGCACTTCTTCGGCGCGCGGGCCGAGGTGGCCGGTGCGCCGCTGTACGGGATCTCCGCGTTCGTCGACCGCTCGATCCGGCCGCACCCGTACGACCCAGGCCTGGCGCGGCGGTTGCTGGCCGAAGCCGGGCTGCCCGACGGGTTCCGGACCAGCCTCTGGTACATGTCCACCGCCCGGCCTTACATGCCGGACGGCAAGGGCGTCGCCCAGGTCGTGCAGGCGAACCTGGCCGAGGTCGGGATCGCGGCGGAGCTGGTCACCTACGAGCTCGCCACCTACGTGGAGCGGACCGGCAAGGGCATGCACGACATCGCCATGTTCGGCGGCACCACGATCGGCGTGGACTCCTACTTCCCGCTGAACTACTGGTACGCCGGCGCCAGCGCCACGCCGGAGAACTCCTCCAACCTGTCCTTCTTCCAGAATCCGCAGGTCGACGCGCTGCTCGCCGAGGCCAGGGTCACCACCGATCCGGAGGAACAACGTGCCCGCTACGCCACCGTCCAGCGCATCGTGCACGACGAGGTACCGGTGCTCCCGATCGCCTACGTCAGCCCGCCGATCGCGCTGCGCTCCGGCTTCGCGGGCTTCGGCACCAACATCGCCATGGACGACCTCGATGCGCTCACCGTCTGAACCGCGCACCCCGCACCGAGGAGGCGAGCGCCCGTGCTGACCTACGCCGTGCGCCGACTGGGCCAGCTGATCCCGGTGCTGCTCGGGGTTTCGGCGGTCGTGTTCTTCACCGTGCGGATGATCCCGGGCGATCCGGCGCAGGTCATCCTCGGGGAGAACGCCACTCCCGCGCAGATCTCCGAGCTGCGCGCCGAGATGGGGCTCGACGAGCCGGTCATCGCCCAGTACTGGCTGTTCCTGGTCCGGGCGCTGCAGGGCGATCTCGGCGAGTCCACTGTGACCGGTCGGCCGGTCGTCGCCGAACTGGCCGCCCGGCTGCCCGCGACCCTGGAGCTGACGCTGGCCGCGCTGGTCATCGCCGTGGTCGTCGGCATCGCACTCGGCACGCTGGCGGCCAGCCGCCCGCGCTCGCTGCTGGACAAGGCCGCCTCGGTGCTCGCCGTCGCGGGCGTGAGCATGCCGATCTTCTGGCTGGCCATGCTGCTGATGGTGGTGCTGGGCGTGAACCTGCACCTGCTGCCGTTCCCGGGACGGCTGCCCGCCGCCGAATCGCTGCCCGCGGTCACCGGGCTGAACGTGGTCGACTCGCTGCTCGCCGGTGACTGGGCGATGTTGCGGACCTCGCTGGCGCACCTGGTCATGCCCGCGCTCGCGCTGGCGACCATCCCGTGCGGGGTGATCATGCGCATGACCCGGTCGAGCATGCGGGAGACGCTGGCCGAGGACTTCATCCGCACCGCGCGGGCGAAGGGGCTCCACCCGCTGGTCACGACCTTCCGGCACGGCCTGCGCAACTCGATGCTGCCGGTGCTCACGGTGATCGGGCTGCAGCTCGGCCTGCTGCTCGGCGGCGCGGTGATCACCGAGACGATCTTCTCCTGGCCGGGCATCGGCCAGATCGCCTACCAGGCGGTGTACCAGCGCGACTACGCGCTGATCCAGGGCGTGGTGCTGTACGGATCGCTGCTGTTCGTGCTGGTCAACCTCGCGGTCGACCTGCTGTACGCGGTCCTCGACCCGAGAGTGAGGTACTGATGGCCGAAGTGGCTGCCTCCGCGCCGCCGACCGGCGCCCGGAGCCGACCGTCCCGGCGCCGGCGTGCCTTCTTCGCCAACCGGCTGGCCGTTCTCGGCGTCGTCGTGCTCGGGCTGTTCGCGCTGATCGCCGTGCTGGCACCGGTCATCGCGCCGTACGACCCGTACGCGCAGGACCTCGCCGGCCGGTTCCAGCCGCCGAGCGGCGCGCACCTGCTCGGACAGGACGAGCTGGGCCGCGACATCCTGTCCCGGCTGCTGCACGGCGCCGGGGTGACGCTGTCCGCCGGGCTGCTGGCGGTCGCACTG
The DNA here is from genome assembly GCF_003635025.1 of Saccharopolyspora antimicrobica. GTDB lineage: Bacteria > Actinomycetota > Actinomycetes > Mycobacteriales > Pseudonocardiaceae > Saccharopolyspora > Saccharopolyspora antimicrobica. Next base: position 5,750,872 of record NZ_RBXX01000002.1, on the reverse strand, counting down.
GCCACCGCCGTCGGGACGGGGATCGGACTGCTCGCCGGTTACCGGGGCGGCTGGTACGACACCGTGCTGATGCGGTTGATGGACATCCTGCTGGCGTTCCCCAGCGTGCTGCTGGCCATCATGATCGTCTCGGCTCTGGGGCCGGGGCTCTGGAACGCCATGCTCGCGGTCGGCATCGTCTCCGTCCCGCAGATCGCCAGGGTGGTCCGGTCGGCAGCGATCGGGTTGCGGGACAGCGACTACGTGCAGGCCGCGCGGTCCATGGGCGCCGGTCACGCGCGGATCCTCCTGCGCACCCTGCTGCCCAACTGCACGGGGCCGCTGATCGTCCAGTCCACGCTCAGCCTCGCCGCGGCCATCCTGGACATCGCCGCGCTGTCCTTCCTCGGCCTCGGCGCGCAGGCGCCGACACCGGAATGGGGTGCCATGCTCTCCGACGCCTTCCGCGCCGGCTTCCACGTGTTCCTCACCAGCCAGTTCGCCATCGTCTTCCCGGGACTGGCGATCGCCTTCGCGGTGCTGTGCGTGAACTTCATCGGCGATGGCTTCCGCGACGTCTTCGACCCGAAGGCGGTGCGCTGACGATGGACCTCCTCGAAGTCGACGACCTGCGGGTGCACTTCCGCACCGCCGAGGGCGTGGTCCGCGCCGTCGACGGGGTCTCCTTCTCCGTCGCCGAGGGCGAGACGCTGAGCATCGTCGGCGAATCCGGCTCCGGCAAGAGCGTGACCGCGATGTCCATCATGCGGCTCAACCCGTCGCCGCCCTGCCACTACGCCGGGGGCCGGATCCGGTACCAGGGCCGCGACCTGCTCGGCGCCACCGAGCGCGAGCTGCGGGCGATCCGGGGCAAGGAGATCTCGATGATCTTCCAGGACCCGACCACCTGCCTCAACCCGGTGCTCACCGTCGGCGACCAGATCGCCGAGGCGATCCGCAGCCACGAGCGGGTTTCGCGCAAGCAGGCGCTGCGCCGCGCCGTGCAGGCGCTGGACGAGGTCGGGATGCCCGGCGCTGCGCAGCGCGCCCGCGACTACCCGCACCAGCTCTCCGGCGGGATGCGGCAGCGGGCCATGATCGCCGCCGCGCTGGCCGGGCGGCCCAAGATCCTGATCGCGGACGAGCCGACCACCGCGCTCGACGTCACCATCCAGGCGCAGATCCTGGAACTGCTCGCCGAGCTGAAGGCGGCGCACGGCATGTCCATCATCATGATCACCCACGACCTGGGGGTGGTCTCCCAGATCGCCGACCGGGTGCTGGTGATGTACGGCGGGACAGCGGTGGAGTCCGGTACCCCGAAGGAGCTCTTCCAGGATCCGCTGATGCCCTACACCTGGTCCCTGCTGCGCGCGGTGCCCAGGCTCGACGCCGACGACCCGCCGGTGCCGATCGGCGGGCAGCCACCGTCGCCGGCCGACCCGCCGCCGGGCTGCCGGTTCGCGCCGCGGTGCCGGTTCGCCGACGACCGGTGCACCACGACGGAGCAGGCGCTGGACCTCAAGGCGGCGGGCCGGTGGGCGGCGTGCGTGCACACCGCGGCGGAGTTCCGGGCACTGGCGGCGGCGCTGGACGAACCGACCGAGGCGGGCCGATGAGCGAACACCTCCTGCAAACCCGGGACCTGACCATGCACTTCCCCGCGCGCGGCGGCCTGTTCCGCAGGCGCGGCGGTCTGGTGCGGGCCGTCGACGGCGTGGACATCGGCGTGCGGCGCGGGGAAACCCTCGGCCTGGTCGGCGAATCCGGTTGCGGCAAGAGCACTCTCGCCCGGCTGCTGCTGAGGCTGGCGACGCCGACCAGCGGCGAGGTGCTGTTCGAGGGCGAGAACATCTTCGCCAAGCGGGGTGCCGAGCTGTCCCGGCTGCGCCGCGACGTCCAGATGGTCTTCCAGAACCCGTCGGCGTCGGTGAACCCCCGGCTCAGCGTCGGCGAGATCATCGCCGAGCCGCTGCGCATCCAGCGGCAACCGGACGTGCGGCGGCGGGTGGCCGAGCTGATGGAGATGGTCGGGTTGCACCCGGACCACCGCGACCGCTACCCGCACGAGTTCTCCGGCGGGCAGCGGCAGCGGATGGGCATCGCCCGGGCCATCGCCCTGCGGCCGAAGGTGGTGGTCTGCGACGAGCCGGTCTCCGCGCTGGACGTGTCGATCCAGGCGCAGATCCTCGAACTGCTCAAGGACCTCCAGCGAGAGCTCGGCCTCACCTACGTGTTCATCACGCACGACCTGTCCGTGGTCAAGCACCTGTGCGACCGGGTGGCGGTGATGTACCTGGGCAAGGTGGTCGAGGTCGCCGAGCGGGCGGACTTCTTCGCCGCCCCGGCCCACCCGTACACCGCGTCCCTGCTGTCGGCCATCCCGCTGCCCGACCCGGACGCCGAAGCGCGCCGGAAGCGGGTGGTGCTCTCCGGGGACGTGCCCTCGGCGATGCACCCGCCGACCGGCTGCGCCTTCCACCCGCGCTGCCCGAAGGCCCAGGTGCGGTGCTCCCAGGACGCTCCCCCGCCGACCGGTGCGGGCAACCGCGCCACGTCCTGCTTCTTCCCGCTTCGCCCCGGCGAAGAACTCCGATCGCCCGCAGAGGATGGTGCACGCGCATGACGGACATGTCCGGCCTGCTGACCGAGATCGTCCCGCCGCTGATGCGGCGGTGGGGCGTGCCCGGCGTCGGCGTCGGGGTGCGCACGCCGGAAGGGCGCGACCACTTCGGCTTCGGCGTGACCAATGTGGACCACCCGCTGCCGGTCGACGAGCGCACGCTGTTCCAGATCGGCTCGGTGTCCAAGACCTTCGCGGCCACGATGCTCGCCGAGCTGGCCGGGGCCGGGCGGCTGAGGTTGGACGACCTGGTCGTCGACCACCTGCCCGACTCCGGCCTGGACGGGCGGATCACCATCCGGCACCTGCTCACCCACTCCTCGGGGCTGTCCGGCGACCACCTGATCCTCAACGGCCCCCGGCTGCTCGCCGATGGCGCGGACGACTCGATCGCCACCGGGGTGGCGCACATCGCCGGGCTGCCGCTGGTGTTCGCCCCCGGCACCGACTACTCGTACAGCAACGCCGGGCTGATCGTGGCGGGACGCCTGCTCGAAGTGGTCACCGGCCGGCGGTACGCGGACCTGGTCCGCACCGAGGTGCTGGAACCGGCCGGGATGGCCCACACCTTCACCACGGCCGACGAGGTGATCACCCACCGCGTCGCCGCACCGCACCGGGGCGAGGTTCCCGAGGTGGCGCGCACCGCCGGGTGGCAGCGCGGCTGGCAGCTGCCCGGTTGGGACGTGCCCGGCGGTGGGCTGGTGTCCTGCGTGCGCGACATGCTCCGCTACGCCGAGCACCACCTCGACGGCAACACGCCGGCGGAGCCGTTCACGCCGCAGCGCGAGCGCAGCGGACCGGCTGAGCGGATCGGGCTGGTCTGGCGGTTGGACGATGTCGACGGCGTGCGGTTGGCGCACCACGGCGGGCTGACCATCGGGTACTGCACGCAGCTGTGCCTGGTCCCCGACCGCGGAACCGCATTCGTGCTGCTGACCAACGGCACGTCCGGCGACCGGATCAACCAGGAGGTGCGCAGCGCGCTGCTGCGCGAACTGGTCGGCATCGAGCCGGAAACCCCGCGCCGACCTGGCCGCGCGCCTGCTGACGGGACCGAGCTGACCGGCGAGTTCGACGCGACGTTCTACCGCATGGAACTCACCCCGCACCCGGACGGCGGTGCGGAGGTGCGCATCCGCCGCCCGCAACCGCAGCCGGGCTGCTACTACCTGGAACCGCCGTCGGTCGAACGCGTCGAGTGGAGCGGCCCGGACGAGCTGGTGATCACCGAACCGGCGGCCGAACGCGGCACACCCGTCGACGTCCGCCGCGACAGTGCCGGGACCATCACCGGCCTCCGCCTCCGCGACCGGTTGGCACCCCGGATGCCGGAGTGATCGCTGGTCGGAGCCAGGACTTCGCGCGGTGCACGAACGGCTGTGCGAGCACACGGACGTGGCGGCCTTCGCGCGGACAGTTCGCGGCTTCGAACCAGGGCCCGGGCTGAGCTCCGAGGTCGCCTTCGTTCATCGGGTGTGCAACAAGCGGCGGGCACCGAGGACTCCGCAGGCGGCGAGCACTCCCACTGCGACAGCGCCGTGGTGGTGCGACGGCCACAGCTGGGTGCTGCGCGACTTGGAGACGTCGTCGAAAACTCCGTGGGCTCCGTAGTCGTGGCCGTTCGAGTCGGCGGGTTCCCACAGGTTGTCGGCTCGGTGCGGGTCGTGGACACCGGAGTTCTGCTGGGCCGCGTACCCCTTCCGCGCCAGGTAGCGATCGAGCAGTCCCGGTGCTGCCGCGTTGGCCAGCAAGGTCTTCACCGTGCTGCCGCCCACCCAGTACTCGCGCCGGTGCGGGTGGTCGCCGGCGTGCACGATGGCCCGGGCCGCCACCTCGGGCTGGAATATCGGCGGGACCGGCTGCGGGTGGTCGCCCAACCGCGAACGCACCCATGAGAACTGCGGCGTGTTCACCCCGGGCAACTGCACCATCGTCGTGCGCACCCGGCTGCGGTCGTGCAGCAACTCGACGCGGAGCGCCTCGTTGAAGCCCTGGATGGCGTGCTTGGCGCCGCTGTAGGCCGACTGGAGCGGAACTCCGCGGTACGCCAGGGCCGACCCGACCTGCACGATCGTTCCCCGGTCGCGCGGGCGCATGTGCTTCAGCGCGGCCATCGTGCCGTGCACGCAGCCGAGGTAGGTGACTTCGGTGACGCGCCGGAACTCCTCGGGGCTGATCTCGTGGAACGGGGCGAACACCGATGTGAAGGCGTCGTTGACCCAGACGTCGATGGGGCCGAGCGCGTCCTCCACGTGCTGCGCGGCGGCGAAGACCTCCTCGGAGCTGGCGACGTCCACCGGAACGGTCAGCGGCGTGCCACCAGATCGACGCACGTCCTCAGCAGCACCGTCCAAGCCGCGACGACCGCGGGCAAGCAGCGCGACACGGCATCCGCGCCTGCCGTATTCGCGTGCCACCGCACGCCCGATGCCGGCGCTCGCACCCGTCACCACGACGACGCGTGTGTTCTGCCCGGTCCGCACCACCCGGCCCCCTCTCCGGCTTCGCCGACCACCCGATTTCCCTGCGGGGCACCAGCCGTAAACGACCTCGCTGATGCAGGTCCTCGCCTGAGGAGGGCCCCGCAGGTCGCCGTCGCTGCGCTGGTCACTGCTCCTGCTCGCCGGCCTCCGCATGGTCGGCGAGCTGAACCAGCGCTTCGGCGAGCTCGGTCAACTTGTCCGGTTCGGCGAGCAGACGTGCCTGTTCGAGGGGAAGATCTTCCATGGCCTGGCAGCGGATGCTGACCCGGTCCTCGCCGGGCTCGCCCTCGACGTCGGTGCGGGTCAGCCGCAGGACGATGCCGCCGATGCTGACCCGCGGCCCCACGTGGATCATCCAGTCGGAGCCCGTGTGGGCGAACAGGCGTTCCTCCAGGTCGGTGTCCTGGCACCAGTGGGGGTGTTCGATCTTGCGCGCGACCATCGTGATCACTTTCCGGCCGTGGCGGACGTGACGAGAGCAGTATGCGCTCCCGGCCGCTCCGGGGGCGGAGCAGAAAGGCCGACTCGAAGGCGGGCACCGGGTGCGGCGGCACGCCGCTGGTCAGGACTTCCACTCGTCGCGGGCGTAGCGCCGCAGGTTGGCGACGAACGAGTTCAGCTCACCCGTCCCGAGCCGCACGACGTCGGAGAAGATCTCGTCCGCCGCGTCCGCCTCCTGGTTCCGCACCGCCAGCCCGAAGCGGTAGATGTTGAGCAGCGACCTGAGCTCCGGTCGCCACTCCGCCGGGTCCACGTCCCAGAAGCTGATCGGCGCTGTTCCCTCGTAGTGCCCGAGCAGGGCGAAGTACGAGCACATCTCGAACACCCCTGCGAGGCCGTACTTGACCCGAACGGTCGCGACGACGCGTTGCGTGTTCGCGTCGTCGGCCGTCAGTGCCTCGACCGCGCAGGACCGCACCCGCTCCTGGCAGTCCGGGCTCAGGTACTCCCGCACGAGGTCAACGTAAACCCGCTGCCACCCACCCGGCCGGGCGCGAACCACCGTTCAGGTGATGCACGCGCTGCTCAGCCACGTCTCATTCCGGCGCGTTCACCCCGGAGAACGCCTGGTCAGCCGTGGTAGGACTCGATATTGACCACCGTCACGCGCATGGTGCCCCCACCCGGGAGCGCGTACTCGCGGACGTCGCCCTCCCGCGCGCCGAGCAGCGAGTGCCCGAGCGGCGACTCGGGCGAGTAGACCTCCAGGTCTCCGTGCGCTCCAGCAGCTCGCGTCCCGAGGAGGAAGGTCTCCTCGTCCCCGTCCTCGTAAGCGACCGTGACGAGCATCCCGGGCTCGACCGACCCACCGGACGGGTGCTCATCGATCTTCGGGTTCTGCAGCAGCTGCCGCAGCTGGCGGATCCGCGCCTCTTCGCTGGCCTGCTGCTCCCGGACCGCCCGGTACGCGTCGTTCTCCCGGAGATCGCCTTCCTGTCGGCGTTCGTTGATCTCGTCGGCGAGCACCGGCCGGTGCGCCAGCAGCTCCGTCAGCTCGCGGCGGAGCGCGTCGTAGGCGTCCTGCGTCAACCAGACCACTTGCGGCTCATCCACGCCCATCGCCCCTCACCGATCCCTCGCGCCACGGAATCCACGTCGCAGCTCACCAACAGGATTCCCAGCCGGGACCGGCCCGTCACCCGCCGGGGCGAGCCAGTTCTCATCGTTGCCGGATCAGCCGCCTCGCTGCCGCACCTTGAAGAAGTTGCTCGGAGTTCCGCTCTTCACGTGCTCTTGGTACATGCTCCTGCGGGGCCGTCCTGCCAGCCGGACTCCCGAGCAAACCGTGCAGAAGATGGAGGAATGGCTGGGAAAACCGGTCTCTGCGGACGGGACGACCGCCGCGAACCGACGCAGCGGGATCGGTGCTCTCCTCGGCGTCGCGACCGCGGCGACCTTCGGAACGGATGCGCTCCTGCCCTTGATCCCGCCTGGAACGCATCTTGCGCTGCTGAAGCCCCCTAGGATCCGCTGTCGGCAGCCGACCCGTGGGAATTCCGCCCGGGTGCGGTGTCCCGCTGGAACAGCGCGAACATCCACAGCAACGACGGGATGAGCAGTACTGCGCCGATGAGCGTCGTCACCAGCACCGCGTGCAGCACCGTCGGCTGCGCTGCGGCGCTTTCGATGGTGGTGTCGGGGAGCAGGACCAACGGGTACTGGGCAACGGCCCAGCCCCACGGCAGTGCGGCGACGGCCACCGCAGCGGAGAGCCGGGCCGGGAGGTAGTTGCGCCGCAGCAGCAACACCGCGGAGGCCAGGCCTGCGACAGCCGAGATGACGACCAGCGGAAGTCCTGGCCCGATCAGCCCGCGGTACAGCGCCGGTGAGTCGATGAGCAGAACCGCGATACCGGCCAGCGCGATGACGCCGGTGACCGCACCGGTCACGATCCCCCGGCTCCGGAACTGCTCGGCCAGCGGCGCGGCACCCGCCCGCCGCGCATCCGCGCACAGGTACACGGCCGCCAGGTAGGCGGTCGTTCCGACGGCCAGCGCCCCGGCCAGGAACGAGGTGGGGTTGAGCCAGCTCGTGACCAGGTCACCCGCTGCGATGCCCAGGGGCACGCGCCCGGACGCGATGCCGCCGGCGACGGTGCCCAGGAAGAACGGGGTGAGCACCGAGGAGAACGCGAAGCAAGCGCCGTAAGCGCGCCGATGCCCGAGCTCCGCCGAGGCCTTCCGGAAGGCGAACGCGGCACCGCGCGCGATGATGCCCAGCGCGACGAGCATCAGCGGCACGTACATCGTCGACGCCACTGAGGCGAACACGCCGGGAAATCCGGCCCAGCAGAGCACGATCACGAAGATCAACCAGACGTGGTTGGCCTCCCACACCGGTCCGATGGAGTGCTCGATGAGGTCGCGCTGATCGGCGCCACGTCGGCTGCCACCGGCCAGCAGATCCCAGAAACCCGCCCCGAAGTCCGCGCCTGCGAGCAGCACGTAGGCGGTCACGCCCACCCACATGGCGCTGATCGTCCACTCGGCTGCGGTCATGGCAGGTTCATCTCCTCACCCGGCTCTTCCTGCGGGGCGAGCGGAGCGCGGGTCAGCCGCCGGAGCACGGCGACGGTCGTCACGGTGAGCACGACGTACACCGCCCCGACCACGAGCAGTCCCACCGCCAGTCCTGGCACCGGTGTCACCGCGTCGGCGGTGCGCAGCACACCCCACACGATCCAGGGCTGCCGCCCGACCTCGGTCGTGATCCACCCGGCTTCGAGCGCGACCGCGGCCGCCGCACCGGCCACCGCCGAACCCCGCAGGAACCAGCGCGAAGCGGGGAGATCGCGCCGACGCCACCACGCCACGGCCAACCAGATGCCCAGCAGCAGGAGGAACACCCCGATGATCACCATCACCTGGAACGACCAGTGCACCACGTTCACCGGTGGCCGGTCTTCGGGTGCGAACCGGTCCAAGCCGATGATCAACGCTTGCGGATCCCAATGCGCCAGCAACGACAGCCCGTGCGGGATCTCCAGTGCGTAGCGCATCTCGTCGTCCTCGTAGAAACCGCCGATGTGCAACGGCACCGCGTGCGAGGTTGCGAACACGCCTTCGATCGCGGCCAGCTTCGCAGGCTGGTTGGTCGCCAGGAACTTCGCCGCCCAGTCGCCCACGGCGATCTGCACCGGGGTCAGCGCGGCCGCCGCCGTGAACGGCACCAGGAAGCCCAAGCGGTGGTACCGATCCGTGCGGCCGCGCAGCATGGCCACCGCGTACACGGATGCCATGCCGTAGCCGGCCACCATGAACGCCGCGATGATCATGTGCACCGTCTGCGGCGGCGTGGCGGGGTTGAACATCGCGGCCCAGGGCCGGACCCCCACGACCCGGCCGGCGTCGAGGTCGAAGCCGCGCGGCTGGTTCATCCACGCGTTCGCCGCGACGACGAAGAACGCCGACGCGACGCCGGCCAGGCAGACCGGGATTCCGGTGAGCAGGTGCACCCGCGGCGGCAACCGGTTCCATCCGTAGAGGTAGATGCCGAGGAAGATCGCCTCGATGAAGAAGGCGAAGCCCTCCAGGGCGAAGGGCAGCCCGATGACCTGGCCGTAGGTGTCCATCAGCCCCGGCCAGAGCACGCCCATCTCGAAGCTGAGGATCGTGCCCGACACCGCGCCGACGGCGAACAGCACCCCCATGGCTTGGGCCCACCGGTGCGCCAACGCCAGGTAGGTGCGGTCGCCTCGCCGGATCGCGCGCCACTCGGCGAACACGGTGATCGCGGGCATCCCCACGCCGAAGCAGGCGATCACGATGTGCCAGCCCAACGACAGCGCCATCTGAACCCGTGCCGCCACCAGGTCCGCCGGGGTCGCCGCCCCGGCGAACACGAGATCGGGTAGCCCGCTCACCCGCAACACCTCCACACCGCCCAGCCGCTAACCTCCCGCCGACCACGTCAAGCAGGGGGTTCCCCTCCGCCCCTCCCGGCACACGGGGCGGAGTGCTCAGGTCCCGGAGCAGCGCCGTGGATCTTCGGGCAGGGCGGAACCCCAGTCCCCGCACGATCCGGGTTGGTCGTCACCCGGCGGCCCGGCACCTACGCGCGTTCCGTCCACAGTGGATGAGTCTGGCGCTCGACGAGTGCCGTGAAGTGGTCATTTCTCCCCACCATGGCCATTGCACGGTTCGAAGCGCATGCCGCTTCACTTCCAGGGGCGGGTGGCGGTGACTGCGGCGCTCATGGGGATGCGGCGGGAACCGACAGGGATGAACCTCCTCATGCACCTCGGCCAGGGAGTGCTCCTCGGGGCGCTTCGCGGCGCGATGGCCCACGCCGGTTTGAGGGGGCCGTTCTCCTCCGCCATGTTCGCGGTCGTGCGTTTGACCAACGACCAGACGTTGGAGAACGCGACCGGAGTCGGTGTCCCGCCGTGGACGTGGCCGCGTGATGAGCTCGCCGTCGACCTGATCCACAAAGCGGTGTACGCGATCGCGACAGGGCTCGTGGCGGACCGACTCGCAGCGCGCACGGGCTCAGGACCCGGGCAGCGCCACGCGCAACGGGTTCCCGGTCGCCACGCTGACGTGGGGCCGCCGCCGAACTGAGGTAGGCCCGCGCCGACCGCACTGTTGCGCACCGGTTGGCGTAATGCCCGAAGCGTTGCTCGAGCGGGCGATGCGGGGCCGAAGCTACGCCGGGTGGTCGTCTCCGTCAGACAGGCTGTCGCGCTCGTCGGGATTCTGCCACCGGCGGACTCCTGCGCCCTGCGCGTAGGAGAGGTGCCCGCCGAGTGCGCCGCCGATCGCGATGGTGAGCGTTCCGAGCATCATCCAGACCTTCGCCGAGCGGGCTGGATGTCGAGCACGGCTGTTCCGTCGTCGTTGCGGTTGGCGCAGCTGGTGCAACGCAGCCAGGCAGCCAGCGGGTTTCCGGGCGGCCCGACGACGACTTCGATCTGGCCTCTGCGAGCGAGCTCGGCATTGGTGCATCGTTGCGCGAGCTCGCGCGCAGCGTGGCGGCCGGCCGCGTCGGCTGCGATGATGATGTCCTCCCAGTTGCCGTCGCACAGGACTGTGGAGTCGTCCACGGGAAACATCTGTCTCACCGCACAAGCTGATGACGCCTCCCCACGTGGCTACCCGCAGACCCGGTCGGCAACCTGGCTGGACAGAGGTCGAACGCGCTCGTGAATCCCGATGTCGTGCAGGCCCGACATCGCGCTGCCGAGCACGAGGCGAGCGAGCATGTTCGCCTGTGAACCGCGACCATTCTGCCCCGCGAACAAGCCGGACATTGGCCGCGCGGCGCCGGCCGCTGACACGCCGCGAATTCCGAACCCGCGGACGTTCGCACGTCGCGCAAATCAGAATCTCCATTGCGCTGCGCGGCGATCCAGGTCGACCATGTTCGGGGGGTTTGACCACTGCGAATTCGGGCATTCCCGGAAGGAGCGCTGATTCGAACTTCGGAGGTGCCCGAAGACGTGGAGACTCCATCTTCGCAGCGTATGCTGGAAATTTACCTCAACGATCACCTGGCGGCCGCCACCGGTGGCGTCGCATTGGCACGTCGAGCGACCCGGAACACTCGTGATGCGAAGATCATGCCACGCTTGGCGGCTGTCGCCCACGAAATCGACCAGGACCGGCGATCACTCCTGGAGATCATGCGGCAACTCGACGTGAAGGTCGCCCGTTACAAGCTTGTCATGGGCTGGGCAGGAGAAAAGGCGGGACGGCTGAAGCTCAACGGGGCCTTGATGAATCGCTCGCCGCTGAGCGCTTTGATCGAACTGGAAGCCCTTGTCCTCGGCGTGCAGGGCAAAGCGGCGGGCTGGCGAACACTGCTGGCCATCGCGGGGCAAGAACCTCGCGTGAACGCCGACATGCTGCGAAACCTCCTCACCCGTGCACAGCAGCAGTTCGACGAACTGGAAAGCATTCGTGTGCAGATCGCATCCGAGATGGCGACATAACAATGGAAAGATGGACAACGCCCCCACTAGCCCGCCGGCCGGGTGATGGCAGACGCAAAAGACCCCCATCCGGGGCGGCAGATGACGATTTCGCACCTCGGGCCCAGACCGACCTGATGTCGGTCGACGGCACGGCCACGCACCCAGAATGCGCATCAAGCCCGCTCAGCCTGTGGCGTGCTGATCACGTCGCCGTCCGGGCACCGTCGCCAGCGCCAGCTCCAGCGTGACGTAGCAGTGAAACGTCTCGGTCGATTCTGCAGCTATCAGCGCCCGCCGCAGACAGTGCGCGTCGCCGGTGACCAGCCGCAGATCCACACGGCGGCTGCTGGCCTGGCGGTGGGCGTGCAGCAGCAGCTCCAACCCCGCCACACCGATGAAGCTCAGCCCGGACAGGTCCAGCACGACCGTGTCGACCATTGACGACAACCGAGTCGCGAGCAGCTCATGCAGGCGGGCGGCGGTTCGGCAGTCCAGCTCACCTCCCGCCCGGATCACCACGGACTTGCTCGTGGGACGCGAGCACCGCAGGTCAAGACCCGGATGGCGGCCGGGAAGATCGGGAGTCACCCGCGGTGACCGGGCTCCTAGCGAGGATTCGGGTGTGCTCATGTGGCTGCCTCCAGAGAGGGCAACCGGGTGAAGGACCGACCATCCACTACGACATCCCTGTCCCGGCCGGGACAACAACCCCGAAACGAAAAACCGGCGGAATCACTCCGCTGCCGCGTTCGGTGCAAGGGCGTGCCCTCACCGTACCGCGTACTCGGCCCCGGGCGAGGGCCGCCGTCACGGTGATGAGCCGCCGCTCTCCGACGAAGGCGGATCGGTACCACCGGGTGAGACCCCTCCCGAGTCGGCATCCGCGACCGAAGGCCTCTCGCACACCAGTCGCCCCAGCGCGCACGCCACCAAGTGGGTCTGGCTGATCGCGATCACCATCGTGGTGCTGCTGGTGGCTGCGTTCTTCGTAGTCCTGGCACTCGGTTGGGTTCGATGACGTCATCGGCCGCGATTCAACATCAGATAGGTGGGTATCCACGGGCCGCGATGTGCTGAACCTGAGTCAGGAGGTGGCCATGGCGAGCCTGATGAGCAAAGCGGTCATCGCGAAATACCGGATGACCCGCCGAAAGCGGGTCTTCGCCGATGCTCGGGCTCTGCGGCGGAGCGCGGAGAGCAACCAGACCGAAACGTCGCAATTGCCCGGCTGGGTTCGTGCGAAGTTCGACGTGACCGGCCGAGATGTTCACGGTCACCGCTGCTACACGCTGCGCCCGCGGACGTCTCTCGGGCCGGTGCACATCTTCTACCTGCACGGCGGCGCATACGTGCACCAGATCGAGTCCGCGCACTGGAAGTTCCTGGACAGGCTGATCGATCTGACGGGTGCCTCGGTGACGGTTCCCTTGTACCCCTTGGCCCCGGCGCACAGCTACCGCGAGACGATTCCAATGGTCTGGGAGTCCTACGAGGCCACCGTCGGTGCCGAGGCCCCTGAGAACCAGGTGGTCATGGGCGACTCGGCTGGTGGCGCCCTGAGCCTGTTCATCGCCCAGCGGCTGAAGGCCCGCGGCCGGCCGCAGCCCCAGCGGGTCGTGCTGATCTCGCCCTGGCTCGACATCACCGTCACCGACCCGTCGATGCCCGAGCTGGACCGCCACGATCCCTACCTCGGCATCGAGGGGCTGCGCGAAGCCGGTCGTCTCTACGCGAGGGACCTGGATCCGCACGACGCGCGTCTCAGCCCCATTTACGGCGATCTCGACGGCCTAGCGCCGCTCAGCGTGTACGCGGCGACTCGCGACGTCCTCCTCGCCGATGCACGGCGGCTTCGCGAGCTCACCGCGCAGCGCGGGGTGGGCATCGACTACGAGGAATACCCGGGGATGTTCCACGGCTGGATCCTGCAGTCCCTCCCGGAGGCGCGGGATGCGACCACCCGGATAACGAAGCTCTTGAACGTCCCATCACCGGCGCACCGGTAGCGGACGCGCAATCCAGGCGGCACCAGCTCGAACAAAGGAGATGACGATTCCTTCCGAACGCGCGTCTTCTGAAGCAACGTCCGAGCCGAAGAACATCTTCGTGCTGGGGATGGACGAACTGAACCTGGACAGCCTTCGACGGCTACCGGGACTGGAGGAATGCAGGTTCCACTCCTTGCTCGGCTTCGACGAGCTCGTCGGCCGAAGCGCGGCCGGCTTCACCGAGCTCCTCTCCCGCGCGCAACGACAGCTGGAGAGCTTCGACGGCGAGATCGATGCGATCACCGGCTACTGGGACTTCCCCGTGAGCTCGTTGGTGCCGATCCTGTGCCAGCGGTACGACCTGCCCTCCCCACCGCTGGAGGCGGTGGTCAAGTGCGAGCACAAGTACTGGAGCCGGCTCGAGCAGCAGAAGGTCACCACCGCCCACCCCGGATTCGGCCTGGTCGACCTGGAGAACAACCCGACGATGCCGGCCGGGCTCGGCTTTCCCGCCTGGCTGAAACCGGTCAAGTCGTTCTCCTCCGACCTCGCCTACAAGGTCACCAGCAGCGCGGAGTTCGACGACGCCGTGGACAACATCAGGCAGGGCATCGGCAAGATCGGCAAGCCCTTCGACGAGCTGCTGGAGCACCTGGACCTCCCCCAGGAGATCGCCGAGGCCGGCGGGCAAGCGTGCCTCGCGGAGGAAGCCGTGAAGGGCCGTCAGGTGACCGTCGAGGGCTACAGCGCCCACGGGCAGGTGCACGCCTACGGCGTCGTCGACTCGATCAACTACGAGGGAACGTCGAGCTTCCTGCGCTACCAGTACCCCTCGAACGTGCCCGAAGCCGTGCGGATTCGGCTGGAAGACATCTCCGTCAGACTGATCGAGCAGATCGGCCTGACTCCGAGCACGTTCAACATCGAGTACTTCTGGGACCCCGACACCGACGCCATCAACATCATCGAGGTCAACCCGAGGCTGTCCCAGTCGCATGCTCGGCTGTTCGAGGCCGTCGACGGGTCGCCCAACCTCCAGTGCATGGTCCACCTGGCGCTCGGGGAGCAGCCTCGACTGCCCCGCGGACAGGGCAGGCACCGCGTCGCGGCCAAGTGGTTTCTCCGCCGGTTCACCGACGGCGTCGTTCGGCGGGTTCCCAGCGAAGAGGAGATCGCGGAGATCGAGCACCGCTTGCCCGGCGTCACCGTCCAGGTCATCCCCGGCCAGGGCGAGCGGCTCTCCGACCTACCGGGTCAGGACAGCTACAGCTACGAACTCGCGGACATCTTCATCGGCGCCAACGACGAAGCAGAGCTCAACGAGCTCTATCAGCGCTGCGTCGACGCCCTGCACTTCGAGTTCAGCGAATAGGCCCGTTCACCTCGGTGGCGGCGCTCGGCAGCGCGAGCCGCTCCGAGCGCCGTCCCCGTCACACGTGGTCGCGCGGGATGGACTGCTGCCAGTTCCGCGAGAAGATGCGCCGCCCGTCCTCGTAGGCGTCGAGCTCGGCATGCAGGTGGAACTCCTCCGCGTCGCAGGTGAGCACGGTGCGGGTGACCGTCTCCACCTGCCAGCCGTCACGGGCGAAGCGCAGCGTCCATTCGGCCCGGCCGCTCACGGAGCCGAAATCATCGCCAACCCAGCCGTACCGCTCGTAGCACCTGCGAGCGATCTCCAGTCCGAGGCCCTCCAACCTGATCACTCCCGCATCTCCGACCACTTCGAGCGCGGACACGTAATCGACCAGGTCCCTCGACACCTGCCAACGCTCCTCCCCCGGCCGCAGCTGGGTCTGGAGCACCGGCGGAGCACCTTCGGGCTCTCCGAAGGGAATGGCCGGAAGACGATCCGGCACGCCGTTCGGCCGGACCGGCAGGGCGACCGAACTCTGTCCGCTGTAGACGCTCATGCACACCGGTTCCGGCGGCGGCCACGCCAGCGGCCAGTACGAAGTCGACACCGCCAGCCGGATCCTGTGCCCTTGGGGAAAGGCCTGCGCGCACGCATTGAGCTCAACCCTGACACGGTAACGCTGCCCTGGTTCCAGAGCGCGCGGCGACTCGTGGCCATCTCGATGCGTGAGGTTCAGCAGGCCGTACGTCACGCGCGTGGCACGACCATCGGGTGCCACGTCCGAAAGCCGCACCGCAACCATCGCCACCGGCTTGTCCACCTCGAATTCCAGGTCAACAGCCGGCGAACCGAGGATCTCGCAACGCTCCTGCAGCGGAGCGCTGTCGAAGACCAGCGAGCCGCCGTCCTCCTCCCGCTGGTCGTACGGGAGATCCGGTGGTGTGTTGTAGGAACACCACTTGCCCGCGTACTGCCCCACCGACAGCGGCGACATCACGTTCAGCGGGCGCACCGGCACATCGCGCCCAGCGGGCTCCAGCGTGTTCAATCCCAAAAGGTATTGCTGCACGTGCACATCCGGCGACGGCCACGTCATTTCACCGACCCAGCGCCCCGGCCGCTCTTCGTAGGACGTGGAAGGCGGGACGCTGTCCTGCATCCACACGTTCAGCATCGGCCCGTCCATCACGTCGTTGTCGATGCCTTTGAGCCACCGGTCCCACCAACGCACGAGTTCCTGCAGGAATCCGATCGCGGGTCCTGGCTGGCCGAGGTGCGGATAGGTGTGGGACCACGGCCCGACAAGTCCTTTGCGGGGTACGTCGAGGGAATCCATCAACCGGAACACCGTGTTGGTGTAACCATCCGCCCATCCGCTCACCGCGAGCACCGGGCATTCGACCGCCGAGTAGTCCTCGCAGACGGACCCGTGCCGCCAGTACTCATCGCGAGTGGGATGGCGCAACCACTCGTCGAGCCACAACCCGCTGCCGTCCAGCCGGTCCAGCCACATCTTGCGCCATGACTCCCCGACCAGGTCCGGATCGGGAGGGCAGGAGTTGTACGCGAACATCGTCGACGCCCACGAGAGGTTGTCACCGAGCAGGCAGCCGCCCATGTAGTGGACGTCATCGGCGTACCGGTCGTCGGAGGAGCACACGGTGGCGATCGCCCGGAGCTCCTCCGGACGACGAGCGGCGAGCTGGAGGGCGTTGAACCCGCCCCAGGAAATCCCCATCATGCCGACTCGGCCGTCGCACCACGGCTGTTCTGCCAGCCACTTGAGGACGTCTTCCCCGTCGAGCAGCTCCTGCTCCAGGTACTCGTCGGTGAGCACGCCTTCCGACTCACCGCTGCCCCGCAGGTCCACGCGCGCGCACGCATAGCCGTGGCCTGCGACATAAGGGTGATGAATCGAGTCCCGGGGAGCGGTGAAGTCCCCTTTGCGGTAGGGAATGAATTCCAGCACTGCCGGGACCGGCGACTCTTCGGAGCCGACCGGGCGCCAAATCCTCGCCCCCAACCGGGTGCCGTCCGACAGCGGCACCCAGATGTGCTCCTCTTCCGCGACTGTGTGCGGCAGGTCGGTCACCGTCCTCATTAGCCACTCCAATTCGCCACGCGGTGGCTGTCCGGAAACATCTCCAGGTGCGCCCTACCCGATAGCACCGATGCGAAAACGAACTTGCGCGAATCTGAGAAACACCGACCCGCCGGGCAAGCTCGTTCTGAACCATGCCCAGGAAAAATCGCATGCCCAGTATGCGGTGCTCACGATCCGGGATCGGCGATTCCAGGAACCCCTCGGCGGGCGAGCTGAGCCCGCGCCGTTCTGGTCGCGCCGGTCCTGGTGCGTACCAGCACCGGTATTCGGGTAGCCGACGGGAAAGCGAATGCGGTCGAACCATACCGACGTCGTGAACGAGGGCGGTGCAATGGCAGCTGAGGACATAACGGCGCTGCGGACCGCGGGCGGGGAGTACCGCGTCGAGGTGCGCCAATCCGAATTGACGACGACCCACCGGGTGCTGTTCTCCCCGGAACTCCTGGACCAGCTCAACGTTGCGGCACCCGATGAGGAGAGGTTCGTGGTCGAGTCGATCAGGTACCTGTTGGAGCAAGGGCCGGCCGCGGCGTTGCCCCAGGAGATCGACCTGGACGGGCTCCCGCACGAGGACATCGGCTACCTGCCGTACGTCAGGAGGCGGATGGTCGTGGGCTGAGCTCGCCAGGACCAGGTGGCGAAAGCGGATCCAGAGGGAAAAGGAGGCAGGCGATGGTGAAGTACGACCAACTGCTCGACGACATCGGCAGCACGGCCGGTCTCGGGACCGGTGAAGCCCGTGCCGCCGCTGAGGTGACCGTGACCGCGCTCGCCGGCGTGCTCGACGAGTCGCAACGGGCAGTGCTGCTGGCGGAGCTGCCGGCGGAGTTGGCCAAGGACTCCCCCTCCGGGGACGTGGAACCGGCCAACTTCGTGCAGCGGCTCGCACAGCTGGGCCGCCGAACGCCAGAGGAGGCCCGCTACCGGGCGCAGGCGGTTCTCGCCTCGATCGCCGGCCAGGACCCGAACCTGATCGAACAGCTCGACCTGCCGGAAGACGTGCGCGCGCTCACGCAACCGCTGGACGCCGGGGGTGGCGTGACGGGTCCGACCGGTCACCAGCCGCGCCTCACCGACGAGGAGCTGCGCCAGGAGCTGGAACGGCTGCCGCAGTGGTCCGGGGACAACGACGGGATCTCCCGCGTCCTCGAGCTGCCGCCGGAGAACCTGGACGGCGTGCTGGATCGTCTTGACGCCCTGCGCCGCAGGACCGGGCGCGGACCGGACATCGACCGCAAGGGCGGCACCGCTGTGCTCACCGCGCGGACCAAGGCAGTAGGCGGGGTCACCCAGCTGGACGTCGATCTCGCCCACCGCGTCGACGACGAGATCCAGCAAGCCGGCGCGGGCATCTAGCGCGGATCGAGGGTTGCCATCCGGCTCGCCGGGATCAGCTGGAGCTTGCTCGGCGGACTGCTGGTGCGGGCGGTACTACGGGGCTTCCTTCCCGGTCGCAGTCAGCTCGAGGAGGTCCGCGGCGGCGAAGCGGACTTCCGTTGCCAGCGCGGCGACCGGGTGTGGCAGACCGGTGGTTTCCAGACGTGCCAGGCGTTGGGCGAGATCGTGCGCGCGGTGGCGATGCTCGGCCGAAGTGGGTGACTCGGCGAGGATCTCGACCGCCTCGGCCAACTCCGCGATCGCCCGGTACATCCACGACGGCACTTCGTCGTGCTGCTGCAGCACCTCTTGGGTGATCCGGACGATCAGCACCACGCTCGCGTGCAAGGAGTCGAGGCCGCTGAGCCGGACGTCGAGCTGTCGTGCGCGGTGCCGCTCCCGGCGACCGCGCAACGTCCGCAGCGCGATCTCCCGGGTCGCCGAACGCGCCGCGTCGAACGCAGCCACGTCCAAGCTGATCGCCACCCACGTCTTCGGTGGGCGGGCCATCGCCGCCCTCCGCGGCGGCTAGAAGCGTGCGGGGCCAGGCGCATCGATCGCTGCGCGTGTTCGTCCCGGAACGCTTCGTGGGCGAGGGGCGTCAGAAGTGCGTTCCGCCGTCGATGCGGATCTCGGTGCCCGTGATGAACTTGCCGTCCTCGGAGCCGAGCATGGCCACCACCGACGCGACGGTCTCCGGACCGGCGAAGCCGTCGCCGATGGCCGGGCTCAGCTTCGCGAACAGGGACATGTCGGCGCCCTCGGGCAGGCCCGGGCCGACGCTCGACCTGCTGGCGCCGCTGCCGTCGGTCATGCCCGACGAGATCGAGCCGGGTTGCACCGCGGTGAAGCGGATGCCGCGCTTGGCGTACTCACCGGCGAGGGCGTGCGTCATGGACTGGATGCCACCCTTGCTCGCCGCGTAGGCCGCCATGTACGGGTGCGCGAAGGCCGCCGAGGTCGAGCTGAAGTTGACCACGGCGGAGCCGTTGCCCTCCAGCAGCGCCGGGATGGCCTCGCGGATCACCAGGAAGGTGCCCACCAGGTTCACCGAGAGGATCTCGTGGAAGCCCGCGAGAGTCATCTCGTGGCTGTGCGCGGACCGCAGGATCCCGGCCGCGTTGACCAGGACGTCCAGGCCGCCGAGCGCGGAGACGGCCTCGGCGACGACGTCCTTGACGGATTCCTCGTCGGAGACGTCGAGCACGAGCGCGGTGAGCCGGTCGGCGTCCGCACCGGCCTTCTGCACGGTGTCGGCCAGGCCCGGCTCGCTGATGTCCGCCGCCACGACGCTGCCGCCTTCAGCCAGCACGCGGAGCACGGTCGCCTGTCCGATGCCCGAGCCCGCCCCGGTGATGAGTGCGCGCCGACGTTCGTAACGGTTCATGTCCCACTCCACGTCCTCGTCGTGCCGATGGTGCGGTCGACGCCGCACCGGGCGGGTGGCGCGGAGGAAGCCCCTCCGCGCCCCGTCTCCGGGTGGATCAGGACCCGAAATCCCACTTGTGGCCCCAGTAGCTGTCCGCGGTGATCTCCTCCGCCGTGTAGGAGCTCTGGTCGACCAGCATGCCGTCGCAGCCGACCTCGAGGTCCCAGCCGCCCGGGGTCCGGACGTAGAACGAGACCATCTTGTCGTTGGTGTGGCGGCCCAGCGTGGACGAGACGTGGAATCCGGCGTCCACCACCCGGTCCAGCGCGCGGCCGACCTGGTCGAGGTCTTCCAGCTCCACCATGATGTGCACCAGGGCGGGCGCCTTGAGGTCGGGCGACGGCAGCAGCGCGAGGCTGTGGTGCCGCGCGTTCACGCCCATGAACCGGAGCCGCACCGGACCGTGTTCCGGCGGGGCGGGCAGCCGGAACGCGCCGCGGGGCAGGAAACCGAGCGTTTCGGCGTAGAAGCGGTAGGCCTCGTCGAGGTCGCTGACCGGGACCACGACGTGGCCCAGGCCCAGCTGACCGGTGACGAAGCGGTTGTCGAACTTCGTCGCCACCGGGCTGTGGTCCAGCGCGGGACCGTGGAAGATCTCCAGCGGGGTGCCGCCCGGGGCTTCGAAGGCGATGCCCGCCTCCACCCTGCGGGTGTCGGCCTCCTCCAGCGTCAGCGGTTTCGGGGCGAGCCCGGCTGCTTCGACCGCGGACTGGACCCGCCGCAGGGCCAGGTGGTCGCGGACCTCCCAGCCCACCGCCTCCACCCTGTCCTCCTCGCCCGGGAGCACCACGATCCGGCCGATCCGCTCGTCCAGACGCAGGTACAGCGCGTCCTCCTCCGGACCGCTCCCCTCGGCGAAACCGATGGTGTCGTTGGCGAACTCGCGCCAGGCGTCGAGGTCCGTGGCGCGGACCCGGACGTAGCCCAGCGAGCTGATGTCGGTCATGACTTCCTCTCCAGTCGTGGATCGCGGTTCAGATCAGGGCCCGGAGCTGCTCGGTGGGCTCGATACCCATCGAGGTCAGGGCATTCGAGTGGTAGATCGAGCCGGGGATGTGGATGGCGTGCTGCAGGCCGACGTGCGCGTCGCGCCAGAACCGCTGCACCGCGTTGGTGCGGCGCACCGCGTTCCCGCCGGAGCGGGCGAAGATCTCGTCGACCGCGGACACCGCGCGCCACGCGCAGCGGACCTGGTTGCGGCGCACCGTCGAGCGGTCCTCGAAGGTGATCGGCTCGCCTGCTTCGGCCCGGTCGTAGAGGCGGCTGACGCCGTCGAGCAGCTGCGTGCGGGAAGCCGCGATCTCCGCTGCCGCCTCGGAGATCGCGTACAGCGTGTGCGGATCGTCGCGGACCCGGGTGCCCGCCGCCATGACCCGGTCCCGCTGGTACTCGAGGTGGCAGGCCAGCGCGCCTTCCGCGATGCCGACGACCGCCGAGGTGATGCCCAACGGGAACATCGTCCAGAACGGCAGCCGGTACACCGTCTCGGTCCGGCCGACGCGTTCGGCGGCGCTCTCTCCCCGGGCGACCTCTTCGGAGTCGATCGTCCGGTACGCCGGGATGAACGCGCCGTCGACGACGATGTCCTTGCTGCCGGTGCCGCACAGGCCGATGACGTCCCAGGAGTCGTCGACGATCGTGTAGTCCTGCCGCGGCAGGACCACGTGCAGCACCTTGGACGGCTGGGCGGGCTTGCCCCCGGCGTCGCCGACCAGCGCGCCGAGGAAGATCCAGTCGCAGTGGTCGGTGCCGGAGGAGAACTGCCACCGTCCTTTGAGGACGTAGCCGCCGTTGGTCGGCGTGGCGATGCCGCTGGGCATGTACGGCGAGGCGATCCAGGTGTCCGGGTTCTCGCCCCAGACCTCCTGCTGGAGCTGCCGGTCCATGAGCGCCATCTCCCACGGGTGGACCCCGCCCACCCCGCACACCCAGCCGGTCGACCCGCAGGCCTTCGCAACGGCCATGACGGCTTCGGCGAAGTCCCGCGGATGGGCCGCGTACCCGCCGAAGTCGGTCGGCTGCAGCAGCCGCATGACCCCGGCTTCGCGCACCAGCTTGACGCTCTCGTCCGCGAGCCTGCCCAACCGCTCGCTGTCCTCCGCGGTCGCCGCGAGCCGAGCGGCGACCTCTTCCACTCGGCGAACCACCTCGTGCGCCATGCACGCACCTCCGAACTGCTCGGACGACCGCTTACACCGCCGGCCCGCGGCGGTTCGACGAAGCTATGACCGGCGTGCCGACGGACCCACCCCTGCTCCCGCTGACCGGGACCCGTTCTCCGGCCCACCGCTGACCGGGATTCACCGGCAGCGGTGGGCAAATCGGCCACCACCGCCCTGCACAGCACGACCAGACCGCTCGGCGGGTCACTGGGCGAGGTGGACGTCCTCGGGTGACCAGAACGCGCGCATGGTCGTGATCCGGCCTGCTTCGTCGAAGGTCATCACGTCGATCGGCTCGATCTCGGCGGCACCGTCGGGCAGCTCGGTGCGAACGCGGAAGTGGAACGCCGCGCTGTCCCCGGCGACCCGGAGCGCCAGCAGCTCGACGTCCTGGCGCATGTTCTCGAGGGTGGAGTAGAACTCGGTGATCGCGGCCCGTCCGCGGACCGGCTCGCTGCCCACCGGATCCTCGAGCGTGGCGTCCTCGGCGTAGAGGGCCGCGACGTCCGCTGCGCTTCCGGTCGCGACCGCCTTCAGGTAGCTCGCGACGGCGTCGCGGATGACCGACTGCTCCGGCATGGATCCTCCTCGTTCCGGTGTGTCGTCGCAGGTGATCCCGACGCCCCGGGTCACGGCGTGTCCACCTGGAGCTCCCCGCGCCGCACCGCGGTTTCGATGCTGTCGCGCAGCTGCAGGCACGTCAGCACACTCGCGCGGTCGGTGTTCGGGTGCTGTGCGAGTTCCGCGCAGCGGTCGGTGTCGGTGGTCCACTGCACTTGCGTGTGGGCCAGGCTGTTCTTCTTGACCAGCACGCACGTGCCGCAGCTGCGGCAGGACAAGGGCTGCACCTAGCTGCCTCCGATCAGGCGGTGGGAGCGCTGTCGTCCACGATCACGCGGCCGTTGGCCAGGTTGTCGTCGACCTCGGCCTGCCAGAACTCGATCGCGCGCTCGGTGTCGATCTCGAACTCGAACCGCCGGTTCATCTCCGGGGTCACGTCCTCGACGTCGACGTAGAACTGCTCGTACCAGCGCCGCAGCTGGTAGACCGGCCCGTCCTCCTCGCACAGCAGCGGGTTGTCGATCCGGGCCTTGTTCTGCCAGATCTCGACGTCCTGCAGGAAGCCCTTCTCGACGCCGGCGGCGAAGCCCTGCGCCATCTGCTCGGCGTCCTCGTCGGACATCCCCTCGGGCTTCTTGACCATCGCGCCCCACTGCAGCACGAAGCTCGTGGGCGACACCGGGTAGTGGCAGTTGATCAGCACCGTCTCGATCGTCACCTCGCCGGTGTCGCTCCACAGGTAGTCGATCATGTAGGAGGGCCCGTAGTAGGAGGCGCTCGAGCGCAGCGTGCTGTCGTCGCTGTAGTTCGTGCCGATCTTCACGTCCGGCCGGGACTTGCTGTGCATCGTCTGGCTGGCGATGTGCCCCTCGAAGACGTTCTTGAAGTAGGTCGGGAACGAGTAGTGGATGTAGAAGAAGTGGGCCATGTCCACCACGTTGTCCACGATCTCGCGGCAGTTCGATCCGTCGATCCGCAGCGAGTTCCACGTCCACGAGGTCCACTCGTCCGAACCCGAGCCGGGGATCTCCGGAATGGTCACCTCCGGCGGCGGCTGCTTGCCCTGCGGGTCGTTCCACACGAACAGCTGCCCGTTGCGCTCCAGCACGGTCCACGCCTTCGTGCGCGCCCGCGGCGGCACCCGCCGCGCGTACGGGATGCTCGCGCAGCGCCCGTTGCCCGACCAGCGCCAGTCGTGGAACGGGCAGGCGACCTCGTCGCCCTTGACCTCGCCCCGGCTCAGGTCACCGCCCATGTGCGGGCAGTAGGCGTTGAGCACATTCAGCTTCCCGCCGCCGTCGGCGAACACCACCAGCTTGGTGCCGAAGGCCTCGATCGCGTGGGGCTTTCCGTCCCGGTAGCCGTCGGCGAGGCCGAGGCAGTGCCAGCCGCGCGCGTAGCGGGCCGGCGGAGCCTCCGCCTCGATAACCCGCACCTCGTTCTCATCAGCCGTCCGCGGTGCTGCCATGAGGAACTCCTCCGACTCGGTCTCGTCGATTCGCCTCCATGGTGGGAAGTCCGGGCCAGCCGCAACAGGCTCTCTCCCGCTCAACGAGACCGGCACCTGCGGCCAGATCCCGCGATTTCAATGGAAATCGGACGTCCAATTTCAATTGAAATCGCGGGATCACCCGCAGGCGTCGGCGCGTCGGACGCCGACATGCCGACGTGATCCGAATTCCATTGAAATCAGACGTCTGATTTCAATGGAAATTTGACCCCGTGAGTCGTGAGGACCGACGTCGTCGAGCGGGAGGTCGGGTCAGTCGAGCGAGCCGAGGCGGTCGCTGGCCGTGACTCCGCCGTCGACGAAAATCGTGCTACCGGTGATGAAACTGGCTTCGGTGCTGAGCAGGAAGCGGACGGCGGACCCGATCTCTTCCGGCTGCCCGACGCGACCGAGCATCGCGTCACCGCGCATCCGCTCCCCGCGGCGGGCATCGACGAGGCTGCGGCGCAGCATCGGCGTGTCGATGTAGCCCGGGCAGACCGCGTTCACCCGAACCCCCGAGCGACCGAGCTGCGCGGCCAGCGACCGCGTCAGCCCGAGGACTCCGGCCTTGGAGGCGCTGTAGGACGGGATGTTCGCCTGCCCGAGCGTGGCGTTGATGGACGAGATCGCCACCACCGCCGAGTCCGGCAACGCGGTCAGATCCTCGGCGAGCGCGGCAGTCCCGTAGGCGAAGGCCGTGAGGTTGACGTCGAAGACGCGCTGCCACGCCTCCAGCCGGACCTCCGTCATCGGCGTCGAGTCGACGATCCCGGCGCAGTGCACGAAACCGCCTATCCTGCCGACGGTCCGCCGGGCCTCGGCGAGCGCGTCGTCGTACCGGGACACGTCGGCGACGTCGATCCCGGTCGCGACGACCGGCACGCCGCCGGTCTGCTCGATCTGCTCCGCGACGGCCGCCACGCCGCCCTCATCGCGATCCCACAAGACCACTGGTCGCCCGCCGGCGGCCAGGGCACGAGCGCAGGCAGCACCGATCCCAGAAGCGGCGCCGGTGATCAGCACGGGTGTGTTCGGCGAAGACATGGTGCTCCTCGTGGTCAGCGGGCGAGCATGTCCAGCGCGGCGAGGTGGCTGAACACCATGCAGGCCCCGATCGGATTGCCCCCGCCCGGATACGTGGTCCCGCTGACGGCGGCCATCGAGTTGCCCGCGGCGTACAGGCCGGGGATCACCTCGCCCGAGGTGTTGAGCACCCGGGCACGCGCATCGGTGCGCAGACCGCCCTTGGTGCCGAGATCGGAGAGACCGAATGCGGCGGCGTGGAACGGGCCCTTCTCGATCGGCACCAGCGGGGAGCCGCCCTCCGCGAACGACCGGTCGTACGGCTCGTCACCCCGGTGGAAGTCCTCATCCGCCCCAGCAGCCGCGAAGCCGTTGAACCGCGCCACGGTCCGCTCCAGGTTGTCCGCGGGAACACCGATCTTCTCCGCGAGCTCGGCCAGCGTGCCCGCGCTGAACCACAGCCCGGCGTCGACGTAGTCACCGGTCTCCCCCATCGGGACGCTCGTGGAGCGCACCGGCGGCCGCTCGCCCTCGCGGTCGTCGTAGATCATCCAGAACGGCAGCGCCATCCGGCCCTCGCCGAGGCGGTCGAGGACGGCGCGGCCGATCCGGTCGTACGGCCAGGACTCGTTGACGAAGCGCTCGCCCGCGCCGTCGACGAAGATGCCGCCGGTGAACCACAGCGAGAACGTCGACGTCCCGTCCGGGTGGGTGATGCCCGGCGACCACCAGGCCTCCGACATCAGGTCGGTGCCGGCGCCGACGTCGATCCCGGCCCGGATCGCCTTGCCCAGGTTCTCCGCCGGTCCCATCGTGTCGCGCGCCGCGCCCGGAACCCCGTGCTCGGTCCGCATCTCCTGGTTGCGCTCGAACCCGCCGGAGGCGATCAGCACGCCGCGCCGCGCGCGGATCCGCCGTCGCTCGCCGCCTTCCTCGACCACCGCGCCGATCACGGCGCCGTCCGAGGTCAGCAGCTCGTCGCACACCGATCCGCGCCGCAGCCGGACGGAGTCCTTCTTGGACAGCGCGAGCAGCAGCCTGCCGATCAGCGCCTGACCGCCGATGAGCAGCTCCGGAAGCGGTTCGCCCGCCCGCTCGACGCCCACCGGTGGCCGGAGCTGGTCCCGCAGCGAGCCGATCCGCTCCGGCGGGATCGGCATCGGCATGATGTGCCGACCGGTCGCGCTGGCCCCCGGCGCCGACCCGAAGTAGTCCGGCCACGGGTAGACGATGAACTCGAAGTCGTCGTCGGACTCCAGGTAGTCGACCAGGCGGGCACCGTTGTCCAGGAACGCGTCCTGCAGCTCGCGGGGCGTGCGGTCGCCCACCACCGCGCGGTAGTAGGTCTTCGCCTCCTCCGGGGTGTCCTGGTCGCCGGCCCGCTTGAGCACGGCGTTGCCCGGGAACCACAGCCCGCCGCCGGAATACGCCGTGGTGCCGCCGAACTTGTCGGTCGCCTCGACCACCAGCACCGAAAGCCCCTCGCGGGATGCCGTGTACGCCCCGGTCAGCGCGCCGCCGCCGGAACCGACCACCAGCACGTCGCACTCGTCGTCCCAGATCGCCATGGGAGCACGATGCTCGTCGGACGCCCCGCCGTGTCGGGCCGGTCCCACTGACCGGGAGAGCAGATCTTCGGCTTCCCGCCGCGAAAGGCCGCTGACCGCACTCCCGAGCCGGCTGCCCGACGACCTCCACACCGACCGGATCCGGGATGGAGGAAGCCGTCGCCTCTCGCTGTCGTCAGGCACGGCTCGCGGCGTGCTTCGCCACCACGTTGCCGAAGACGAGGCCCTGGCCGATGGTTGCTCCGGCGCCCGGGTAGGTGGCGCCGAAGGCGTTCGCCGCGGTGTTGCCGATCGCGTAGAGCCCGTCGATCGGGGATCCGTCCGGCCGAAGCACGCGCCCGTGGCCGTCCGCGCGCAGACCACCGCAGGTACCGAGGTCGCCGAGGACGATCCGCACCGCGTACAGCGGGCCGTTCAGGGGGCGCAGGTTCGGGTTCGGCGTGACGGTCGGGTCGCCGTAGTAGCGGTCGTACGCGCTGGCCCCGCGGTGGAAGTCGTCGTCCACACCCGCTGCGGCCAGCTCGTTGAACCGGCGCAGGGTCGCGACGAACCCCGCTTCCGTCAGCCCCGCTCGACGGGCCAGGTCCGCCGGGTCGTCCGACCGGTGCGCGATGCCGGCTTCGTACCAGCTCCCCGGCAACGCCATCCGCGGGAACACCCCGCCCGCGTAGACGTAGCTGTTGCGGTAGCGCTGGTCGAACACCATCCACATCGGTCCGACGGCGTCGCCGGAGCGCTCCCGTTCCAGCACTCGCTGGCCGAAGCTCATGTAGTCGGTGGACTCGTTGACGAACCGGTGTCCGCGCCCGTCGACGATCAGCGATCCCGGCAGCGACCGCTCGGCGAGCAGGACCGACGGCGCCCCACCGGGCAGCGGTGCGACGGCGGGGAACCACCAAGCCTGGTCCATCAGACCGATGTCGGCCCCGACCTCCTGACCGATCCGGATGGCATCGCCGGTGTTGCCCTTGTTCCCCAGGCTCCAGCCGGGTTCGAGCGCCTCGGACTGGAACTCCTTGCGCCACGCGATGTCGTGGTCGAAACCGCCGGCGGCGAGCACGACGCCGCGCCGGGACTGCACCGTCACCTCGCGCCCGCCCTGCTCGAGCACCACACCCGTCACCCGGCCGCCCTCCGTGGTCAACCGCTGCAAGGAGGTCCGCGTCCACACCGGGATCCCGGCCCGGAGCACTCCCCCGTACAGGCCCGCGGCGAGCGCCTGGCCTCCCGCGACGTACTCGCGGCCGAGGAGTTTCCCGCCGATGCCCTGCGCCATCCGCAACGCCACCCGTGGAACGCCGCGGCTCGGCACCCGGGCCATGAGGTTCATCCACTTGTAGTCGTAGCCGGTGATCGGCATCGGCACCGGCGACTTCAGCGCCGAGGAACGAAGCCGGGCGCGTTCGGCGCCCAGCGTCGCGACGTCGAAGGGCTTGCACTCGCAGCTGCGGCCGGCGGCGACGCCACCGGGCAGTTCCGGGTGGTAGT
Source organism: Saccharopolyspora antimicrobica (assembly GCF_003635025.1). Classification (GTDB taxonomy): domain Bacteria; phylum Actinomycetota; class Actinomycetes; order Mycobacteriales; family Pseudonocardiaceae; genus Saccharopolyspora; species Saccharopolyspora antimicrobica. The sequence continues at coordinate 5,722,826 of NZ_RBXX01000002.1, read as the reverse complement.
CGGAGTAGCCCTTGCTCCACATGAAGCGCATCGACGTCGTCCGCCGCAGCATCCGGATCGTCTCGTCGCCGTGGCGCAGGAAGCTCTCCCACCGCTCGTCCGGCGAGGTGCCGCGGACCACGGAACGCAGGTAGGCCTCGGCGCGCTCGGGCGAGTCGACCGCGCCCTGCTCCGCCAGCAGCGAGCTCGCCGGGATCCAGAACGCGCCACCGGACAAGGCCGTCGAGCCGCCGACGTAGTCGGTCTTCTCGACGATCAGGACGTCGAGGCCCTGCTCGTGCCCGGCGAGTGCGGCGGCCATCCCGGTTCCGGAACCGATCACGACCAGGTCGACTGCCGTATCCCGCGCGGGAGTGGGCGCGGGCGGTGTGCTCGTGGGCATCGACGTCTCCTCGTCGTGGTGCTGGCGTTCGGCGGCATCGCACCACCGCTGTCACCTGCGGTGAAGCGTTCCTCCCGCTCAACGGGACTGGCCGGTGCCTACTCCGACGCGGCGAACCGGCTCCGGTGCGGCGCCGGTGCGCGGCGGTTCACCAGCTGGTCGGCGCGCGCCGCCATGGCCGCGTGCACGAGTTCGGGGTGGGTCACGATGTAGAACTCGCCGCGCGCCGCCTGCGCCACGATGGTCTCCGCCGCTTCGTCGGCGCTGATGGCCTGCTCGCGGATGGCCAGCATGGTCCTCCGCTGCTCCTCGGCGGCGGCGACGTCGCCGGATTCGACGCCGCCCGCGGAGCTGAAGATGTCGGACTCCACCAGCCCCGGCAGCACCGCCGAGACGACGATGTCGGCGCCGACCCCGGCGATCTCCTGGTGCAGGCACTCGGTCATGGCCAGCACCGCGTGCTTGCTCATGATGTAAGGCGCCTGCAGGGGCAGCGAGGTGACCGCGCCGATCGAGGCGAGCGCGAGCACGTGACTGCGCCGACCAGCGGCGATCATGCCGGGCAGGAAGGCCCTGATGCCGTGGAAGACCCCGCTGATGTTGACGTCCACGACGCGTTGCCAGTGCGTCGGCGAGACGTCCCACAGGTAGCCGAACTGCTCGACGCCGGCGTTGTTGATCAGCAGCCGGACGGGGCCGAACTCCTCTTCCACGTGGCGGGCCAGCCGGTCCACCGCGTCGGGATCCCGCACGTCGACGACGCGCGGCACCACGCGTTTCCCCAGCTCATCGGCGATGCGGTGGGCAGCTTGCGCGTCGACGTCGGCGGCGATCACCGTCATGCCGAGATCACCGGCGAGGTGCCTGGTCAGTCCGGCACCGATACCGGCACCGGCCCCGGTCACCACGGCGAGATCGCCGCCGAAGACTTCCCGCGCTGTCGGCATGAAATCCCTCCATCGGAACCGTTCCAGCGATCGCGGGGCCGTGACGGGAGTTCCGATCGGTCCACAGTGGGCACCGATCGGACTTCAACCGGCCCGCGGAGACGGCGCGGCCACCTCGCTCCAGCGGGAGCGAAGACGACCGGCGGCGGCGGTTCAACACCCACTCCCGCTGTGCGGGACCCGAACCGGAACCTGGCCGCTCCCGTCACCTAAGTCCGGTTTCCTGCGTCCGCACAACGGATTTCACCGCTCAGGCGCTTTCCGACCGCGCCCGCCGCTGTTAGCATGCCGTTAGAATCAATTTCATTCCGCCGATCGAGCCGATCGAGAGGTGTGGCATGACCTCAACGTTGAGGACGAGTGCCGAGTCGGCAGTCGAGCAGCGCGTCCCGCCGTCCATGGTGGAGCGGCTGACACTGATCCTGGACCTGTTCGAACGCCCGCACACCCATCAGACATTGGAGGACGTGACCCGGCGGACCCGTCTCCCCCGCTCCACGGCCCATCGCATCCTGGACCAGCTCGTCCGCTTGCGGTGGCTCGACCACACGACGTCCGGGTACCGGCTCGGCAAGCGCGCGCTCGGGCTCGGCGGCCGCGAGATCGGGCAGAACGCGCTGCGCAGCGCAGCGGCACCCGTGCTCCACGACCTGGCGATCCGCACCGAGCTGGTAGTGCACCTGGCGGTCCTCGTCGACACCGAGGTGTACTACCTGGACAAGGTGGGCGGCCGCTCCGCCGTCGAGGTGCCCTCGCGCGTCGGCGGCCGCGCCCCGGCGCACTGCACCGCGCTCGGCAAAGCGATGCTCGCCTGGTTGCCCGTGGAACGAGTCGAGACCGAGTACGGCAACGCGGTCCGCCGCACCGCGCGCAGCATCGCCGATCCCGGCGTCCTGCACCAGGAACTCGACCGGATCCGGCGCCGCCGCGGATTGGCCTTCGAACGCGGCGAGTGCTTCCCGACGGTCGGCTGCGTCGGCATCGCGCTGCGCGGACGGGACGGCCCGGTGGGCGCGATCTCGCTGGTGGGCGACGTGCAGTCGCCGCTGGAGCGGGTCGCTCCCCTGCTCATCCAGGCCGCCCACGCCATCTCGACCGAACTCGCCACCATCGCGGACGTGCCGAGGCAGCCGCGACCGGACCTCGCGATCGCCCAGCAGTCGTGGCCGAACGAGCCGGTGGCCCAGCTGCTCGCGGTCGGTGGCGACTGGTTGTGACCGGGCCCCGCAGCACGGCACCGAGGTCGGGACGACCGGGTCAGCCCGGTCGTCATGACGCTGCTGCCGATGCGGGCCGTCCCCGCACCGAAGTGCACGTGCTCCCCGACTGCGGGCACTCGGCGATGATCGAGCAGAACGAGGCCTGGGAAAGCGCGGTCCTGGCCTTCCTCACCCGACCGGATGGCAGGTCCGCCGGCTGACACGCCCCTATCCTGGGGCTCGGACCAGGCGCGACCGGAACGGGGGAACAGTGGCGAGAATCGCCGAGACGCGGCCGCCCGCATCTCCGATGTCCGAGGACCAGGTCGCGCGCCGGGACCGCATCCTCGACGCCGCCACCGAACTCGGCGCCCGGGCGGACCTCGACCACGTGCAGATGAACGACGTGGCCAAGGACGCCGGGGTCGCGATCGGAACGCTCTACCGCTACTTCCCGTCCAAGACGCACCTGTTCGCCGCGGTCTTCGAGGCGCAGCTCGGCGCGTTCCTCGGGCGGCTGTGGCCGACCGAGAGCGAAGACCTCGTCAGCGACATCGGCGAGGCCCTCGTATCGCTGAGCCGGGAACTGCTGCGGCGCCCCCGGCTGTGCGCGGCGATGGTGCAGAGCGCCGCCACCAACTACACCTCGGGTCCGTCCGGGTCCGCGGAGCGCGATTCGGCGCTCTTCCACGCCATCCTGGACACCCTCACCCGCTCCGCGCCCGGCGACGAGGTCGAGAGCACCGTCCGCTTGCTGGTGTTCAGCTGGTGGGGCGTCCTCATCTCCCGGCTCAGCGGCAAGACCTCCGCCGGGCAGGCCGAGACCGACATCCGGTTGGCGGCCCAGCGGCTGGTCGGGCCGTTGTTGTCCCGGCGCCGCTTCCCGTGACCGACACCGGGACTCCGGCCGGCCACGCCGCTGCGGGCCGTCAGGTCGAGCGCGATGTCGGCGTTCAGGAGAACGTGGCGGTGACCTCGCCGAGCGGGTCGATCTCAGCGCGGAAGCGCATTCCCGGGCTCGCCGGGACCAACGGGCCCAGCGCCCCGGAAAGCACGATCTGCCCGGCCCGCAGCGGGTCGCCCAAGGACCGCGCTGTGCGGGCCAGCCAGGCGAGCGCGGCGAGCGGATCGCCCAGGCACGCAGTCCCGTCGCCCTCCGAGACCAGTTCGCCGTCGGCGTAGAGCCGCATGGTGGTGTTCCTCGGTTCGAACTCGTCGAGCGAGAACCGCCGGTCGGCCAGCACGAACAGCCCGCTGGAGGCGTTGTCGGCGACGGTGTCGGTGATCGCGATGTCCCACCCGGCGATCCGGCTGTCGACGATCTCCAGCGCCGGCACCGCGTGGTCCACCGCAGCGCGCACCTGCGCCGCGTCCAGCTCGCCGTCGGCCAGGTCTTCCGCCAGCACGAAGGCGATCTCGGCTTCGACCCGTGGCTGCAGCAGACGACCGGACGGGATCTCGGCCCGGCCGGAGACGTCCATGTCGGCGAAGAGCACCCCGAAATCGGGCTGGTCGACGCCCATCTGCCGCTGGACGGCGGGCGAGGTCAGCCCGATCTTGCGGCCCACCGCCACCGCGCCCCTGGCCTCCCGCTGCCGCGCGAGCTCCTGCTGCACGGCGTAGGCGAGGGCGATGTCGGTGTCGCCGAGCACGTCCCGCACCGGTGCCGCGGGCGTTCCCGTCCGCTCGGCTCCGCTGAGGCGGGCGACCGCGTCGGCGATCGAAAGGTCTTCGGAATTCCCGGTACCGGCTGTCGATGCACGCACTCCGTCACGTTCGCACGCTTCTCCGAGCGGCCCCAGCGCGAGTCCCGCTGTTCAGGACTCAGCGAGAGGTGAACACGAACCCCTCGTAGCCGTCGTCCCGGATCGCGTCGCAGCGCCGGCGGTAGGCGCCCAGTCCGGCCACGTACGGCATGAACCGGCGCGGCTTGCCCTCGATGTTCGCGCCCAGGTACCACGAGTTCGCGCGGGGGAACAGTGTGGCGTCCGCGGCCTGCTGGACGTGCTCGGTCCACTTGATCGCGGCGTCGCGGCGCACCTCGACCTGGGTCGCCCCGGCGTCGTCGGCGTGCCGGACCAGCTCGGCGAGCCAGTCGACCTGCTGCTCCGCGGTCAGCACCATGTTCGCCAGCACCGACGGCGAACCCGGGCCGTTGACGGTGAAGAGGTTCGGGAACCCCGGGATCT